>CAZONU010000263.1:0-7307 GCA_964581145.1 uncultured Planctomycetia bacterium
CGGCAGGCAGCCGGTCTTGGCCTTGTAGGCCTCCAGGGCCTGGGCCAGGCGGGCCAGCCCCACCCGGGCCTCTTTGACCTTCATGTGCTCGCCGACCTTCATGGCCGCCGAGGCGGTGATCGACGCGAGTATCCCGATGACCGCAATCACCACCATCAGCTCCACCAGGGTGAAGCCGCGGCGCGGTCGGGGCTGGCGGCGCGTCACGCTCATCTCCGGGCTCCTGCCGTCTCCTCTCACTCCATGAGGCCGCGGTCGGTGGGCAGCCAGGTGAACTCCAGGATGTTCGTGCGCCCGTCCCAGGTGCGCTCCACGGTGACCCGCGCGCGCATCTCCGCCAGGGGCTCGTCGGCCTGGTCCACGGCGTTGCCGGTCACGAAGATGGTGTAGACCGTGCTGTTCGAGCAGTAGATCGCGTCGAAGCGCTTCTGGTGGCTCGTCGATGCGGCGGAGTAGTAGTCCGCGCTGTTGTCGTTGTCCAGGTCCCAGGGCTTGATCCGCGCCTCGAAGTTGGCCGACCCGTAGAAGTGGTAGGTCATGGCATCCGAGGGGGACATGAAGCCCTTGAGGGGCTTGCGCCCGAAGGAGGTGTAGGACGAGTTCCACTCGGTGCCCTTGAAGCTCGGCGGGTACCACAGCTCGTTGAGGTTGAGCTTGTTGATCTGCTTGAGCTCGCCGATGAAGTGGCCCTTCACCGCGCTCACCGCCGGGCCGTTCCACTCGTAGGCCAGGGAGTCGTCGATCAGCTCGTGCTCGTCGGTGACCCCGTCCTGGTCGCCGTCGTAGACGTCGCGGTCCTCGGCGGTGTTGGGGTAGATGTCCCAGAGGATCTGCTGGCACAGGTCGGTGACCTTGAAGAGGTCGGCCCAGTTGTCCCAGCTGTAGGCCGCCCACTTGTAGCGGCTGTCGTTGGTGTTGTTGCCCTCACCGGTCCAGGTCATGCCCGACACTGCCGCCAGGCTGTGCTGGCGGCCCGCGTAGGTGGCGGTCTTGGCCGGGTCGTTGGCGTCGTTTGCCCGGTTGACCTGCCGGCCGATCCCGGTGGGAATGCTCATCAGGCATTCCTTGCGGTTGGGCTGGCGGTTGTTGTAGCCCATGGTGCCGTTGTCGGTGCGGGCCAGGCCCAGCTCCACGTCGGCCATCTTCGAGAAGCGGGAGGTCGCGGTGGTCCCGTCCCAGACCCAGCGCCGGGTGGGCATGTCCCGCACGTAGGTGTTGGTGTTGCGGCAGTTGCAGAACGGGTTCCACATGTCCATGAAGCCCGGGCCTGTGGGATTGGGGTTGGTGATCCGGCGGAACCCGCTGAAGGTCGCGTCTTCCGCGTTGCCCCACCACTTGTAGTCGGAGCCGCCGTTCCAGGGGTCGTAGCCGTTGGCGCTGCTGGCCGGCGCGTTCCCGGCGGTGCCGTCGGTGGTGGCGTTCTGCAGGGTCATGGGCAACAGGTCCCAGCACATGTACCCGTCGCCGTTGGAGCGGTTGTCCAGCGGGTTGCGGGCCTGCCAGGAGAGCACCGTGTTGCCCTCCACCCCGTTCTCGCCGCAGGCCTGGCTGATCCTGATGGGGTTGCCGGCGCTGTCGGTCAGCTCCACGTAGTCGATGACCTGCCAGGTCCCGTAGTTGGGCCGATCGTCGCTGTCCGAGTTCATGACCAGCGCCACCTTGGTGCCGTCGAAGCGCCCGTCGAAGGTGATGATGCCGTACTGCCGGGGGTACTTGAGGTCGTAGTTGTCGGCCGATGCCGCCTTGACGTGGATCAGGCCCTCCTTCTGGGTGCTCGACATGCCGCTGCCGTCCGGGTTCAGGCCGGTGGGGTGGAAGAAACCGCCCTTATTGAGCGGGTCGTCGTAGTCGCCCTTGTACTTGTAGTCGCAGTCCCAGCTCCCGATGGTGGCACCGGAGAAGCTGAGGCGCGTCTTCTCCTTGAAGCCCACGCCGCGGTAGGCGCTGGTGCTGGTGACCGGCGGGACCGGCGGGCCGTCCTTATGACCCGGGGGGTACCAGGCGGAGGGCGCGGTCTCATAATTCAGCCAGTGGACCCACTTGGCCTCGCCGCCGTACCAGCGCACCGGCATCTTGCGGTAGATGCTCACCGTGGCGGTGAAGCCGTTGGCCGCCGCGGCCTGCTGGTGGGCGGGGTCCGGGTCGGGCATGGTGTACTTCTCGTCCGCGCGGATGTACAGCGCGTTGTAGAGGTCGTTGTCCGGGTCGTACTTCCAGTTGGCGGGGTTCGGGTCGCTGTCGTCGGTGATCAGCATGTGCGCGCCGTTGTAGAGCGCCGCGTCCTGCAGCACGCAGTGCTTCCTGTCGGCGCCGTGGCCCCCGTAGCCGTACTCCACGCAGTGGGTCGCGTCGTGCCAGCGGCCCCCGTTGTCGGTGTTGTCCCAGACCAGCAGGCGCCAGTCGAAACCATGGCTGTCGCCCATGCCTATGCGCGCGCCCGCCTTGAAGATCGGCTCGGGGTTTATGGAGGTGGCGTCGCTGCAGGGCTTGCGGTGGCGCATGCCGTATTCTTTGGCCGAGGTGTAGTAGGGCATGCGCGTCACCGGGTCGAGGAGCACTCCCGGGAAGTTGAGGTAACTGCCCTTGCTGTCATGCCAGTAGAGCATGTCGAAGCGGACGATGTCGTAGCTGCCGCCGATGTAGCAGCCGTTGACCGGTATGCCGTAGACCATCAGCTCCACGAAGTTGCGCGCGGGCTTCTGGGCGGGGATGTCCACGTCGAAGGCCTCGCGCACCGGGCGCTCGGCGTTCTTGAACTTCTCGTAGAAGCGGCCGATCTCGCCGATGTTCACCTCGTGCACCGCGTTCTGGAAGAGCTTGCCCCCGCACACCGGGCAGCCCTCGCCGATGTCGTCCAGGGTGTTGTCCGCCGCGCTGGTGCGCATGTTCGTGAAGGTCTTGGTGGGGCTGGTCCACTCCGACCTGTGGACGCTGCTGATCCTGGGGTTGTGCACCAGGTGGCCCCGGGGGCAGGCCGCGCTCTTGCCGTTGGCGCCGCGCTGCTGGCAGGCGATGCGGCTGGCGGTCATGGCCATGAACTTCTCGATGCGGTTGGTGCTGCGCTGAATCGACCAGGTCGTGGGATCGGCTTGGGCGGTCTGGTCGCCGGCGCCGCCGTAGACCCCCGCCTTGGAGTAGGCCGGCGCCGTCCGGTTCTCGTGGTTGGTCTTGTAGGTGTCGTACTCGCTGTCGTCGGCGGCCGCGGTCTGGAACAGGTAGTCCAGCAGCTTGTACTTGCCGTCCCGGGTGCGGTAGCCGCCGAAGCACTCCAGGTCCAGCATCACCTGGATGTAGCGGTCGCGGGTGCGCTGGCCGGGCCGGGCCGAGGCGGTGGCGAAGGCCGTCGGCGTGTCCCGCAGGCACTGCGCGGTGGAGAAGCGCATGTCGTCGGGGTCCCCGCTGGTGGCCGCGCTCCAGTCGACCAGCAGCAGGTCCCGGTCCCAGAAGCGGTCCAGCGTGTAGTAGAAGCCCTGCACGGTGGTCAGCGCGGAGATGAGCATGGCGCTCTGGGCCACCTTCTGGAGGTCGGCATCGTTGTTGTTGATGTCCGTCTCCATGCAGGCCCGGGTGGCCGCGTCGATGCCGTGCTTCGCCGGCGAGGGGCTGGGGATGGCGATGCAGGCCTTGCGCATGTGCGTGGCCAGCTCGGCGCGGCTGTCGTAGGGCCCCAGCCATATCAGGTAATTGAAGATGGCCGAGCGCACTCCGTTGTCGTTGTCCCAGGCCGAGCCCCCGTGGCCGCCCCAGATCTCCGGCGCCCGGCTGTAGTCGGTCACCGGGAAGCGGCCGGCGGGGGGCATCGCCGGGCTGTCTGGATGGCCGTCCTGGCAGAAATAGGTGAGCGCGTCCGTGACGCCGTCGCCGTCGACGTCCCTCCCGTCGGTGGTCGTGTTGCTCCAGTAGTGGGGCAGGGGACTGGGCCGGACCGGCGAGTAGCAGTTCAGTGCATTGGGCATCAGAGCTGCGTCGCGCGCGTCGCCGGTCTTGGGGTCGAAGCCCGCGCGCAGCGAGCCCAGGAAGCCCCCGGCGGCCTTGACGTCGCCCACGTTCTTGACGTGCGGACAGGAGTGGTTGGGCTGGTAAACGTGCATGTTCCCGGAGTGCAGCGCCGAGGCGTTCCAGGTGCCGTTGTCGGGCATGATGCTCACCGCGTAGCGGCCGTACTTCTTCTCGGGGTTCAGCGGGTCGTAGCAGTAGATCCACTTGGCCTCGGAGTAGTGGTACCAGGTCAGGTCCGAGGGCGTCGCGTCGCCGCCGGGGTTGCTGGTCAACTGCTCGATGTTGTAGTCGTTGTTGCACTGGTTGATGTTGACCAGCCCGCCGCAGGCGTCGTCGGCCCAGGCCACCGCGTTCCACTTGTTGAGGTGGGTGCGGTCGTAGGGGTAGCGGTAGCCGGCGGCGTCGCTCTTGGTGCCGGTGTGGTCCTCGGCGTTGGCGTTGCCGTCGAAGCGGTCGCCGCTGGCCCAGCTGGGGTCGTCGGAGACGCTGCTGGCCATGGAGTACAGGGGGTTGAAGCGGAAGATCTGGTAGAAGGAATCGCCGACTATCTTGGGGTCGATGAACTCCCAGCCGTTGTCCACCGGGGTGCCGTTGGACCACAGCCGGCGGTTGTTGGCGTGCATCGAACCCTGGAAGAGGTCGTGGTTGTCGATGGCCTCGGGCAGGTAGGCGTCGCGCTTGAGCTGCCAGAGTGCCCAGTCGCGCAGGGCCTTGTCCTTGGCGTCCACCGTGCCGCTGCCGTCTATGTCCACGCCCCCGTACTTGTATGCGGTGCCGTCGGCCGGCTTGTACCTGATGAAGGCCGCGGGGTTGACCCACCGCGGGTCGGCGGCATGGCCCTTCTTGGTTTTGTAGAAGTCGCTGATCTCCTGGGTGCCGCCCGCGAAGGTCGGGGGGCTGTCCGCCGACGGGGGGCAGTCGCCCTGGCCGACCACGTAGTAACCCACGTCGGTCTTGACCCCGGCGTCCTCCTTGATCTTCAGGGTGGTCGCGGTTATCGGGTTGACCCCGGGGTCGTCGATGTGATAGAGGGCGCCGTCGATGTAGATTTCCTGGTTGTCCACCCAGCTGGGGTCGAAGTTGGTGCCCGTGCCGGTCACTGCGGTTCCGTTGGTGCTGACCGTGCCCGCCGAGGTGCCCGACCCGAAGGAGAGGTAGCGCTGGGCGCCGCCGATGATCTCCATATGGATCTGAGGCCGGGGGTCCATCTGCCAGACGTTGGTGAACCCCGCGGGAGGAGTGACCTTGGAGCTGTGACCGGAGTAGGCGCTGGGACCCGCCCAGACCACCCAGGCCTCGCCGTTCCAGAAGCTGCGCTGGCGGGTGATGGGCTTCAGGCTGCCGGTTTCCAGGTCGTAGTAGGCCGCGTCGCCCAGGGCTTGCAGGCTGGTCTCCGGGTCGCCGATGTCGAAGTCCGCGCCGGTGGCGTAGCGCGCGCTGACGAAGGGCCGGTCCTCGTAAACCCCCCAGACGTCGTACATGATCTCGGCCATGGCCCGGTGCAGCCCGACGATGCAGTACTGCTCGGACTGGATGGCCTGCCGGTAGTAGACCGCCGCGCGGTACTCGGCGGTCACCGAACCGGAGAAGAGTATGCCGATGATCAACAGCGATGAGACGATCATCATCACCATGATCAGGGCGATGCCTCTGCGGTTCTCGCCCAGCGGCCTGCGAAGTCTCTCGAGAACGGTTCTCACGGCGTCTCCTCCTGCCCGCGCGCGCCGGCCCGGTTGGCCCGGTTGGCCCGGCGGACACAACTCCTCGTCCACTAGGTCAAGTAGCTCGCCGGGGGGATGTTCGGACACCTTTTCGCGCCCGCTTTTCGGCGCCCAACCCGCCCAATCGGGTCGCTTAGCTGCGCCCGCCGCGTTTGTAGAGCTCCGGGTTGAGGCTGGGGTCGTTATACATCTTATATTGGCGGTAGACCCTGAACCGCCGCGCGCCCTCCCGCGAGGCGCCGATCAGCTCATCGAAGCAGCCGGCCAGGTCGGCGCGCTGCTCGCGGAGCACCGCCAGCCTGGCCCTGCAGCGCGAGGTATGCTCCTCGCCGGCCTCGGCGCGCCCGGCCTCGCGCTCCATGTGGCGGCACTTCAGAGCCATGATGGCCATGCGGTCGACGATGGACCCGGCCGTCTCGCTGTTGAGCGGCGCGGCCGGGCTCATGCCCGCCTCCAGCTCGGAGAGCAGCGCCTCGTCGAGCTTCTCGATGAGGTCGTTGCGCTGCTGGTTGAGCCCGTCGATGGCCCGCTTGACCGCGGCGATGGCCGAGTCGTCCACGTCGGTGCGCCGGGCCTGGTCCTCCCGGTTCCAGAGCTGGTAGTTGCGGGAGCACTGCTCGAGGACCAGCGCCAGGAACCCGTCGCCCTCGGCGATCTCGGGGGCTTCCGTGCCGGCCGCGTACCAGGCGCTGATGGCCCCGGCCTGCCGCTCGGCGATCTCCTCTCCGGTGGGTATCTTCACGGCGCCAAGCATAGCCGCGCCGGCCGCCCCGTCAACCGGACGGGTCAGCGCGCGGGCCCCCCGGCGCCGCGGGCGGCGCGCTTGCCCCTGCCCTTCGGCAGCCGGGCGGTGAGCCACAGACGGACCCGCCCCTCCCTGTCGCCGGAGGCCAGGAGCTTTCCCCGGGGGTCGAGGGCCACGGCCATAACCCGGCCGGCGTGCCCCTCCAGCACCAGGAGCTGCTCGCCGGACTCCGCGTTCCAGACGCGCACCTTGCGATCGGCGCCGCCGGAGACGACCCGCCGGCCGTCCGGGCTGAAGGCCACGCACCCGACGGCGCCGGCGTGTCCCTTCAGCTTCAGCCGCTGCCGGCCCGTCCGCGCGTCCCAGACGCGCACGGTGCCGTCGCGGCCCGCGGAGGCCAGCAGCCCGCCGTCAGGGGCCACCGCCACCGAGCGCACCGTCGAGGCATGCCCGCGCAAAACGTGCAGCAGGCACCTCCTCTCGGCGTCCCACATCCGGACGGTGCCGTCGCTGCCGCCGGAAACCAGCAGCCTGCCGCCGGGGCCGAAGGCCACCGCGGTAACCAGTCCCTTGTGGCCGGTGAGCGGCTTGAGCCCGCGGCCGGACGGGAGCTCCCAGAGAACCACTCCCAGCAGGGTCCCGGCGGCCACGCGGCTCCCCCCGGGCCCGAGAGCCAGGCCCGAGATCTGGCCGCCGCGGGCCTGCAGCACCTGGAGCTGCCGGCCGGCCTCGGCGTCCCATATCCTGATGGTCCCGTCGCGGCCGGCGGAGGCCAGCCTTCCGGCGTCCGGGGAGAAGGCCACGCCGTATACGCCCCCAGTATGGCCGCGCAGGGTCAATAT
>CAZONU010000264.1:0-7252 GCA_964581145.1 uncultured Planctomycetia bacterium
CGGTGCGCCTGGCGCTCTCCGCCGGGCCCGGCGCGGAGCGCAAGGCCTTCCTGGCCGAGACCCTGGCGCCGGAGTCCGCCGCCCTGGCCGACCTGGCCGGCTGCCGCGCCTTCCTGCTGATCGGCCCGCCGAAGCTCGACCGCGAGCTTTCCGCGCGGCTGGCCCGGCGAGTGGCTGCCGGCGCGGGCGCGGTGATCTTCGCCGAAGACTCCGCGAGGCTCGCCGAGTTGGCCGGGCCGCTGGGCCTGCCGGTGCCCCCGGCCGCCGCGCGACCGGTCGACTTCGCGGGCGGCGCATACCTGGCCCCGGCGCGCCCCGGCGCGGGGCTCTTCGCGCCCTTCCGGGCCGCGGCCTTCGCGCCGGTCTTCCGGCGGGCGCTGGCGCTGGAGGCGGCCGGCGCGGTGCAGCTCGCCCGGCTGCGCTCCGCGCGCTTTGAGCTGCCCGGCATCATCGAGCGCAGCCTGGGCCGCGGGCCGGTGATCACCGTGGCCTCGGGCCCCTCGGCGCGCTTCTCGCGGCTGGCCGCGCGCGAGCACGCCAACCTCTTCGTGCCCCTGATGCACGAGCTGGCCGCGCGCGCGGCGGGGCTGGTCCCCGCGGAGGCCGCCGTCCGCGCCGGCGCGGCCGTGGAGATGGAAACCGCGGCCCGCGAGCGCGCCGCGCGCTTCTGGCTGTCGGGCCCCGCGGGGCTGCGCACGCCGCTGGGCTCGCCGGACCGCGGGCTGCGCCTGCACTTCGCCGCCCCCGCCGGGGCCGGGGCCTACCGGGTGATTTCCGAGGCCGAGCGCGAGCCGCTGGCCGAGCGCGCCCTGGCGGTGCGGCTCGACCCCCGCGAGCTGGCCGGCCGGCGCCTCCCGCCCAAGAAGATCCCCGGCCGGGTCCCCCACCTCTCGGGCGCGCTGGGCGCGGTGGCCGCGCGGGCCCGCCGCGGGCGGGAGCTGGCCCCGCCCCTGGCCGCCCTGGCGCTGGCGCTGCTCTTCGCCGAGATGCTGGCCTGCTTCCTGGCCGCCGGGCGCCGGCCGCGCCTCGACCCCGAGCTTCCCGCCCGCCAGAAGCGGGGGAGGGCCGCGGCGTGAAGCTCTCTATCCCCTGGGGCCCCGACGACTATCTGGAGTTCGACCTCCCCGCCGGCTGGGAGCTCCTGGCCGAGGCCGCCCCGGCGCGGAGCCCGGCCGCCGAGCCCCTGGAGGAGGAGCTGCGCCGGGCCCTGGCCCGGCCGGTCGGCGCCGAGCCGCTCGCGGCCCGCAGGCTGGCCGGCAAGAAGATCGCCATCGTCGCCGAGGACGCCACCCGGCCCGCGCCGACCGCCGCGATGCTCGACGCCCTGCTCAGCGAGCTCTTCCGCGCCGGGGCGACCAGCGACGGGATCGTGCTGCTGCCCGGGCTGGGCGTGCACCGGCCGATGACCGGGGACGAGCTGGCCGACAAGTACGGCGAGGCCGCCGAGGCCTTGAGAGTGGTCCAGCCCGACGCGCGCCGCGGGCAGGACTACCGGTCCCTCGGCGAGCTCGGCCCGGGCCTGCCCCTGGAGCTTCACAAGGAGGTCTGCGCCGCGGACCTGGTGGTGCTGGTCGGCACGGTGGAGCCGCACATCCAGGCGGGCTTCGGCGGCGGCGCCAAGATGCTGGCGCCGGGTGCCGCCTCGGCGGACACCATCGCCAGCCTGCACGTCCTGGGCAGCCCCCGCCGGCCGGTGCAGCTCTCCGGGAGGCCCGCGGCCGAGAACCCCATGCGCCGGGCCATCGAGGCCGCGCCGGCGCTCCTGGGCGGCGAGGTCTTTCTCTTCAACGTGGTCCTCAACCCCGAGCTGGAGGTGGCGCGGGCCTTCGCCGGGGAGGCCGCCGCCGCGCACAGCCGGGCGCGCGCCGCCGCCGCGGACATCTACGGGGTGCGCGTGCCGGGCCTGGCCGACGTGGTGGTCTCCGGCTCGCGGCCCATGGACCGCGACTGGCGCCAGGGGGTCAAGTGCTTCGGGGGCCCGCTCTTCGCGGTCCGGCCCGGGGGCGTGCTCATCGCCGCGATGCGCAACTTCGAGGGGATGGGCGACTACCGCCCGCCCTTCTCCCGGCCGCTGCCCCCCGCCCTGGTGCGCTTCACCGCGCGCATGCCCGGCGTGCGCGCGCTCTTGGGCCTGAGCGCCGGGCGGGACAAGGCCCTCAACCCCGAGAACCTGCACATGGTCTTCTACGGCCTGCAGATGGTCCGCCGCTGCCGGGTGGTGGTCTACTCGCCGACTATCAGCCGCAGGGAAGCCGCGCTCCTGCCGCTCTTCGACTTCGCCGCCTCCATGGACGAGGCCCTGGAAATGGCCGACCGGCACCTGCGCACCGAGCCCGTGCGCCTGACGGTCTTCCCCAACGGATCGATCAGCTATCCGGTCTTCCCCGCCGGGAAGGGGCGCTGAGCCGTGCGCGGCCTGGAGCTGGCCGGCGGGCTCTCCCTCGCGGGGGCCATCGCCGTCCTGGCCGCTCTGGCGCTGGCCGCCTTCCTGGGCGGAGCTCTGCTGGCCGCCCGCCGCCGGGGGCCCGCCGCCCGCCTGGCCGCCGGCGCGCTCTACGCCCTGGCCGCGGCCTGCCTGGCCCTCGCGGTGCTGCGGCCCTCCGCCGTGACCACCAGCGACAGGGAAACCCCGCCGCGCGTGGTCGTGCTGGTCGACCGCTCGGCCTCCATGCGCGAGGCCGACCTGCCCGCCGGCATCGCGCGCTACCGCCTGGCCGCCGACCTGGTGCGCGAGGGCTCGCCCCTGCGCCTGGAGCTGGAGCGCCGGGCGCGGCCGGTCTACCTGGCCTTCGACTCCCGGGTGCGCGGCGTCGAGCCCGCGGCGCTGGCGGCCCCCCCGGCGGGGAGCGCCACCGACCTGGTCGGGGGCCTGGCCGGCGCGCTGGCCTCGCCGGGCGCCGGGCCGCTGGCCGGGGTCGTGCTGATAACCGACGGGCGAGTCACTCGTGGTCCGCCGCTGGGCCTGCGCCTGCGCGAGCTGGCCCGGCGGAAGGTGCCGGTCTGGGTCGTGGGCGCCGGCCAGGAGCGCGCCGCCGCGCGCCCGCGCCTGGCGGTGGCCGACTTCGAGCTGCCCGAGACCGCGGTGATCGGCGAGACGCTGGCGGCCGACGCCTCGCTGCGCGCGCTGGGCCTGGCCGGGCGCAAGGTCCTGGTGCGCCTGCTGGTCGACGGCGCCGAGACCGCCCGGCGCGAGCTGGCCGCCGGCTCGGACGACGTGCGCCTGCCGGTCAGGTTCGGCTTCGCCGCCAAGGCCCGGGGGGTGCACCGCCTGGAGATCGCCGCGCGGACCCTGGGACCGGCACCCGCGCCCGCGGCGCGGAGCAGCCGCTACCTGGTGGTCAGGGGCCGGCCGCTGCGCGCGCTCTACGCCGAGGCCCGCCTGGGCTGGGGCTACCGCGCGCTGGCCGGGGCGCTGCGCTCGGCGCCGGGCAGCGAGGTCGAGCTCTGGACCGGCTTCGTCCGCGGCAGGGACCAGAAGCTGAAGCTCAGCGGGCGCCTGGAGCGCCTGGACGCGGTGATCCTCGGCGACCTGCCCGCCGGACGGCTGGGCCGGGGGGAGCTCGCCGCGCTGGCCCGCGCGGTGCGCGAGGACGGCCTGGGGCTGCTCTTCGCCGCCGGGCCGGAGCGCGCGGCCAGCTACGCGGGCACGCCGCTGGAGGGGCTGCTGCCCGCCGGGCTCAAGTACGCGAAGGTCGCCGCCGGGCGCCGCCGGGTGGAGCTGGCCGCCGGCGCGCGGCGCGCGCCGCCACTGCGCCTGGACCGCTCCGGGGAGGTCGACCACCGGCTCTGGAAGTCGCTGCCCGAGACCCGCGCGGGCTGGAAGCCCGGCGCGCCCCGGCCGGGGGCGGAGGTCTGGCTGCGCGCCGGGACCGATCCCGTGTTGATCGCCTGGCCGGCGGGGCAGGGCCGCGCCGCGCTGCTGGCCTGGCCGGACCACTGGCGCTGGAGCCGCTCCGGGCCGGCGGGGGCCGAGGGCCACCGGCGGCTCTTCGCGCGGCTGGCCGCCTGGCTGGCCGGGCGCGACGAGGGGGGGGGCGGCAAGCTGGCCCTGTCCATGACCCGCTACCGGCTCACCAGCGGCGAGCAGGTCTCGCTGCTGGCCCGGCTGCTCCAGGCCCCGCCGGACGGCGCGCGCGTCGCGCTCCGCGCCGAGATCGGCCCGGCGAAGGGAAAGGCGCGGCGCCCGCAGGGCACCCGCCTGGCCCCGGTGGCGCCCGGCAGGTACCGCGCGACGGTCCGCGCCGGCGACCCCGGGGAGTACCGCGTGAAGGTGATCGCCCGCGCGCCGGGGGCGGACTGGGCCGAGGCCGAGCTGGTCTTCACGGTGGAGGGCTCCGACCTCGAGATGGAGGACCCCTCGCCGGACTTCAGCGCGCTGCGCCGCCTGGCGGCCTCCAGCGGCGGGGGCTTCCTGGGCCCGGCGGAGGCCGAGCGCCTGCCGGGGATAGTCGCCCGGCGTCTGCCCGCGCCCCGCCGGCGGACGCGGCGGACCCAGCGCTCCCTGTGGGACCACCCGGCGCTGCTGGCCCTGGCGCTGCTGGCCTCCTGCGCCGCCTGGCTTATGCTCCGGGGCGGCGCCGGGGAGGAGAAGAAGCCCTCGTGAAATACCGCAGGCTGGGCCGCACCGGGCTGTCGGCCAGCGAGCTGGGCCTGGGCACCGTGGAGCTCGGCCAGGACTGGGGCATCGAGGTCCCCGGCGAGTACGGCCGCCCCACGGAGGAGGCCGCCGAGGCGGTCGAGGGCGCGCTCCTGCCCGAAGAGCTGGCCAGGATCGAGGAGCTGCAGAGCTCCGGCGCCGGCGAGGGGGCCGAAATACCCTAGCCCGGCCTTTCACCGCAGAGGCGCAGAGGAGCCCGCTTCAGGAGAGGTTAGCGTCCTCTCCCGACTCCGCGGCCAGAAAACAGTCCGCCTTCGGCGGGTCCACAGCCAACAACAAGTGCCGGCTTCTTCCCCGCGTCTCCGCGTCTCTGCGGCAAGCTCTCGTGAAATATCCGCAGCAGCGGGCCTGGACGCGCGCCCTCCCGGCGCGTATCATTCTGCGCACGATGGCAGCGAGGAAGAACCTGCTCAACGCGCTGGCGGCGCTGTTCTGCGCCGGCTGGGTCCTGGCCTTCCTGGCCTTCGGCGCGGGGCCGCGCCGGCGCGTCCGGCCCGTCCCCAACGGCGCGAGGCCTCCCGCCAATAACAGGAACGGCGCGGAGCCTCTGAAGGAGTTCGCGCGCCGGCTGCCGGAGAGCACCCGGTTCCTGCTGGCCACCGATAACCTGAAAGAGCTGGCCGGCGAGCTCCGCGCGGGTCCCGCCGGCCGCATCGCCACCGCCCCCAGCGTGAAGAGGTTCCTGGCCGCGCTGGAGCGCGAGCCGGCCGGCGAGTCGGGCACGGTCATCGAAGCGGTCAAGCTGGGCCTGGAGCTGGCCCCCGACGCGGGCGGCCCCGCCGCGCTGGTCATGTGGGACCTGGCCGGGAAGCGCGGCCCGGCGCTGGGCTTCATCGCGCGGGTCGCCCCGGACAAGTCGGCAGGCTGCCTGAAAGCGCTGGGTTCCGCCCTGACGGCCACCGGTCAAAAGCCCCGGCGGCTTTCCGCCGGCTTGGGCGAGACGCTGCTCACCCTGGCCCCCGAGGGCCGGGACGGGGCCGCCTGGGGCTCCTCGGGCGACTGGATTGTGATCTCCGACCGGGTCGCCGGCTGCCGGGAACTCCTGGAGCTGGTCGCCTGGGGGGACCTCCGGGCCGCGCCGAAGCGAATCGCCGCGGCGCTCTCCGCCGCGGGTCCCGGGCGCCTGGCCGGCTTCTTCGAGACCGGCGGGCTGGTCGGCCCCAGGCCGGCCGCCGCGCTGGGGCTCAAAGCCGTCGACTGGGCCGGCTACTCGGCGCAGCCGGAGAAGTCCGGCCGCTGGACCGAGACGCTGGTCCTGGCCGGGAAGCCCTCCGGCGGGGGCGTGCCCGCGGGGCTGGCCCCCGGCGGCGCCAGGCGGATGCTCGCCGGGCTGCCGGAGGCGGCGCTGGTGGCGGTGAGCTTCAACGTTGCCGACGGCGCGCGCCTGTGGCGCGAGCTGCTGGAGGCCATCAGGCCGCTCGACCGCCGCGGGCTGATTCCTTACGCGGCCCGCCGGCTGGGCGCGGCGGCCGGCAAGGACTTCGAGCGCGACTTCGCCTCTCACGTACGGGGCGAGGTGACCGTCGCCTGGATGCTGCCCCGCCAGGGCATGTTCCCCCAGGCGCTCATCGGCGTTGACCTGGCCGAGGGCGCGGCCGACCGGCTGCGCGCCGGGACCGACCGGGTCCTGGAGCTGCCCTACTTCGGGGGCGGCGGCGAGGTCAAGAGCGGCGAGTACCGCGGCGTGCGCCTGGCCTGGCTGGCCGATCAAGAGGTTTACAACCGCTTCGCGCCCTCCCCGGCCTACTGCTTCAAGGGCGACCGGCTGCTGTCGGCCAGCTCCACGGTGCACCTCAAGGAGCACCTCGCCGGCCGGGGCCGGAAGTGGTTCTCCAGGGATGAAGTAACGCGCCTCTCCTCCGGGCTGCTCGGCGCGCGCGTCTCGCTGGAGCGCAGCATGTTCGTCACCTGGGGCGCGGCCACCCTGGGCGGGGCCTGGAAGCGCCTGGGCGAGGAGGCCCGCCGGAATCTGCCCATGCAGGAGGAGGTCGGCAGGCCCCTCGGCGAGCTGGAGATGGTCGTCGGAAAGTGCCCGCAGGGTCTTGAGGTGAAAATCCGTTCGCCGCTGCCCGTCGGCGCCGCCGCCGCCGCGGCGCTGCTCCTCGTCGAATAGGAGACCGCCATGCCGGCAGAACTCCCCGACCCGCTGCATCGCCGCGACATTCTATTCGGCATCAACACCCCCAAGGAGGTCCTGGTCGAGCACGGCCGGGCTTACGAGGAGGCCGGCAAGCTCGACGAGGCCCTGCAGTTCTACACCGAGGCCGCCGACCGCGAGGGGCTCGAACGGGTCAAGACCAAAGCCATAGAAACCGGCGACGCCTTCGTACTCAAGGGGGTGGCCCGCACGATGCCCGAGCTGGTCGGCGAGGGCGACTGGAAGAGGCTGATCGCCCGCGCCGAGGCGCTTGGCAAGGAGCTCTACGCCGGGCAGGCCCGCGCGGCCCTGGAGGGGCACCTGGAGGCCCTGGAGCCCGAGGAGAAGCGCGGCCAGGGCAAGGCCTGAGCGCGGCCGCGCGTCACCCGGGCCCGTCGCGGGACCGGGGCAACCTCTGGCCACGGAGACGCGGAGGCACGGAGCCGCTATTGTCACCG
>CAZONU010000265.1:0-434 GCA_964581145.1 uncultured Planctomycetia bacterium
CGGCTGTCCGGCCGGGCGCTCAGCGACGCCCCGGTCCGGGGCCGGTCGCTGGCGGAGGTCTACCGCCAGGTGGGCCGGGCCCTGGCCCAGATCCACAACGTCACCCGCGAGCGCTACGGCTACCTCGGCGCCCATCAGGTCATGGAGCCGCAGAGCTCCTGGCCCGCGGCCTTCGAGGCCATGTGGAACAAGCTGATCGACGACATCGAAGGCTGCGGGGGCTACTCCCGCGAGGAGGGCCGCCTGGTGCGCCGCGCCCTGGAGGAGAACCTGAGCATCTTCGACTACTCCGGGCGGGCCCGCCTGTTGCACATGGACGTCTGGGCCCAGAACATCCTGGTCGACGAGGAGGGCCGGCTGACCGGCCTGGTGGACTTCGACCGGGCCCTGTGGGGCGACCCGGAGATCGAGTTCGCGGTGCTCGACTACTGCGG
>CAZONU010000265.1:444-5456 GCA_964581145.1 uncultured Planctomycetia bacterium
CTACTGCGGGGTCTCGGTGCCCGGCTTCTGGGAGGGCTACGGCCGGGAGCGGCCGGCGGGCCCCGGGGCCGCGCTGCGCGGGATGTTCTACTACCTGTACGAGGTCCAGAAGTACATCGTCATCGAGCGCCTGCGCCGCAACAACCCCGGGCGCGCCGAGAGCTACAAGCGCCAGAGCTTCACGCTGCTCAGCCGCGCGCTGCGCTCAACCTGAAGGAAACGGGCCGGACACCTGGTCCGGCCCGCGAACTGTCCAGGGTTCGTCGCGGAGCTACTTGCCGCCCATGGCCTTGAGGCGCGCGCTGGCCAGCCGGGCCCACTTGCTTCCGGGGTAGCGGCCCCGGAGGGTCTTGTACATGGTGTCGGCGCGCTTCATCCACTTGGGGCCCTCGCCGGCCCGCTCCAGCTTCTCGCTCCAGAAGCCCACGTAGTAGAGGGCGCGCTGCTCGGCCCAGGGGCTGCCCTGGTACTGGACCACCGGGCGGAGCATCTCCAGGATGCCGTCGAGGACCTTCTCGCGCTTGTCCTTGTTCTTCGGCCCGGCCAGCGCCTTGGGGCCGACGCTCAGCATGGGGCGCAGCTTGAGCTCGCCCAGCACCTGGTGGGCCACCGCCGCGGCCTCCTCGGGCACCGCGCCCTTGATGGCGGTAATCTTGCGGGCGGCCTCGCCGGCCGCTCCCCAGCTCTTGGCCTCCATCGAGCAGCGGGCCAGGCCGGCCAGGGCCCGGGCGCGGATCTTGGGGGTCGGCCTGGGCTTGCGGCTGTCCACCACCTTCCGGTAGGCCTCGGCGGCGGCCGGGAAGCGGCCGCGCCACTCGGAAATCTGCGCGCGGTAGACCCTGGCCATCAGCACGTTTTCGCCGCCCAGGGCTTCCAGGCTGGCCAGCGCCGAGGAGGCTTTGTCCCACTCCTTGAGCTTGGCGTAGCCGTCGAGCAGGCCCTTGATGCACTCGCTCATGAAGCGGGTCTTGCCGCCGGAGATCGAGTCCTTCAGCCGGGTCCAGACGGCCACCGCCTTCTTGAGGTCCCTGGTCTTGCCCAGCTTCTCGTGGCAGCGGGCCAGCTTGAGCAGGACGTACTGCTTGGCCCACTTGTTGACGCTCCCGTCCTCGGCGGCCTGCTCGAGGCGGACGATGGCCAGGTCGTACTGGCCCCGCTCGAAGAGGGCGGTCCCCGCGGTGTAGTGCATCTTGTTGAGGCATTCGTACTTGACCGAGCGGACGTCCCGGCGGCGGAACTCCATGTTGCCGGTGCCTATGCCGGTCTTGGTCACCCGGATGCAGACCCCGTCAATGTCATCCTTGGTGATGGTGCCCTTGAACTTGCTCTCCGCCCTGCCCTGGGCCACCTTGACCACGTCGCCCGCGCGGGCGGGGCCGGCCGCCAGGAAGAGGAAAAGCACGCCGGTCGGGATGATGAAACGCTTCATGGGAAACCTCCTGCGCTGCGGGGGGGCTCGCCGAAGGACCGCCCGCTTCTTCCACTAGGGTACGCCGGGGAGCGCGGCTTGTCAAGAGCACCGCTCCCGCCGAATCCCCCGAATTAACGCAGCCCCCGGCCCGTCGGTTCACCGGGATTCGGGGCCCGCGGGGCGGCCGAACGGAAACCGGGACTTTTCAACGGCTTGCCGGTGTATTATCATATATGGGCGGATTCAGGTGCCCGCCCTTAGCAGGCCGTTGAAAAATGGTGCGGCCGTGATTGGAGGCAGAATGGTCCAGATTCGAGGAGGGGTTCCGAAGTCGATGCCCGAGCATCGTCTTCGGGTTCCCGACGAAGAAGATGGGCCGTTATGGCCCAACCCCGTGGGCGGCAGGCGGTCCCGTCGCGCTGCTTCGTTCTCGGGATTCGCACGATGCCAGAGGCATCGCGCTCACCCTCGGGCCTCGCATCGCTCGGGAGCGCCTGCCGTCACGGCGCTCCATTTTTCAACGGACTGCTAGGAGGAGACCGCCGATGCCCGGAAGAGCCCGCCTGCCCGCCCTGCTGAGCGCCGCGGCGCTGGCCCTCGGCGTCCTTTTCGGCCCGGCCGCCCGGGCCTGCGCCATCAGGATCCACGAGGCCGCCTACAAGCAGTGGCCCCGCGAGTTCTACCTGCTCTACATGGTCTACGACGGCAAGCACAAGCTGAGCGCCGCCCAGGAGAAGCTCGCCAAGGACCTCCGCGAGAAGCACTTCAAGTACGTCAACGCCGACGTCATCAAGCTCAACCGCGACGGCTCCATGCTCCGCGAGGACCGCGAGTTCCTGTCCGCCCAGGGCTGCGGCGGCTGGCCCCAGATGGTGGTCCTCGCCAGGGACGGCAAGCTGCTGGCCCGGGCCTCCGGCAAGCTCGGCAAGCGCGAGCTGCGCTACCTCTCTGACCGCGCCGGGATGGTGCCGCTCGGCGCCCGCGCGGTGATCCTCTACCGGAAGTCCGACGCCAAGAGCAAGACGGTCGCCGAGTCGGTCAGCATGGAGAAGCTGGCCAAGACCGACCTCAAGGTGGCCAAGATCGAGGTGCTGGACGCCGAGGCCAAAGCCAACCGCAAGCTGGCCGCGCTGTACGCGCCGCCGGAGATGCCCATCATGTTCCTGGTCTCCCCCCGGGGCACGCTGCTGGGCACCTACCCGGGGGACATCAAGGAGAAACAGCTGCTCAAGTCCTTCGACTCGCCCGGCCGGCAGAAGCTCACGAAGGCGCTGGACAAGAACGCCATGACTTTCGTGCTGGTCGGCAGCAAGGACAAGAAGGCCACCGCCGCGCTGCGCGCCAAGCTCAAAAAGCCCCTGGCCAAGGCCCGGGACCTCTTCAAGATCAAGCTGGAACTGGTGGAGGTCGACGGCACCAGCAAGGCCGAGGAAGTCTTCATCAGGAACCTCGGGGTCAAGAAGCTGCCCGCGGCCGTGCCGGTCTTCGGCAAGGGCAAGCACCTGGAGCCCTTGTCCGAGAAGTTCAAGGGCGACGACGTCCTGGACCGCGCGCAGTTCATGATCACGAACTGCACCTGCGTGCTGAACCCCTCGGCCCTCGGCGAGGACCTGCTCCTCAAGTGGAAAGGCATCGACGAGAAGGTCAGGGAAGAATAGCCGTCCCGGAGGCGCAGCCCCGGCGCAATTACTAGCAGGGGTTGCAGCGCCCCGGGCCGGAGGACGGACAGCCAGTGAACCTCTTCACCGTGACCGTCAACCGCGCCTATGCGGACGCCACCCGCCGGAACAACCTGCTCACCGGCACCAACATCCTGGGTCGCGGGAAAGGCCTCCCGGCGCTTCGCGCTCGACGACGGCCGGCTGGTCGAGTAATCAACCACCAAGACACCAAGGGCACCAAGAAGAACTTATGGGCGCGGCGGGAAGTTCGGGGTCTGCGGAGGAGCCGGGCCGCGATCAAGACCCCAACTGGGTGTCCTTGTGCCCGCCCGACGGCTCGCGGACAAGCCTTGGCGGTCAGAACGCGAGTGTCCGGCTGACATTCCCCGACGCCGCTTGCGCCGCGGCGCCCGCCGCGGAAAATGATCCTCATGGAAATCAGCGGCAGGATCGCCTGGATAACCGGGGCCTCCTCGGGCATCGGCGAGGCCCTGGCCGTCGAGATGGCCCGCGCCGGCGCGCGGCTCATACTCTCGGCCCGGCGGGCCGGGAAGCTGGAGGCGGTCCGCGAAAAGTGCGGCCCCGAGGCCCGGGGCCTGCCCCTGGACCTCGCGGAGCTCGGCGCGCTCCCCGCCAGGGCCGCCGAGGCCTGGGCGCTTTTTGGGGGCGTTGACATTCTGGTCAACAACGCCGGGGTGAGCCAGCGCTCCCTCGCGCTGGAAACCGAGCTCGCGGTCGACGAAGCCATCATGCGCGTCAACTACCTGGGCCCGGTGGCCCTCACCAAGGCCGTCCTGCCCCGCATGCTGGAGCGCGGGAGCGGGCAACTCGTAGTCACCAGCTCGGTGCTCGGCAAGTACGGCGTGCAGCGGAGAAGCGCCTACGCGGCCAGCAAGCACGCCCTCCACGGCTTCTTCGACTCCCTGCGCTGCGAGCTTTCCGGGAAGAATATCCAAATCACTCTGGTCTGCCCCGGCTGGGTAAAGACGGGAATCTCCCGGAGCGCGCTGGAGGGCGACGGCTCGGCCCACGGGGAGATGGACCCCGGCCAGGCCGGAGGCATGGACCCCGCCCGGTTCGCCAGGAAGATGCTCAGGGCCATCAGGAAAGACAAGGACGAAGCGGCCATCGGCGGCGCCGAGGCCTGGGCGGTGCTGGCCAAGCGCTTCGTCCCCGGGATACTCAACAAGATATTGCCGAGGATCAAGGTGGTCTGATTACACGCTTCGCGGGTCCTGGTACTCCCCCCCCTCGGCGCCGTGCCGGGCCTCCAGTGCCTCGGCGTGGCCGGCGCGGCCGGTCTCGCGCAGGCGCCGGCAGTAAACGTCCAGGTCGTCGCGGGTATGGTAGGGCCCGCCCTCCGCCAGGACGACCTGCAGGGGGTCGACCGGGTCGGGGCTGACGGCGAGCTGCTCCGCGGTCCACTTCTCCAGGCGGGCCAGGCCTTCGTTAGTCACCTCAGGCTTTTCGGCGGCGAGGTTCTTCGTCTGGTGGGGGTCTTTCTCGACGTCGAAGAGCATGACCTCGGGCACGTCCTTCAGCCCGTCGTCGTAGGTGCGCATGAGCATCCAGTTCTTCCAGCGCACGGTCCGCTGGCAGCTCCAGGCCATCATGCCCAGGACCAGCTCGTCCCGGGCCGCTTCCTTCCCGGCCTTGAGCTCGGCGGCGAAGGAGCGCCCCTGCCAGATCGGGTGCGGCTGGCCGCCGACGAGCTCGGTGATGTCGGCGAACAGCCCGTCCTTGATGTTCTTCTGCGAATCGCGTGCGACGCTGACGACCGGCGCCCGGCCGGACTGCATGGCGACGAGCAACTGGCTCTTATAGTCGCGGCCCCACATGTTCCAGGGCTGGTAGGTGACGCGGATCCGCGGGTGTTCCATCTCGAAGACGGCCCGGCTGTACTGGGCCATCAGCGGGTCCAGCATGCCCGTGTGCACGGC
>CAZONU010000265.1:5466-7231 GCA_964581145.1 uncultured Planctomycetia bacterium
TCGGTGACCGTGGGCGACAGGTCCAGCTGGTAGACTAGGCCCCCGTTGACGCGCGGTGCGGTCACCCCCGGCCAGTGGACGACGAGCGGCACCCGGCTGGTGGTGTGGTCGGCGAAGTGGTGGTCGCCGTAGACGTTGAGCTCGCCCTGGGACTCGCCGTGGTCGGCGCTGACGATTACCGCGGTGTCTTCCAGCACGCCCTTCTTTTCGAGGATCTCCAGCAGCCTGCCGATGTGGTCGTCCATGTAGCGGATGCCCACGTCGTAGCCGTCGATCCACCTGCGGTAGTCGGCGAGGTTCGAGATGTCCCGTGGCAGCCGCGGGAAGCGCCCGGTGTCGTTGGGCCCCCAGCCGGCGGGGTCCTGCGCGCTGTGCGGGCCGTAGCCGTCGTAATGGCGTTTGACGGTCTCCTCGTCGAGCCACTGGTCATAGGCCTGGCCCTCGAAGGGGTTGCCGTACTCCATCGGCGTGCGGTAAGGAGTGTGCGGGTCCCAGAAGTTGACCTGCATGAACCAGTCCTCGCGCTCGGCGTTCCGCTCCAGCCACGCGGCGGCGTAGGGATAAACCTCGTCGGCGCGCTCCTGGCCGCTCTTGCCGGGGTTGTAGCACTCGTTGAACCCGGCGTAGAACCACCAGGCGCTGTGGCGCTCGGCGTAGGGACTGACCGATACCGTGTAGTGGCCCGCCCGGCGGAGCCCGTCCATCCAGTGCTTGCGATTGGTCTTGAAGCCGCGCGAGCGGCCCTCCAGGCGCAGGTCGGCCGCGAGCCCCCCGTGGTTGACGATCCCCGTCTGAATCCCGAAGCGCCCGGTGTGCAGCGCCGCGCGGCTGGGCAGGCAGGGCGCGTCGGAGACGTAGCAGTTCTCGAAGCGCACGCCGCGCGCGGCGACCCCGTCGATGTTCGGCGAGGTGTCCCGCGGGTAGCCGTAACAGCCCAGGTGGTCGGCGCGCAGGGTGTCGCAGTCCACGTAAAGGATTCTCATGTCGGCCCCTCCCGGCGGCAAGTAACGCATATGTTACTCGCATGCGCGCTAGCTATCGGCGATATTACTTCCGCTCATCTCAGGGGTCAAGGTCAATCCCCGATTTTGGGTTAGCTTTCGAAAGCCGCGGCGGTTAATATAGTAAATACCTTGGGGAAGGGAGCGGCTTCCATGCGTAAGCACCTGCTGTTAGGGCTCTTAGTTGCGCTCATCGCCGGCGCGGGCGGCTGCGGCGACGATGACCAGAAGCCGCCGAAGAACGGCGGAGAGGCCAGGAACGGCAACCCGGATGACGGCACCAGGCCGAACATCCACGAGACCGGATTGGGCACGAAGCCCCGGGTGCTCATCGAGGCCGAGACGGCCAGGTGCGTGAAGCCCTTCAAGACCGGGGACAGCGCGGAGGCCGCCGGCGGCAAGTACCTGGTCCTGCCCTCGCGGGGCTGCTCGGGCGGCATTCACGTGCATCTGGCCGAGAAGGAGACGGACCCCCGGCGCACCGCGGGCTCCGCGGAGCTGGATTTCACCGTGAAAGAGGCCGGGGATTACGTTCTGTGGGTGCGCAAGTGGACCTGCTGCTCCTGCGGCGACTCCTGGAAGATGCGGATCGACGAGGGCAAGGCCTTCACCTTCGGCAACCAGGGCACCACCCACCGGCACTGGTCCTGGCTGGCCCACCAGGACACCGACGGCAAGATCAAGATCAAGCTCACCAAGGGCAAGCACAAGCTCAAGCTCATCAACCGGGGGGTACCACGAGGGGTAGCTTACGTGGTATAGTA
>CAZONU010000266.1:0-7195 GCA_964581145.1 uncultured Planctomycetia bacterium
GAGTCGCCCAGCCCGATCCTCGACCGGCGCCTGCGCGACGAGATGTGCCGCGCGGCGGTCAAGCTGGTCAAGGCCGCCGGCTACCAGAACGCCGGCACCGTGGAGTTCCTGGTCGACAGGAAGAGGAACTTCTACTTCATGGAGGTCAACGCGCGCATCCAGGTGGAGCACCCCGTGACCGAGGTGGTCACCGGCCTGGACCTGGTCGAGCAGCAGGTGCGCATCGCCGCCGGCGAGCCCCTGGGCCTCCGCCAGCGCGACGTGCGCTCGGGCGGCTGGGCCATGGAGGTGCGGGTCTGCGCCGAGGACCCCTTCAACGACTTCGCGCCGCAGCCCGGCCGCATCGAGTTCTACCTGCCGCCCCAGGACCCGGGGGTGCGCGTGGACAGCCACATTTACACCGGCTACCAGATACCGCCGAACTACGACTCGATGATCGCCAAGGTCATCGTTCACGGCAAGGACCGCGAGGCGGTCATCGTCCGGATGCTGGGTGCACTGGACGAGATGATCATTGACGGGGTCAAGACCAACATTCCTTTCCAGAAGGAGATTCTCAGCCACGTGCGCTTCCGCTCGCTGAGCTACGACACCTCCTTCGCGGAAAGCCTGCTGGACTCGGGGGGGAAATTCGTATGAAGATCTGGCGCTGGATGTTCGCGGTGATCGGCTGGCTGCTGGTGGTGGCCCTGGGGGTCGGGGTTCTGTACTTCGTGACGCACCCGGAGACGAGCTTGGAGGAGATGCGCTACTGGGTGGAGGTCTTCTCCTCGTTCCACCCGATCAGCTACTGGACCCTGGGTATAGGCCTGCTGCTCCTGGCCCTGTCCACGCTGCTCTCGCCCCTGGGCCGGGCGCGCAACACCCGGCTCCTGGAGTTCCCCACCGAGAGCGGGCGCGTCCAGGTGGACATCTCCGCGCTGGAGTCCTGCCTGGCCCAGATGATCGGCGAGGAGGAGGGGGTGGTCCGCGCCCGGGTGCACCTGCGCGGGGGCACCGCCGGGGGCAAGAGCCCGCTGGGCTGCACCGCCACCATCTGGTTCGAGGCCGGGCCCGACGTCATCGGCCGGGTCTCGGAGATACAGACGCGCATGCGCGCCTACTACTACGAGGTCCTGCCCATCAAGGACGAGGTCAAGATCGACATCCGCACCCGGCTGGTCTACCAGAAGACCAGGGCCCACGCCGTGAAGACCCAGCCGCGCCGGGAGGCGCCTCCCGAGCCGGCGCCGGCGCCGGCGCCGGCCCCGACCACGGAGTCCAAGCGGCTGGAGAACCCCGACTACAGCGGCCCGCAGTACCCGGCGGGCGGGGGGAGCTCCGAGGCGGAAGGTCCCGAAGAGAAGGCGTAGGGGCGGCACCCGGGTCAGGAGAGAGGTTCTGAGATGAAGCGAGTAGGCATCCTCACCGGCGGCGGCGACGCCCCGGCGCTCAACGCGGTCATCCGCGGCGCGGTCACGCGCCTGGCCTCCGGCGGGGTGGCCACCGTCGGCATCCTGGAGGGCTGGCGCGGGATGCTCGAGAAGCTGAGCCGGGACCTCTCCGTTGACGACGTGGCCGGCATCGTCAGCGAGGGCGGCACGGTCCTGGGCTCCAGCCGGACCAACCCCTACAAGAACCCCGAGCGCGACCTGCCCAGGATCGTGGTCAACTACCAGGGGCTGGGGCTGGACGCGCTCATCGCCGTGGGCGGCGACGACACCCTGGGGGTGGCCTCCAGGTTGTTTAAGGACAGCAAGCTCAACATGGTCGGCGTGCCCAAGACCATCGACAACGACCTGTCCTGCACGGATTATACGTTTGGTTTCTTCACCTCGGTCGAGATCGCCATGAAGGCCATGGACAACCTGGTCACCACCGCGCGCAGCCACCGCCGCGTGCTGGTGGTCGAGTGCATGGGCCGGCACGCCGGCTGGATCACCGGCTTCGCGGGCCTGGCCGCCGGGGCCGACTACGTGCTCCTGCCCGAGGAGCCCATCGACCTGGAGGACCTCTGCGCCAGGCTCCTGGCCGCGCGCAGGAAGGGCAAGCTCTACAACATCGTGGCCGTCTCCGAGGGCGCGGAGTTCGGCGAGGACTTCGTCACCCAGACCGCCGAGAAGGACGAGTTCGGCCACGTGCGCCTGGGCGGCATCGGCGAGCTGCTGGGCAAGCTCATCGCCCAGAAGACCGGCCTGGAGTGCCGCCACGTGGTCCTGGGCCACCTGCAGCGCTGCGGGGCGCCGACCGCCTACGACCGCATCCTGGGCACCCGCTACGGGGTCAAGGCCGCCGAGCTGGTCCTCGCCGGCAAGTTCGGGCAGATGGCCGCGCTGGTGGGCGACGAGATCGCCGCCGCCCCGCTGGAGGCCGCCGCGGCCGAGACTAAGACGGTCCCGAAGGAGTACCTGGACCTCATCAAGATGTTCTACGCGGAGGAGTAGCGGGAGGAAGCAACCTGTGCCGTTGAGCAGTCAGGAGCTTGAGGCCCGTGTTGCTCGGGCGGTTTCACGCTTCTGGCAGACGCGCGAGAAACAGTCGGGGAAACAGAAGAAGGCGGGACGGTCCGATCAAGGCGCACGAGGCGCCGTGACCGGCGGCGCCCAGATGGATGGATTTATTGAACTGATCACTGAACTTATCTTGGACGCCGGCATTGACGGGGAACATGTGTTCTACAAGCGTCGTCTGGAACTCCCTGGATTCTTCAGACCGACGAAGGAATGGAATCTCCTCGTGGTGCAAGAGGACCAGTTGTTAATCGCCATAGAACTCAAGTCCCAAGTAGGCCCTTCTTTCGGGAACAACTTCAATAATCGCACCGAGGAAGCCATGGGAAGCGCTCTGGACTTGTGGACGGCATTTCGCAAAGGAGCCCTTAACAAGACCGCGCAACCCTGGCTGGGCTACCTTTTCCTGCTTGAAGACTGCGCGGCATCTCGCAAGGCGGTGAGGGTCAAGGAGCCTCACTTCAAAGTTCTGCCCGAGTTTGAAAAAGCCTCGTACATGACGCGATACGAGCTTTTCTGCCGCAAGCTCGTGCGCGAGCGGCATTACAATGCAGCCGCGTTCCTCACCGCTGATCGTATTGCAGGAGCCGAAGGCAAGTGCCAAGAGGTGGCAGAGGACCTGTCCTTTGCAGTTTTCGCCCGCTCTCTGATTGCGCAGGCGGCTGCTTACGGGGCCCGGTAGGTAGATTCATGTCAGTGCCTTCGCAAGTGCCCCAAGCGGAAACTCGACATCGCCTCGTTCAGGGCGACGCGCGATTGATGCCATATGTTCCGGATGAGTCAGTTCACCTGGTTGTGACTTCGCCTCCCTACTGGACGCTGAAGCGCTACAACGAGAGCGGAGATCAGCTCGGACACGTCGAGGATTACGAAGCTTTTCTGGAAGAACTTGCCAGGGTGTGGGCGGAAGTTTACCGGGTGCTCGTGCCTGGTGGTCGAATGGTGTGCGTCGTGGGCGACGTGTGCCTTTCGCGGCGGAAGCACGGCCGGCACGTAGTTGTTCCCCTCCATGCGGATATCTGCGTGGCCTGTCGCAAGATAGGCTTTGACAACCTGAACCCCATCATCTGGCACAAGATCTCCAATGCCAGCTATGAAGTCCAGGGCAGTTCCAGGTTCCTGGGCAAGCCCTACGAGCCCAACGCCATAATCAAGAACGATATTGAGTTCCTGCTCATGCAGCGCAAACCCGGCGGGTACAGGAAGCCAACCCAGGAACAGCGCCGCCTGAGCATGATTGACAAGAAGGAATTCAGCGAGTGGTTCCGGCAGTTCTGGACCCTGAGCGGCGCTTCGACGAAAAAGCATCCCGCACCTTTCCCGCTGGAGTTGGCCTACAGGCTCGTGAGGATGTTCTCTTTCTGGGAAGATACGGTGCTTGATCCCTTCTGCGGCACGGGAACGACCATGCTCGCGGCCATGAAGTGCGGGCGCAACAGCATCGGCGTCGAGACTGACGCGGAGTATTGCCGAATGGCCGCGAGAAGGTTGCTGTCGGAAAATCAGTCGCTTTTCACGTCGGCGAAGCTGGAATTCATGAAGCTGGCTGAGGTCCGTTCCGGCGGCAGTGTTATCAGAGAGGACCCCGAAGCCTACGGGGCGATCCGGCGAAGGAAGGCCGGCAAGGGGGTGGCTGGTCGCGCGAGGAGCCGTTAGTGGACCTGGTACCGGCCTGCTAGATAGATGTCCCGCACCTGCGACGTCCTGGTGATCGGCGGCGGCCACGCGGGGGTGGAGGCCGCATTGGTTTCCGCGCGGCTGGGCAGAAGCACGCTGCTGGCGACCGCGCGGCTGGAGGCCATCGGCGAGACGCCCTGCAACCCGGCGGTCGGGGGACTGGCCAAGGGGCAGCTGGTTCGCGAGATAGACGCGCTGGGCGGCGAGCAGGCCCTGGCCGCCGACGCCGCCGGCATCCACTTCCGGACGCTCAACACCGGGCGGGGTCCGGCGGTCCGCGCGCCCCGCGCGCAGGTCGACAAGGTGCTCTACCGCCGCTACTGCCGCGAGGCCCTGGAGGCGCAGGAGAACCTGGAACTCCTCGAAGCCGAGGTCACCGAGCTGGTCGCCGAAGACGGCAAACTCGTCGGCGCGCGGGCGAAGCCCAACCTGGAAATAGGCTGCCGCGCCGCGGTGCTCTCGCCGGGTACGTTCCTGCGCGGCGCGCTGCACACCGGACCGAAGACCTGGCCCGGCGGGCAGTACGGCGAGCCGGCCGCAGGGAGGCTCTCAGCGAGCCTGGAGCGCCTCGGGTTCCGCCTGGGCCGGCTCAAGACCGGCACCAGTCCGCGCCTGGCCAAGCGCAGCATCAACCCCGGGCTCATGCGCCGCCAGGACGCGGACGACCCCGCGCGGCCGTTCTCCTTCCGGACCGGCGCGGAGAAGTTCAGCCCGCCGGCGGTGCCCTGCTTCGCGACCCACACCACCGCGCGCACCTGCGGGATTATACGCGAGAACGTCGAAAGGCTGCCGCTCTTCAGCGGGCAGATTCAGGCGCGCGGGCCGCGCTACTGCCCGTCGGTCGAGGACAAGGCCGTGCGTTTCCCGGAGCGCGACCGCCACCAGGTATTCATCGAGCCGCAGGGGCTGGACGCGCCCGACGTCTACGCCGGGGGGCTGGCCACCTCCATGCCCGAGGACCTCCAGGTCGAGGTGGTCAGGAGCGTTCCCGGGCTGGAGGAGGCCGAGATACTCCGCTTCGGCTACGCCGTGGAGTACGATTGCGTGCCGGCCGACCAGCTGGCCGTCACGCTGGAGTCGAAGCCGCTGAAGGGCCTCTTCCTCGCCGGGCAGATCAACGGCACCTCGGGCTACGAGGAGGCCGCCGGCCAGGGCTGGCTCGCCGGGGTCAACGCCGCCCGCACGGCGGCCGACGAGGAACTGCTGATAATGCCCCGGGAAGAGAGCTTCCTGGGCGTGATGGTCGACGATCTGGTCAGCCGGCGGCCCAGCGAGCCCTATCGCCTGTTTACCTCCCGCAGCGAGCACCGCCAGGAGCTTCGCGCGGACAACGCCGACCGGCGGCTTTCCAGGTACGCCCTGGAACTGGGGCTCCTGGAGAACGGGTACGGGGCGCGGCTGGCCGAGAAAATCCGTGCGATCGAAGCGGCCGTCGGTTACGTTAGTAATACGCGGCGGGAGGGCCGGCCGCTGGCCGAGGTCCTGCGCCGGCCGGAGGTGGGCCTCGCCGATCTCGCCGCCGGCGACCCGGAGCTGGAGCGGCTCGTCCGCCGGCCGGAGGTGGCCGAGGCGGTCGAGATTGAAATAAAATACGAGCCGTACCTCCGGCGCGCGCGCGAGGCGGCCCGGCGCACCGCCAGGGCCGGGCGGCGGCGGCTCGGCGGCGGCCTGGACTACGCGGCGGTGCCCGGGCTGAGCCGCGAGGCCCGGGAGGAGCTGGCCCGGGTGCGGCCGGCGACGCTGGGGCAGGCCGCGCGCCTGGCGGGGGTCACCCCCGCGGACGCGTCGGTGCTGGCCCTGTGGCTGGATACGGGTGGAGGGCGCAAGCGGGAATGACCTGGGGAGCCGGCGTCATCGCGACGCTCCTGCTGCTGGCCGCTCCGGCGCCCGCGCCGCGCGCGCCGGAGTGCGCTCCGGTCTTCGCCCCCCGGCTCAAGGCCGGGTGCTGGGGACTGGTGCGCGTGGAGGTGGCCAACAACAGCGGGGCGCGCGCGCGCGCTTTCCTGAGACAGGGCGGCGTCGGCGCGGAGCAGGAAGTGGTCGCCGGGCCGGCCAGCGACCGGCGCAGGCTGGGGCCTTATCTCGTGCCCTTCAGGCCGCTCAGCGAGGACAGCCCGTTGCAGGTATGGGTGGGCGAGAATCTGCCTATCACCTTCCCCGGGCGGGTGGCGCTTGCGGGCGAGCCGCTGGTCGCGGAGGTGGCCCCCTCCGGCGCCCCGCGCCTGCCGCTGCCGGTCGACCTCAAGGGCCGGGTGCATCCCGCCGAGCTGCCCGAGTGGCCCGCGGCCTACGAGGGCGTGGACCTCCTGGTGATCCGTGACCTGGGAAGAAGCGGTCTCAAGGCCGCCCAGCGCAAGGCGCTCTTTGACTGGTTCCGGGCCGGCGGGCGCGTCGTGATTACCTCGGAGGCGGCCCTGTTGGCCGCCGCGGACATATTCCTGGGGCAGACCGCGGCCGCGCCGCCCAAGACCGAGGCGGGGTGGCGGAAGCTGCTGGGTCCGGGCGGCGCTGACGACGTCTGGCGGAACGGCCGGCCGGTGCTGGTCCATTTCCGGACCGGCTTCGGCCGGGGCCTGCTGGCCCTGTCCGACGGCGGGGGCGGCGAAAGCTGGGGTGAGGTCGCCCGGCAGGTCTACCGAGAGCGGTTCCCGGCGGTCGCCCCGCTGGTCAGGACCAGGCTGTACCACGACCCCGATCCCGAGGGGGGCGGGGACTTCCCGAGGCTGGATCGC
Source organism: uncultured Planctomycetia bacterium (assembly GCA_964581145.1). Taxonomy (GTDB): domain Bacteria; phylum Planctomycetota; class SZUA-567; order JAKLDR01; family JAKLDR01; genus CAZONU01. The sequence continues at coordinate 6,899 of CAZONU010000266.1, forward strand.
GCCCTGGTGGGTTCCGGCTCGGCCGTGCGCTGGGCACTGGCGGCCGCGCTCTTCCTGGCCGCAGTGGGCGCGCTCTTCTGGCGGCGCTCCCGGCCGGGGCGCCTGGCGCTGGCCGCGGCCGCCGCCGCCGCGCTCGCCGCGCTGGTCGTGGGCTTCCTGGCCACCAGGGACTTCCGGACGCTCTCGGTGCGCATCGAGGAGTTCAACGCTGACGGCAGGGGGGTGCGCGCGCGCGAATACCTCTACGTTGAGAAGACCGGCGGCGCCGCGCAGGCCGAGGTGCGGACTGCGCCGGGT
>CAZONU010000267.1:0-1732 GCA_964581145.1 uncultured Planctomycetia bacterium
CCAAACTGCTCAACAGCCGCCAAACACCTCGACCCAGAGCTTCTTGACGCAACCCCGGGACACCTGAGTCTTGACGCGCCGGGGCGGCCCCCTATAATCCCCGCAGCATCTCGGCGGGGGGGTCCGGACGGTGGAAGCCGGAGGAGCGGAGTCGGAGCCGGTCCCATGGCGGTGCACAGCTACCTGCTCGACGCCGGGAAGCGCCTGGCCACGGGGCTGGACCCCGAGGCCATGCGCCGGGCGGTGACCGGGGGCGCCGAAGTCGGGACCCTGTGGGTCGATATAGAAAACCCCTCCCCGGAGGAGACCGCGCTTCTCGACGACGTTTTCGCCTTCCACCCCCTGACCATCGAGGACTGCACCTCGGTCAGCGAGTTCCCCAAGGTGGAGGACTTCGACCGGTATCTCTTCATGGTCCTGCTGGCCCCGGACCCGGCCACGCTGCTCAGCGACGAGCTGCGCGCCGTGGAGATGGACGTCTGCCTGGGGCCCAACTACGTGGTCACCTACCACACCGGCGGCGAGTTGCGCAGCGCCTCGCGCGCGAGCGAGGCCCTGCGGCGCAACCCCGCGGCGGTGCTGGGCCGGGGGGCGGACTTCCTGTTTCACCGCCTGGTGGACGGCCTGGTCGACGACTACTTCCCCTTGCTGGACATCCTGGACCGCGAGACCGAGCGCATCGAGGACCAGTTCGTGGACCGCGACCCGGGGCGCGGGGCCATGGGCCGGCTGATGGACATCAAGAAGAACGTGCTCTACCTGCGCAGGATCGTCACTCCCCACCGGCAGATGATCGCCCGGCTGAGCGCCCAGGAGTACGAGGTCATCGGCGAGACCGTGCGGGTCTACTTCCGCGACGTGGCCGACCACCTGGCCAGCATCGGCGACAGCGTGGAGCTCTACCGCGAGACCATCTTCGAGGCCGTGCAGCTGCACAACTCCATCGTAGCCCAGCGCACCAACGAGGTCATGCGCGTCTTCACGGTGGTCGCCGCGCTGATGATGTTCCCCACGGCCATCGCCAGCATCTACGGGATGAACTTCAAGTTCCCCGGGCACATGACCGAGTACGGCTTCTGGTGGACGGTGGCGCTGATGGGGCTGATCACCGTCGCGCTGATCTGGTTCTTCAGACGCAAGAAGTGGGTGTAGAGGAGAGGCTCATGAGCACCGCGGTTCGCGAGACCAACCTGCCCGGCGTGAAGCTGCTCAACCGCGGCAAGGTGCGGGACATCTACGACCTGGGCGCCGACGGCCTGCTGATCGTGGCCTCCGACCGCGTCTCCGCCTTCGACTCGGTGCTGCCCACCGGCATCCCCGACAAGGGCAAGGTGCTGACCCAGCTCTCGCTCTTCTGGTTCGACTTCCTGGAGGAGATCGTGCCCAACCACTTCATCAGCGAGGACCTCGCGGAGATGGGCCACGGCCTGGCCGAGCACGCCGAGGTCCTGGCCGGGCGCAGCATGCAGGTGGTCAAGGCCGAGCCCCTGCCGGTGGAGTGCGTGGTCCGCGGGTACCTGGCCGGCAGCGGCTGGAAGGATTACGCAAAGAGCGGCACGGTCTGCGGGGTGGAGCTGCCCCAGGGGCTCAAGACCGGTGACAGGCTCCCCGAGCCCATCTTCAGCCCGGCGACCAAGGCGGCCAGCGGCCACGACGAGAACATCGACTTCGCGAAGATGTGCGAGGTCGTCGGCCGCCGGACCGCCGAGCGGGTCCGGGACGTGTCGCGCAG
>CAZONU010000267.1:1742-3297 GCA_964581145.1 uncultured Planctomycetia bacterium
CAGTGGTTGGCGCCAGTACAAGCAGTCCGGGCAGGTCTGCGGCATAACGTTGCCTGACAAGCTTAAACGCTGCGCGAAACTCGACGAGCCGATATTCACGCCCGCCACCAAGGCCGCCGAGGGCCACGACGAGAACATGACGTTCGAAAGGGCCTGCCGGATGGTCGGCACCGATACGATGAGCGAGCTGCGGGAAAGGTCCATCGCACTGTATCTGCGCGGGCGCGACTACGCCGCCGAGCGAGGGGTGATAATCGCCGACACCAAGTTCGAGTTCGGCCGGCACGAGGGGAAAGTAATCCTCATCGACGAAGTGCTCACCCCGGACAGCTCGCGCTTCTGGCCGGCGGAGGCCTGGACCCCGGGCAGGAAGCAGCTCAGCTTCGACAAGCAGTTCGTGCGCGACTACCTGGAGGCCTGCGGCTGGAACAAGGAGCCCCCCGCGCCGGAGCTGCCCGACAACGTGGTCGAGAAGACCCGCGAGAAGTACATCGAGGCCTACAAGCTGCTCACCGGCAAGGAGGGCCTGCCGGCCTAGCGCCGCGCTCAATGCAGTACGTCACTCTGGGCCGCACCGGCCTGAAGGCCAGCCGCCTGGGCCTGGGCTGCGGGGGCGTGAGCAAGCTGGGCCTGCGCGCCGGCGGCAGCCAGCAAGGAGCCGAAAGGCTCGTCAAGCGCGCGCTGGAGCTGGGCGTCAACTTGTTTGACACCGCCGAAACCTACGGAACCGAAGAGCTCCTGGGCCGCGCGCTGAAGGGCGTCCCGCGCGATGAAGTCATTATCTCCTCCAAGAAGGCCGCTACCGACGCAGATGACAAGCTGGTCAGCGGCGAGGAGTTCCTGCGCGGGCTGGAGGGCAGCCTGCGCCGCCTGGGCACCGATTACGTGGACCTTTATCACGTTCACGCGCTGATGCCCGGCGAATACGACCACGCGTTGAAGGAGATCGTCCCGGCGATGCTCCGCGCCCGCGAGGCCGGCAAGCTGCGCTTCATCGGCGTGACGGAGGAGTTCATCTACGACCCCGGCCACGAGATGCTCGCGCGCGCCCTGGCCGACGACGTCTGGGACGCCGTCATGGTCGGTCTTAACATGTTAAACCCCTCGGCGCGCGGGCGGGTCTTCCCCTTGACAGCCGCGAAGGGCGTCGGCACGCTGGTGATGTTCGCGGTCCGGCGGGCGCTCTCGCGGCCGGAGAAGCTGCGCGAAGTTCTCGATACGTTGAAGGAGCGCGGCCTGCTCGAATCCGGCAAACTGGACGTGAACGACCCCCTGGGCTTCCTGGTCGGCGAGGGGAAAGCGGGCAGCGTGGTCGAGGCCGCCTACCGCTTCTGCCGCGGCGAGGCGGGCGCGGACGTGGTGCTCTCCGGCACGGGCTCGGTCGCGCACCTGGAGGCCAACGTCCGGGCGGTCTCCGCGCCGCCGCTGCCGGAAGACCTGCTCGCCCGGCTGGAGGAGCTCTTCGGGGAAGCCGACTGCGTTTCGGGGAACTGAGCGGGCCGCGGTCCGGTTACGGATAAGCAGGGGGACTTCCGGATGAAGAACAGTATCGTTT
>CAZONU010000267.1:3307-7195 GCA_964581145.1 uncultured Planctomycetia bacterium
GCCGAGAAGCCCGCCGCGAAGTCGACGTCCAAGTCGGCCTACCTGCGCGAGCAGGTTTACGACACGTCAGTAGGCCCCGACGAGGCCCTGGTCAACGTGCGCCTGACCTCCAACCGCTGGCCGGACTGCACCACGCTGGACTCGGCAATAAGCGACATCTTCCGCCTGGAGGGCGTCGGGAAGAAGAGCGGGCAGGAGAAGGCCCTGGCGCTCTGGAAGTGGTTCCGGATCATGACCAGCGCCACCGGCGGGCACTACGCCTACGAGGGCCCCAAAGGCAGGGAGAAGCTGGTCTGGGGTCCGCATCGCATATTTACCTGCTACGGCCACCACCAGTGCGACGGCCTGAGCTGGGCGATGGTCGGCCTGTGGCGCGCCGCCGGCTACATCGGCTTCGACGAGTGCACCTTCGGGCACACCATCGCCGCGCTCAGGTACCGCGACCGCGACGGGCGCATGCGCTTCCACGACCTCGACCCCCAGGGCCGCTTCTACTACTGGGACGCGAAGCACAAGTGGATCGGTACCTGGACCGTGCCGGTGATGCGCGGCCGGGTCTACCGGCACATCACCGCCCCGCGGCGGTTGCACAGCCTGCGCACCTCGCTGCGCGTCGGCGAGACCATCGAACGCAGGTGGGAGAACCGCGGGCACATCATCCCCAGCGGCAGGGACAAGGCCAAGGCCGAGAAAAGCAGGTACTACGCCTACCGCCCGGGCCGGTCGGACGGCATCTACGCCGCGGTCGGCGAGGAGGTCCAGACCCTGGACGTCCCCACCGACCCCGGGAGCTTCGCGGGCGCGCTGTACACCGGCTCGCGGAACGCGGCGTGCTCCAACGCAGAAAAGGGCAAGGCGACACTGCATCCCGAGAAGGCCGGCCAGACCGCCTGCTTCGTCTACCGCCTGGCGCCGCCCTACCCGGTGGTCGAGGCGGAGTGCCGGGCGACGCTGGTCAAGAGCCGCCCGGAGGACGTCTGCCGGCTGGCCATCTCCCGCGACGGGGTCAAGTGGCGGACCATATACGAGAAAAAGGACGTGGGCCTGGAAAAGATGTCCGTTTACTTCGGGAAAAATGCCCGCCGCAAGGGCCGGCCCGACGTCTACACGGCTTATGACGTGCTCGTCCGCGCCGAGTTCAAGACCGCCGGCGATGTTCGCGGGGTGGGACTTAACGCGCTTAAGCTCACCGCCTTTCGCCAGCTCAGCAAGCGAGCCCTGCCCAACCTGCGCCCCGGCGAGAACTATCTGCGGCTCACCGCCGACCGCATCGCCGAGGGCCGGGTCCTGGAGCTGCGCATCGACTACCAGGTGAAGGGCAAGCCGCGGAACGTGACCCGCCACGTCCGGAAGTTCCCCCACTACTTCAAGGTCAACGTGCCCGGCGTCTCCGAGCGTATTCTCAAGAACTACGACAAGGACTTCAACAACGGCGAGCTGCGCACCTCCGCGATAAGCATGCGGCTGGTCCCCGCCGCGGGGGCCCCCGCCGGGCCGGCCTCGCTGAGGGCGGGCGCGGTCCGGGCCAGGTTCGCGATGGCCTCCCCACATCCCGCGGACATGACCGACCGCAAGATCGTCAAGCGCCCGGAGACCGATCCGGCGCAGACCTCCGGCTTCTTCCCGCAGAGCCGGGGGGTGCTGGACGACGAGGCGGCCATGAAGGCGCTCATCAGGAAGCTCAAGGGCAGGAACGCCAGGCAGCAGTGGCTGGCCGCCGAGGACCTGGGCAACTATCCCAAGTCTATCGACGCGCTTCTCGAAGCGCTGCCGGGGGCCAACATCGACCTGACCCTCTTCATCTGCAAGGCGCTGGCCCAGATCGGCGACAGGAAGGCGGTCGGCCCGCTGCTCGAGAAGTGGAAGCAGACCCCGGCCGGCGCGCCCGGCACCCGCTACATCCCCGACGCCCTGGCGGCCATCGGCGACCCCGGCGTCGTGCCGCAACTGATCGCGCCGCTGAAGAAGTGCCGGTTCGATTACAGGTTCCACATCGCCCACGCCCTGGGCGAGCTGGGCGGCCCTCGGGCCGAGAAGGCCCTGGAGGACCTGGCCGCGGGCGACCCCTTCCCGGGGGTCCGCGAGGAGGCCCAGCGGGCGCTCAAGCACCTGCGCGCCAAGAGGCGCAAGCGGTAGCGTTCCGTCGTAGAGGTCCTGCAACGGGGCCCTGAGCCGCGGCGGCCGTCTCCTTATCCTCTTGCCTCCGGAGCTCCTGGCGCATAGAATCAATGGGGCTGGGGCGGTTTCTTGCGGGGGGCGCTAGCATGCGGCGCGCGGTGGGCATCTTCTTCTTCCTGGGCCTGATCCTCCTGGGGGTCCTGTCCCTGTGGGTCGACGACGAGATGAGCGTCTTCCGCCGCAAGGGAGGCAGCTACTACTACCTGGATCTGCCCACCGCCGGGGGGCTCCAGAATGGCTCCGCAGTGTGGCTGGCCGGCATCCAGGCCGGGCGTATTACCCAAATTGAACTCCGCGAGCAGGACGTCCGGGTCCACTTCGTGCTTCGCAAGCCCTACCGCCTGCGGGAGGACTCGGTGGCCAGCCTGCCGGCCACCAGCCTGCTGGCCAGCGGGCGGACGCTCTCGCTGACCCTGGGCACGGCGGAGTCCCCCTTCCTGCCCCTCAAGGGAGAGAAACACGGTGTGGAGGTCAAGAAAGTCCGGCCCATCGCCAGCCTGGACAGCCTGGTCCAGAAGGCCGACACGGTCTTCGAGAGCCTCCAGGCCGCCGGCCCGGCCATCAAGGAGGCCGCCGAGAGCGTTCGCAACATCGCCAAGAAGATCGAGAAGGGTGAGGGCACCCTGGGCAAGTTCATCAACGACCCCAAGCTCTACGACGACCTGGTCGCCGCGGTCAAGAAGCTGGACGAGGGCCTGGCCAGCTTCAAGAGGATCTCCGCCAAGATGGACAAGGGCCAGGGCACCCTCGGCAAGCTGCTCAACGACCCCAAGCTCTACGACGAGCTGACCGGCGCGGTGGACAAGCTCAACAAGGGCATGGACAGCTTCAAGAACATCGCCGCCAAGGTCGAGAAGGGCGAGGGCACCCTGGGCAAGCTGGTCAACGACGACGCGCTCTACAAGGACCTGCGCGACGCCTCCAAGGGCATCGCCGAGCTGACCGAGAAGCTCAACTCCGGAAAGGGCACCGCCGGCAAGCTGATCAACGACCCCGCGCTCTACGACGAGCTCAAGAGCGCGGCCGGCTCGCTGGCCGCGGTGATGCGCAAGATCGACGAGGGCCAGGGCACCCTCGGCAAGCTGGTCAACGACGAGACCCTCTACGCCGAGGCCACCCGCTTCCTGAAGGAGGCCCGCGAGGCCGTGGAGGACGCCCGCGAGCAGGCCCCCATCACCGCCTTCAGCTCGGTCATCTTCGCGGCCTTCCAGTAGGACCCGGCCACGGAGACACAGAGACGCGGAGAAAAAGGGCAACGAGGGCAGGGACCAGCGAGCAATGAGCATTCCATCGGAGCCCTTCTCCGTGCCTCCGCGCCTCCGTGGCAAGAGGTTTTAGGGAGACGGCCCCAGGTGCCGGCCCGCCCGGAGAAGACCACTTTCTACTGCACCCAGTGCGGCAACGAGTTTTCCCGGTGGGCCGGGCGCTGCCCGGAGTGCCGCGAGTGGGACACGCTGGTCGAGGCGCCCCGCGCCCCGCGCGCGAAGCTCTCCCGCCGGGGCGCAAGGGCCGCGGCGCCGCTTTCCGACGCGGACAGGGCCCGCCCGCTGTCCGAGATTCCCGGCAGCGAGTCCGGCGCGCGCCTGGAAGTCCCCATCGCCGAGCTGGCCCGCGTGCTCGGCGGGGGGCTGACCCGCGGCTCGGCGGTGCTGGTGGCCGGCGACCCCGGGGTGGGCAAGAGCACGCTCCTGTTGGAGCTCGCCGAGAAGC
>CAZONU010000268.1:0-3060 GCA_964581145.1 uncultured Planctomycetia bacterium
GGGCTTGACTCGGAACCGCCGGGAGTTAGGATTTCGGGCGTCGCCCTTGTACGGTGCGACGATTAAAGGCTTTGGCTCCGAGCCGGATTCGGAGCGGAGATTGGGAGGAGATTCATAGATGAAGAAGTTGTTTGCTGGTCTGTGCGCCTGCGTCCTGGCGCTGAGCATGTTCGGCTGCGGTGACGAGCCCAAGAAGGATGACGTGAAGCCGAAGCCCCCCCCCGTCGAGACACCCGAAAAGCCCTAGTAGGGGCCAGTCAGGAAGAACCTAAACGCCGTTGGGCCGGGGCAAGTCCCCGGCCCGCGGTCTTTTCACGATTTCCCGGGGGGGCCGAACTTCCTGCGGGCCCAGGCCAGTGCCGCGCGGCGGGAGGCCAGGCGGCCTTCGAGTTGCTCCTCCTCCAGGGCGCGCAGTATCCGGCCTATGAGCGGGCCCTGGCGGTAGCCGCGGGCGAGCAAGTCGTGGCCGGTCAGCAGGCGCGGGGGGCGCAGGACCTCGGCGGGCAGCTCGCGGAGCTTCTTGCGCGCGAAACGCCACACGGAGAGGTCCCCGTGGCTGGCCAGGCAGTCGATGCGGTGGAGCGCCAGGTGCCGGCGGAAGTTCTCCGCGCGCAGGAAGCGCTTGAGCTTGCCCTCGCGCATGTGGGGAATATCTTTGAAGCGCATGTGCTGGCGGGCCAAGTCCTCGACCAGCCTGCACCGGGCCGTTGACATCTTGAGCTGCCGGCAGAGCGCCAGGGCCAGCTCCGCGCCGCGCTCGGCGTGCTCGTTGAAGCGCATCCGGCCGGTCGGGTCGCGCCTGGCGGTGACCCCCTTACCGATGTCGTGAAGCACGACGGCCATGGCGAAGCCGAAGTCGGCACCGGCCGGGAGCCCCTCCAGACACGTCAGGGTGTGCTCCCAGCAGTCGCCCTCGGGGTGGAAGCGGGCGGGCTGATCGAGACCGACCAGCTTCTCCATGCCGGGGAGCACGTGGGGCAGGAGCCCCAGGTCCTCCACCAACTCGAAGGACCGCCGGGCGACGGCGCCGCCGGGGGCCAGCATCCTGGCCAGCTCTTCCCGCACCCGCTCGGCGCTGATCCTCTTTATTCTGGGGGCCAGCTTGCGAACCGCCCGCCGCGTTGCCGTGGAAACCCGGAAGCCCAGCGCCGCGGCGAAGCGCGCCGCGCGGAGCATGCGCAGGTGGTCCTCGGCGAAGCGCGCCTCCGCCCTGCCCACCGTGCGCAGCAGGCGCCGGGCGATGTCCTTGCGCCCGCCGACCAGGTCGAGCACGCGCCGCTTCGCGGGATCGTAAAAGAGCGCGTTGCAGGTGAAGTCCCGGCGGAGGGCGTCGGCCCGCTCGTCGGCGAACTGTACGCGGTCCGGGTGCCGGCCGTCGGAGTAGCGGCCCTCGGACCGGAAGGTGGCCACCTCGAACCCGCGGCGGCGCCAGGGCACCAGCATCACCCCGAAGGCCGCCCCGACGGCCTTGGCGCGGGGGAAGAGGCGCTCCACTTCCGCCGGCCGCGCGGAGGTGGCCACGTCCACGTCGGAATAGGCGCGGCCCAGGAGCATGTCGCGGACCGCGCCGCCCGCGAAGCAGGCGCGGTGGCCGGCCTTCGCCAGGCGGGCGACGACACCGGCCGCCGATCGGCCGATGGGGGTGCGGGTGTGGTCGGGACGGGGCATGAGTTCGATTCTCGCCGGAGAACCGGCAACGCGCAAGAGCCGGGCCTTGAAATCAGCATGTACACCGGCTAGGCTGCTGCCGTCATGGAAACGCCCCGCAGACCCACGGATGGGCTCGAAGAGGTCCCCCCTCAACAACTACAGATCGCTCAGGAAGAGATAGACTGCAAGTGCTACAAGCTCTCCGGCGAGTATCCCATGAGCGGCGTCGTCCTGAGCCTGATGGTCGGCTCCGCCTGTGCAGTGCTGGCCAGCTTCCCGTACTCCTACCTCGCGGTGTACGTGCCCTACGTCTACTTCGCCGTGCCGTTTATGTTCGGCGGCTTCGTGGGAGCGGCTGCCTCTTTCGGAGCGAAGCTTGGAAAGGTGCGGGACGTCCCAGTGGTGAAGTGGGCGGGGTACGCCTCCGGGGTCGTGGCCGTGTACGCGGCATGGGTCGTGTGGATACTGGCCTTTTCCAAGCACCAACTGCTGGTCATCGACCCCCTGAAGATCCTGAAAGTGATGCAGCAGGTGGCCGCCGAGGGCTCCTGGTCGGTCGCGGGCATCACCCCCAAGGGGCTCGTGCTCTATGTCCTCTGGCTCGTCGAGGCGGCCATCGTGGTGGGCATGGGCGGGGTGTTCGCCGGGTTCTGTCACCGGTCGCGGGTGTTCTGCGAGGGATGCAGCACCTGGGTAACCTGCGAGGATCAGGTCAGTCCGCTGGAGCCAGAGGTGGTGTTCGAGGCGCTGTACCAGGCAGTGAAGGAGGCCGATTTCTCGTACCTCGAAGAACTCACCAGAGCGAAGAGCCAGAGCGAGGACCACGTCAAGCTGGAGATACAGAGCTGCCCCTCCTGTAGGAAGGAGGCCTACCTGACCGCCAAGGCAGTGTTCTTCTACCCGCAGGAGAAGGGCGAACCGCAGAAGGTTGAAAAAGAGTTCGTCGAAAGACTGATCATTCCCGCACAGACCCACCAGCGCCTGCTGGAGATGGGCACAAAGCCATCCTGAAAGAACCGGGGGCGCCCGCCAGGGCGCCCCCGAGTATGTTCCGCCCGTGCCCGGGCGCTACTTCTTGCCCTTGAGCTGCCCGGCCTCCAGCTGCTGGATGAGCTGGCCCACGGTGGTGTTCGGGTTCTTCTTCATGTAGTAGAGCAGGGCCTTGAGCATCTCACTGTCGCGTGTCTGGGCCGGCGCGACCGGCTGGCTGGCCGGGCCCCAGTACATGGGTGCCAGGTACGGCGGGCGCAGGAACCACGGCTTCGTGGAGAAGCGCCGGTAGGGGTCGAGCACCTCCGGCCCCTGGATGATCATCGGCGGGGCCGCGAAGTGCAGCCGGCCCATCCGGTCGCGCCCTGCGGGCTTCTCGAAGCGGGCGTCCACCGGTCCGCGCACGAAGTCGGCGACGGT
>CAZONU010000268.1:3070-7157 GCA_964581145.1 uncultured Planctomycetia bacterium
CGGGTGGAGACGAAGATGGCCTGGTCCTGCAGCGTGTACCTCAAGCCCGCCAGCTTGAGCACGTTGCCCAGAGCCGAGCGCAGGGTCATCTTGTCCTTGGCGCTGATCGCCAGGGTTATTTTTATCTTCTTCGCATTCTTGACCGTGCCGGTGTCCAGGATGATCTTGACCCCGGCGGCTTTCTCAAGAGCCTTGAGGACGTCGGGCAGGGCCTCGTCCTTGACCGTAAAGGCCACGGTTTTGTCCAGGGCCTTCTCGATCTTCTCCTGCCAGCTCTTTTCCCTGGCGGCCTTCTTCTCAGCCGCACCCGCCAGGGACGCAACGCCCAGCAGGCCCACCAGTGTGATTCCCAGCAGCTTCTTCATTTTAGCGTCCTCCGTCGACCTAGTCGACAACCTCGATCTCCAGCATCTCGCGGAACCCGGCCAGCTGGAAGATCCACTCGATCCGGCGCGAGACCTTCAGCTTGAGCTTCTTGTTCTTTTCCTTGGCCTCCACGAACAGGTTCCCGATGATGCCCAGGTAAGTGCTGAACACGAAGCCGCAGTCGGTCAGGTCGATGACCACTTCTTCGGGCTCGTTTTTCAACAAGTCTTGACACTTGCTGGTGAAGGACTCGTGATCCTCCCAGTAAAGGTCGTTGTGCACCTCCAGCGTGTTGCCGCTGACCTTAAAGTCCGCCTTCTCGGCCATGCTCTCTTCCTTAATTGAGACGTTCCAAGGTGTTCCCGCTTAGCCCGAAATCCACCGTTATTCTAGCGCCTGAGACCCTTCCAGGTCAAGCCTTTCGGGTCTTTCGCGGACGGCCTCCCGCCGGATTTCGGCAGAGGGTCGCTCGCCCGCCGCGGCCCGCCTTGTAACCGCAATCGGTTCAGCGCGTTGCGTCTTGAGGCCCCTTCACGGCGACCACCACCAGTTCCGGCTGCCATTTGGCATCGCCATTGCGAGAGCCGTAGGTCACCCAGGTTTCACGCTTGCCGGCGCCGGTTATTCTGAGATTGACAGAGAGCTTCCTGTCGCCGCTCATGGCCTTCCTGGCGTGCTCAGTGACGTCGATCACCACGGGAGTCCCCACCTTGGGCACCCAGGTCTTGAAAGCCTTGCCGGCGGCGGGCTTGCCTTTCCAGACGATGGTGGATTCCTTCCAGCTGCTGTCGGGCACCAGTCTTACCTGGTTGGTGACGCCCGCGGAGTTCTTGACGCTCAGGGGATGCAGCCGTATCTCGGCGCTGGTAATCGTGCCGGTGACGGACGCGAGGTCGAACTTGATGTAGGCCTCGCGCTCTTCGTCGGGAGAAAGACCGTTCAGGACGTAGAGAACCGACCTCTGGCCCTTGTTGACTTCGGCGTTCCTGCCGCCGGTCACGTGCGCGGCGGCAATTGCGTGGAGCGTCACCGCCTTCCCGCCCGCGGCGGGCTTGGGCCCGGGTCCCGGCTTCTTGTCGGGGCCCGGCTTCCCGGGAGTCTCGGTCTTCCCGGGTTTGTCGGAGATCACCAGCACGGGGCGCTTGCCCGCGTCGCTCTCCCGGGAGTGGTAGTTGACCCACGCGGCGTCCTTTCCCCCGGCGGGGCTCAACTCTATTGACAGCTGCTTGTTCCCGGCCAGGGCCGCCTTGACCGCCTTGGTGACGTTGACCGCCGCGGACCTGGCGGTCAGGCTCAGCATCCAGGGATCCCCCAGGATCTCGCCGGCCTTCGGTGCGTTGCCCCAATTGACGGTTCTTTCCTTCCAGGTGCTGTCGCTGACCAGCCTGGCCTGCTGCACCATCCCCCGGGAACCTCCCCGGTCCCTGGTGAAGAGGCGCAGCTCGGCGCTGGCCACCGGGCCGGTGATCCCGGAGAGGTCGAACCTCATGTAGGTCCTGTAGGTGATTTCCTTCCCGTCCCTGGCCACCATCAGCGTGGGGTGGTTGCCGTAGTTCTTGCCGGCGTCCTCCCCCGCGCCGACCAGGGCGTCGGCCGCCGGCTCGAGCAGCCAGGTGCCGTCGGCATGGCGCTTGGGCGCGGGTCCGTCCCTTGCCGGAGCGTCGGGCTTCTTGGGCGACGTAATCAGGACCAGCGCCGGCTGCTTGCCCGCCTCCGCCTCGCGCGAGCCGTAGTTGACCCAGCCGGCCGCCTCCGCCACGGCGGAGATGCGCATCGAGAGGTTCTTCTCCCCCTTCAGTGCCGCTCTGACCTCATCGCCCACGTCGATCCTGACGGGCGCATCCTTCGAGGGCGCCCAGGAAGCGATCCCCGCGCCCGCCGAGGGCCTGTTCTCCCACCTCAGGGTCTTCTCTCCCCAGGTGTGGTCATCGACCAGCGCGGCCTGGTGTCTGATCCCCTCGGGCTTGGAGAAGCTGGCGACGTGCAGCAAGAGGTGGGCGCCCGACACGTCCCCGGCGACGCCCGAGAGGTCGAAGCGCAGAAAAGTTTCGCGGTTGGTTTCGGGCTTGTCCTTCTTGACTTTGAGCTCGGGCTCCTCGCCGAAGTTCTTGCCGCCGTGCTCGCCCCCGTGCACGTAGGCGTCCGCCGCCGGGCGCAGCGTGATCGTGCCGTCCGGCCCGGGCTTGAGCCTCCCGGCGCCGGCGTCCTCCTCCTCCTCGGGGTCCGCGGGCGGCTTCTCCCGCTTCCCGCCGTCCGGCTTCTCCGGCGGGGAAGGGGCGGACCGGGGGGCGCCCCGGCCGACGGGGACGGCCCGGTAGGCGATGCCCCCCAGGAGAATGCCCAGGGCGAAGCAGACGGCCATGAAGATCACCTGGCCGGTCCGGTAGGAGGCGGCCACCGGCAGGCGCCCGGAGGAGAAGCGCTCGCGCCGCGTGGTCTCCGCGCCGCGGGCGGCCTGGCTGCCCTTGGACATCTCCTTCTCGAGGTCGGCGAGGTTGACCGGTATGGGCTGGGCGTCGGACTCGGCCCGCGCCCCGGAAACCGGGCGCAGCCGGCGGGAGAGGCGCGTGAAGCACTCCGAGCAGACCGGGTCGCCGTCCACGAAGTGATAGGCGCCCGCGTCGATCTCGCGAGGAAGGATCACCCGGTGGCAGCGCGCGCAATAGAGTATCTCTCTGGCCAAGCCTGCCCCCCTGTTCCCGCGGCTCGATTCAGTAATATACCGCCGGATGTGCCCGGGGTCAAGGCCCGCCGCCCGGAGTGCGATTGACGAAAGGCCCCCCGGCCGTTAAATTCCATGTCGAGTCAGGGGCTCCGCGCTCCGGACCGATAGGCAACCTGCTCCAAGCGCCAGAAAGCAGGGAAGTCGGGAACACGGGAAAGGCCCATTCCCGCAGGGGGAAGCCCATGCACCGAGAAACCGAAGAGATCACCGGCATCATCCTGAGGGCCGCCGAGAAGGCCCGGCAGGAGACTAGCGGCGAGCCCGAGCCGGAGATGACCCGCCGGCACCTGCAGTGGCCCATCCAGTGCGAGGTGGGCCCGGGGCTGGAGGGCGCCTTCGCCTGCGAGAGCCGCATCGGCTACGTCAACGGCACCAAGGGCTGGCTGGTCTACCAGGGCTACGACATCTTCGACCTCTGCGCGCACTCGACGTTCGAGGAGGTCAGCTACCTGCTGCTCCACGGGCACCTGCCCAACGAGAACCAGCTCGAATGGTACAAGAAGAGGCTGGCCGCCGACCGGCACCTGCCGCTGACCCTGCGGCAGCTGATGAGCTTCCCGGTGCAGGATCTCAACACCATGGCCGCGCTGCGCATCGGCGTGAGCATGATGCGCCAGAAGCTGACCTTCCGCGACGCGGCGGCCGCCCGCCCCGCACCGGCCACGGCCATCTCCACCGACGAGGACTCCATCCCCATGGAGGTGGCCCCCTACGCCGAAGACCACGCCAAGTACGAGTTCAAGCGCGAGCAACTCCGCGAGCACCTCCGGAGGCCCAAGGAGGCCCGCAAGACCCAAGACGCGGCCACCGGGCTGGAGAGCTGCTATCACCTGATCTCGGGGGTGGCCACGGTCACCGCGGGCATCGCCCGCCTGCGCCAGGAGCGCCTGCCCATGGAGCCCCGCGAGGATCTCGGCCACGCGGCCAACTTCCTGTACATGATGACCGGCCGCGAGCCCACCCCCGTCGAGGAGCGGATCATGGACGTGGCCCTCA
>CAZONU010000269.1:0-7147 GCA_964581145.1 uncultured Planctomycetia bacterium
GCTCCGGAGCGTCCGCGCCGCCGGCGAAGAGGTAGGCGGCGATGGTCCCCGCGCAGACCGCGATCACCGGCACCCAGGTGGACTGCATGCCCACGGCCAGGCCCTCGATGATCACCGTGCCCGGGCCGGTCTCGCTGCTGGCGGCCACCCCCTGGGTGGGCTTGAAGTCCGCGGCGGTGAAGTACTCGGTGGCCTTGCCGATGACGATGCCGGTCAGCAGGCCCGCGACGATCGCGCCCCACACCCCCAGGTTGCCCCGGCCGAGCATGAGCAGCACCGCTCCCAGCGAGAGCAGCAGGATGCCCGCCGCGCTGACGTACACCGGAAGGCCCAGCGCGCCCAGCAGCTGCTTCTGGGTGGCGCCCTCTTTGGCGCGCACCAGCCCCACGCAGGCCGCCGAGAGGATCACGCCCACCCCGGCGATGACCATGGGCAGCAGCGCGGCGGCCAGGGGCAGCTCCTCGTCCGCGGCCCCCCGGAAGG
Source organism: uncultured Planctomycetia bacterium (assembly GCA_964581145.1). Classification (GTDB taxonomy): domain Bacteria; phylum Planctomycetota; class SZUA-567; order JAKLDR01; family JAKLDR01; genus CAZONU01. Next base: position 484 of record CAZONU010000269.1, read on the forward strand.
CGGCCACCCCCAGCGCGGAGGCCGCCAGGATGGAGCCCCCGTAGCTCTCGAAGAGGTCCGCGCCCATGCCGGCCACGTCGCCGACGTTGTCGCCCACGTTGTCGGCGATGGTCGCCGGGTTGCGGGGGTCGTCCTCGGGGATGCCGGCCTCGACCTTGCCGACCAGGTCCGCGCCCACGTCGGCGGCCTTGGTGAAGATGCCCCCGCCCACCCGCGCGAACAGCGCCTGGAAGCTGGCGCCGATGCCCGAACATAACAGGATCACGGTGATCTCGGTGAGGCTGAACTCCGCCCGCAGCGGCCCGGGCAGCCGCGGGGCCAGCCAGTAGAGCGCCGCGAACCACAGGCAGATGTTGAGCAGCCCCAGGCCCACCACGATCAGGCCCATCACCGCGCCCGAGCGGAAGGCCACCTTCAGCCCGCGGTCCAGGGACTCCTTGGCCGCCTGGCAGGTGCGGCTCGAGGCCCGCGTGGCGGCGTTCATGCCGATCCAGCCGCAGAGCCCCGAGAAGAATCCCCCGGTCAGGAATGCCAGGGGCACCAGCCTGGGCAGCACGCCCAGCACGAAGGCCAGGAAGGCGAAGAAGACGCAGAAGGCCGCGAAGACCAGCGCGACCACCCGGTACTGGCGCTTGAGGTAGGCGCGGGCCCCGTCGCGCACGAAAGCCGCGATGCGCTTCATCTCCGCGTCGCCCGCGCTCGCCCTCATCATCAGCTTGTAGCAGACCCACGCGCCGAGGATGCCGACCAGCGCGCCCAGCGGGGCCAGGAGCCACAGCACCGTCAGCCGCCCCTCGGTCGAGGCCCAGGGCAAGCCGGCCGCCTCGGCGGTCGGCGGGCCGCTCTCCGGCTCGCCGCCCAGGGCCGAGACCGCGATCAGGCCCGCGACGGTCAGCGCCAGGACGGCGCCGGGCAGCATCCATCTCCTGGTTCGGGGGGCTCTCTGCACGCTGTCCTCTCCTCTTAAAGCTTGCCGTCCGCGGCGCGCCCCGCTAGGGGGCAGCGCCGATCATCTCCTGGTAGCTGCGCCGCTCGCCCAGCTTCTCGCGCATCAGCCGGTGAAGCGCCCGGGAGCCGCGCTGGTCGCGGACCAGGAAGCGGCTGCGGACCTCCTCGGCGAGCACCTCGCGGTAGGCCGGGACCGCCCCGAAGTGCCGCTTCATATTCCCGTGGACCGCCCGGGAGCGGGTCCCGTCGCCCCTCTCCAGGAGCAGCGCGGTCCACTGGCGCATGAACCCCCGGAAGAACCGCCGGTGCTGCAGGTAGATCGGCGAGTCCCGCTCCAGGCCCTCGACCTCGACCAGGTGATCCATGAGCCGCGCCCAGTCCTTCTCGGCCTCGGGCCAGTGGCCCATGCGCTCCAGACATCTTATGGCCATGCGCCTGCTCAGCAACCTGCGTCCGCGGGTCGCGTCGGGCTTCTTTGCCGCCCGCAGGTAGTGGCGGCGGGACATCTTCAGGCCCAGGTAGGCGTCGAAGACCGGCGACGGGCGGGGCCCCTCGTACCACTCGCGCAGGGCTTGGGGGGAGGCCTCGGCCAGGCCCTCCTTCTCCGCCTGGCGGGCCAGGTCCCCGTGCCACTCGCGCAGCGTCCTGGGCCACTTGCGGGTCCCGCCCTCCCGCTCGGCGCGGCGGAGCAGCTCCTGCTCCCAGCTGCGCAGGTGCAGCGGCCAGGTCTTCTTGTCCACCGAGAAGGGCGAGAGCTTGCGCTGGTAGACGCCGGCCAGCTCGAACTCCAGCCTGGAGCTGGTGGGGTTCCTGCGCGCGCCCTCCTCCAGCACGCCGATGCCCCGGCGGATCCAGCGGTAGCCCTCCGCGGGGTCGGGGTTCTCCAGGGCCGAGCCGAAGTCGAAGACCAGCACGTGGGCCTGGTAGGCCCACACCGAGGTGAAGTGCGGCTGCATCTGGAGGATGCCGTCCAGCAGGGCCACGATCTCGTAGCTGCGGCCGGCCTCCTCCATGCGGATGGCCCGCATCCACAGGAGGTCGGCGATGATGCCGCGGGCGCCCCCCAGGCAGGCGGTGGAGAGGGCCTCCACCGCCGGGCGCCCGCCGGCCGGCGCGAAGGAGGCCAGGCTGTAGCCGTGCTCGTCCCTCTGGGCGCGCAGGCGGACCAGATACGCCTCCACCGGCCGGGCCGCCCCAATCAGCAGCGCGGCCGCTCCCAGGTAGGCCAGCACCCCGCCGCGCCGGCTCACGCGCCCACCTCCCGGCGCGAGAAGACCAGGCAGCCCAGCAGCGCCGCCGGCAGGGTCCTGAGCACCAGCAGGCCCAGCACCGCGGCGGCCATGAACCGCCAGGGCACGTAGTCCCCGGAGGCCAGGTACTCGGAGGTGCCCGCCGCCTCGAAGTCGGGCAGGACGGCCAGGAGGCCGGCGACCTCCTGGCGGACCAGCTGGCCCAGGGCGGAGACCTCCCCGGCCGGCCCGTCCCCGTGGCCGCAGCCGCAGCCCGGGCCGTGAACGTGCCCGCCGGCGGCCACGTCCTTGCCGGTCCTGAGCGCGTAGCGCAGGATGCCCACCGCCAGCCCGGAGAGGTGCCCGGTTATCGCCGCGGCCACGCCGGTGACCGCCGCCACCGGGAAGGACAGCGCGCTGGCCGCGGTCAGCGTCACCGCCGCGACCACCAGGAGCTGCAGCCAGATCAGCCCCAGGCTCTTGGCCAGGGTGACGGTCATCCCGTCGCCCGCGGCGGCCACCGCCACCGGGCCGCGGGCCGGCAGGTGGAGCCCCCGGTTGATGCCCTCGGCGTCCTCGACCGGGCCCAGCGCGACGGCCAGGCTGCCGTCCTTCGCGGCCGAGCCGGGGACCACCAGGTCCACGGGGATGCTGCGGTCGACGTTGACCCGGTAAACCCGGCCGCCGCAGCGGACCTCGGCCGGCGAGGTCTGGATGTTCGGGTTGGCCGGCCCGGCGTGGATGCGCAGCACCAGCCACTTGCGGCCCCGCTCGGAGGCGGGCACCCGGACCGTGAATCTCCGCGGCTTGCCCCAGTAGAAGGTCGCCGGGCGCCGGCGGCGCCCGCCGGGGCCGGGCGCCGCCGGCGGGCGGGTGTCGCGCCGGGAGTAATAGGCGGTCAGCCAGACGTGCTCGGGGTCCCGGCCCTCGGCGCGGGCCCGGCGGGCCCCGCCCCACAGCGAGAAATGCACCGCGGCCAGCGCGCCGAGCCCCAGGGCGGCGACGGCGACGGCCAGGGCCAGGGCGATGCCCCCCAGCTTGCCGGTGTAGATCACCCAGCGCGGCGCCGGCTTGGTGGCCGCCACGTAGATGCTGCGGGTCTCCATCTCGCGGGAGAAGGTCAGCGCCGGCAGGGCCACGGCCAGCAGCGTGCCCACCACCGAGGCGGTCCCGACGGCCACGGTGAGGATCATCTTCACCCGGCCGGGCGCGCCGCCGGCGGCTTGCAAGAAGGGCGCGCCGCAGGCCACCGCCAGCGCGGCGAAGAGCGCCAGCCACAGGGCCCCGCCGCGGCGGACCTCCTTGAAGGTGGCGCCCACGACGCCGAGCAGCTGCCCGCCGCGGCGGCTGACCAGGACCAGCAGCGCCCCGAGCAGCGGAACCGCCAGCAGCCCCGCCAGGGAGGCGTTCTCCGAGACGTGGCCGCCGAATATCCGGGCCAGGTCCGCCCGCTCCCCGTAGTGGCCCAGGACCAGGCCGACGGCCAGCAGCACCAGCACGATGAAGACGGCCAGCACCACCGTCACGTAGAGGCGCTGCGACTCGGAGTTCGCGCCCGGGGCGCCGGCGTCGCCGGGCTCGCCGGGCTCGCGCGCGACCGGGCCGGGCTGCGGGCCGGTCACTGTTCCCCGGCTCCTTCCTCCGGGGGGCGCTCCCCGATGGTCTCCAGGAAGAACTCCTCCAGGGAGCGGCGGGGGTGGCGGCGGGCGGTGACCTCGCCGCCGCGGCGGCGGATTTCCTCCTCGACGGCGCCGGCGCCCGCGGCGTCCAGGCCCCGAAACTCCAGCTCGTCGGCGTCGCCGCGCTCCAGGAGCTCGGCCAGCGGGCCGATTCTGCGCAGCTTGCCGCCGTGCAGGATGGCCACCCGGTCGCAGACGTCCTCCATGTCGGCCAGGAGGTGGCTGTTGAGCACCACGCTGCAGCCCCGGCCCTTGCGGTCCAGGACCAGGTCCTTGACCTGGCGGGTGCCCACCGGGTCCAGCCCGCTGGTGGGCTCGTCGAGGATGATCAGCTCCGGGTCGCCCACCAGCGCCTGGGCCAGGCCCACCCGGCGGAGCATTCCCTTGGAGTACTCCGAGAGCCGGCGGTCGGCGGCGGCGGCCAGCCCCACCATGTCCAGCAGCTCGGCGGCGCGCTGCTTGCGCGCGGCGCGGCCCAGGCCGAAGAAGCGCGCGTAGAACTCCACGGTCTCCCGGCCGGTCAGGAAGCGGTAGAAATAGCTCTCCTCCGGCAGGTAGCCGATGCGGCGCTTGACCTCCACGTCGGTGGGCGGCCGGCCCAGGAGGCGCGCGCTGCCCCGCGTGGGCCAGAGCAGCCCCAGGAAGAGCTTGGCGCTGGTGGTCTTGCCCGAGCCGTTGGGCCCCAGCAGGCCGAAGACCTCCCCGCGCTCGACGGCCAGGTCCAGTCCGTCCAGGGCCAGCACCCGCGGCCGGCCCCAGAAATCCTTGTAGACCTTGGTCAGGTCGGAGGCTTCTATTACCTTGTCCGCGTCGGGCACCGGCGGCCGCTTTCTGAAATCAGGGAAACGGCGGCAAAAAAGATGGCCCACCCCAGCGGCCGGCCATCCCCGTTTCACTCGTCAAGCCCAAGGAAGCGTCACTCCGAGCTACCTGCCCTCCTTGAGCCGGGTCTCCTTGTTGATGCGCTTGATCTGGTTGCGCATGCGCCGGCGCATGCGGTCGCTGGGCTTCTCGTAGTAAGCGACCTTCTTTATGTCCTTGGCCAGGCCCTCTTTCTCACAGGCCTTCTTGAAGCGCTTGAGCGTCTTCTCCAGCGGTTCCCCCGAACGCGCCTCGATGCGGATCATGAATTCTTCACCAACCCCCGTAGAATCGGCCGGCGCCGCGCGCGCCTCACGCGACTATCCAAGGTTCAGACAGCTATTATGCTCGCAAGTGACTGGAAAATCAAGTGCAAAGGCGGCCGGGCCCGGTCTCGGCGCGTAAGTGCATATGGGGCAATGCGTTGCGCGTCGCGGGCGCGGGTCCGCTGGAAGGGCCGTTAGAAGAGGCGCCGGAGGCGGTCTAACGCCTCTTCTTCCGGGAAATGTGCTCCTTCACGAACGCAGAAATCTTGTCGCTAAGCTCCTGGCCGCCTTTCGCGAACATGTTCGCGTGGTCCGCGCCGGGGATGGAATAGAGCTCCTTGGGCTCGGGCGCGCGCTCAAACAGCCGCCCGGCGTCGGCGCAGGGTACATACTGGTCAGCATCGCCGTGGACGAGGAGCACCGGGCACTTCACCTCCGCGATGTTGCTGAGCGGCGAGGTCTCCGCGACCTCGAAGCCGGCCAGCTTCTCCGCTTTCCGGAGCGCGCGCCGGCGCCAGAAGCCCGGCAGCCAGGGGTGCTGGTGCTCTATCACTTCCCCCAGGTCGGCAAACGACGCAAACGAAACCAGCGCCTTTATTCGCGTATCCCGCGCCGCGGCGGCGATGGCCACCGCGCCCCCCGCGGAGACGCCCACCACGGCGACGCGGTCCGCCGAGCCGTCCGGCCGCGCCTCCAGCCAGTCGACGAGCCCGGTTACGTCGCGCCACTCGTGATAGCCATATGTGAAAAACCGCCCGCCGCTCTCGCCGTGGCCGCGCATGTCTATCAGTGCGAGATTAAGGCCTTTCTTCCACAGTGGCAGGGCGAACTCCAGCACGTCCGCGCGCGTGCGGCCCAGGGTGTGCAGCACGATCAGCGTGGGCGCCTTCTTCTTCTCCGCGGCGGGGAAGTACCAGCCGGCGATGGCCACCCCGTCGTCGGTCGTGAAGGAAATCCGCTCGGGCGCGGCGCCGTACTCCCGGAAGATGGCCGGCTCGGCCTCGACCTCGAACTTGTGGTGGTCCAGCAGCATGTAGGGCAGCCAGTGGTCCAGCCCGGCCGCGACCGCGGCCAGTGTCAGCGTTCACAAGATTCCGCCGAGGATCAGCAGCCTGCGCCACTTGCGGGGTTGCTTCTCTTCGGTCATGGCGCTTGCCCTTTCGGCGACACTTTACGCCCGCCTTGCCCCCGGCGGCCGAAGACTTTGGGCAGTTCGATGTAGAAGTCCTCCGGGGTACGCTTGCCCTCCAGGACCAGCAGGGACTGGTTGGCTATGTCCTTGAGGGGGTCATCCTTGCGCGCGATTATGCGCTTCAGGACCGGGATGATTGCTTCCGCGTGGTTCTTTTGATAGAGGAGGCCGTAAATGGCGGAAAAGCGGACGTCCCATTCGGGGTCGCGGGTGGCCCGCAGGAGCAGCTCCACGGCCCGGGGGTCGTCCATTTCGTAGAGCGCTTCGGCGGCCCAGCTCCTGGCCGTCTTGTCGTCCTTGCGGCTGATCATCTCTTCCAGGAGCGGCAGGCAGGACGGATGGTTCGACATGCCTCTCCTGAGCAGCATCAGTGCGTAGAACTTGCGCACATATCCCTTCTCGACCAACTCCACGAGGACGGGAGTGCCCTTTTCCTTGCAGACACACAGCAGGTCCGCCAGGGCCTCGCCCTCCGCGGGCTCGACGCGG
>CAZONU010000270.1:0-7092 GCA_964581145.1 uncultured Planctomycetia bacterium
ATACACTTTCGAGCAGACCCGGCCCTAAAGCCCTATGGACCTCGATGGCCGCCCCTATGATCTGTTCAGTCAACTTCTCTTCTTTCATCTCTGTGCCTCTGTGTCTCCGTGGCTAGTCACTCCCCGACCGGCAGGCGGACCAGGAAGCTGGCCCCGCCCCCCGGGCGGTTCTCCGCGCTGACCTCGCCGCCGTGGGCGGCCACGATGCGGCTGACCACCGCCAGGCCCAGCCCGGTGCCCTTGGCCTTGGTGGTGTAGAAGGGGTCGAAGACCTGCCCGATCTCCCCGGGGCAGAGGCCCTTGCCGTCGTCGCTGACCCGCAGGGCCAGGTGCCGGCGGCCGCCGACCGTCTCGAAGCGGGCGGATATCTCCACCCGGCCGCCTGCCTCCACCGCCTCGGCGGCGTTGAGGAACAGGTTCAGGAAGGCCCGGCCCACCAGGTCCCCGTCAACCGCCGCCTCCAGGGGGCGGTCCCAGCCGAGCTTCTCGACAATGACGCTCTTGGCCTCGAGCTCCGCGGCGGCCTGGGCCAACGCTCCCTCCACCGGCAGGCGCACGTCCTGCCGGGCGCGGCCGGCGACGATCTCCCGCGCGAAGGCCAGCATGTCCTCGACCAGCTTGTTGAGCCCGGCCACCCCCGCCGAGAGCTTCTCGACCACGCCGCGCTCCTCGGCGGAGAGCGCCTCCGACCGGCCCAGAACCCCCGCGTAGAGCTGGATGCCGCCCAGCGGGTTGCGGATCTCGTGGGCCAGCACCGCGGCCATCTCGCCGAGCGCGGCCAGGCGCTCCTTGCGGGCCAGGGCGCGCTCCAGCTCCCGGAGCTGGGTCACGTCCTGGGCCGAGCCCACCGCGCCGGCCAGCGCGCCGGCCGCGTCGCGCAGCGGGGCCACCGAGAGGAGCAGCACGGCCTCGCTGCCGTCCGCGCGCTGCACGGCGCGCTCCTCGCTCCTGCGGCGCTCGCCGCCGGAGAGCACCGCCTCGAGCCTCCCGGCCAGCGCCGCGGCCAGCGCGCCGGCCTCGGCCAGCTTGCGTCCCTTGCAGCGCGCCTCGGGCCGGCCGAAGAGCTCCTCGGCGGCGCGGTTCAGGCTGATCACCCGGAGATCGACGTCCACGGCCACCACCGCGTCGGCCACGCTCTCCAGCACGCTGGCCAGGTGGTCCTTGAGCTCCACCACCCTGGCCTGGAGCAGCGCGTGGCTGGCCTCCAGCTTCGCGGCCTTCGCCATGAAGGCCTGGAAGGCGCTCTCCAGCGCGGCCTGGCCCGGCCTTCCGCTCCCGGCGCCCGCCTCCCGGTCAGCGGGACCTCGCTGCGCCTCTTCGGTCATGCCAGCCACCTCCGCCCGAAAGCCGGCGGCCGCGCCTCGCGCGCAGGCCACCGAGAGCCAGTCGTTCGCGGCCGCGTTCACTTGCGCTCGTCCTTGAAGCGCGGGTCCTGGGGGGGCCTCTCCCCGTAGGCCCGGGCGGCGCGCCGGCCCTTCTGCACGCGCAGCATCTCCTCCATGGTCCCGTCGCGGCGCCCGCCGAGGAGCTTCTGGCAGGCGTCCTCCTCGGCCAGGACCTCGCCGAGGATGCGGGTTATCTCGTCGAGCAGCCCCTGCCCGCGCGCGCGCTGCTCGGCGAGCAGCTCGCCGGCCCTGGCGCTCCACTCGGCCTTGAGCCCGCGGGAGGCCTCCGCGACCCGGGCGGCCTCCTCGGTGAGCTCGCCCTTCTCGGCGAGCACGCCCAGGAGCTCCTCGGCCGCCCCGCCCGCGGCCAGCTCGCGCTGCTTCCTGGCCAGCTCCAGGACGCGCGCGTAGATGTCCCGCTCGGCCTCCAGGGCCCGGAGCGCGGCCTCCCAATCGCTTTCCCCGGCCATCGCGCCTCCCGCGCTCACAGCGTCCCCCGGACCCACTGGTTGTGCTTGAGCCAATCCTGCATGGACAGAATCCAACCTTTCTTGCGCACCGGCGCCGCGCCCCTCTCGAGGATGCTGGGGTCGAGCCGCCGGTAGGCCGCGATGGCTTCGGTGTACTTGGTCCTGGCCTCCTGGTGCCTGCCGGCCTTCTCCAGGGCCACGGCGGCCGCGAAGCGGAACCAGGGGCCGTCGGAGGTGCGCGCGAAATCGTCGTAGGCCTTCTCGAAGGTGCGGCTGGCCGCGCCGTACCTGGCGGGATTCTCCTGGCCCTGGCGCAGCTCGATAAGCCCCTTGAAGGTGTAGGCCTCGCGGCGGTAGGTGTCGGCGTCGGCGCGGTCGGAGGCGCTCACCGCGCCGGTTTCCCTGATGATCTCCGAGAAGCGCTTGTGGGCCTCCGCGTACTCCCGCAGGTGGAAGCGGATCATGGCCAGCGTGCGCCTGTAGGGCAGCTGCTGGCTCTTGAGGAAGCCGCGGAAGCTGCGCCGGTCCGGGCCGTACTTGGCCAGCGGATAGCGCTCCTCGGCCTCCTCCAGAATCTCCGCCGCCTGCCGGAGGTGCGACTGGGCCTCGCCGAGGGCGCGCGACACCACTGCGGATTTCTCCCCCTTCTGCTTCATCTCCCGGGCGCGCAGCAGCCCCCTGCGCCCCAGGCGGTAGTAGGTCTCTCCCAGGCGGAAGAAGGCCTTCATCCACACCTGGCTCTCCGGGGTGTAGCGCGCGTCCCGGCGGATGGCCTCGAAGACCGCACGGGCGTTCTGCTTGCGATCTTCGCCCTTCCGGTCGGGAGCTGCATCCAACAGGCCCATCTCCAGATAGGTCTCGCCCAGAGCCAGGTGCGACTGGTAGCCGAACTGGTCGTTGCGGTGTATCACGCTGCAGCGCGCGAAGGCCGCCGCGGCCCGCTCGCCGGCGCCCATCCGGCGAAACGACTCGCCCAGGAGGTAAAGCCCCTCGCTGACCCGGGGGTCGTCGCCGAAGAGCGTGGTGAACTCCTCCAGCGCCCGGCTGGCCCCGTCGTAGCGCCGGGCCGCGAAGTAGTTCCTGCCGGCCAGCCAGTAGGCCGCCGCGGACAGCGGACTGCCGCCCTCTTTCGGCGGCACCTGCATGAAGGCCCGGGCGGCGGCCAGCCGCGCCCGGCGCCGCTCCTTGAGCCTGCGGTCGCTCTCGTCCAGCCGGTCGAGCTTGTCCAGCCGGTCGGCCTTGGCCGCGTAAAGCTCGCCGAGCAGGAAGCTGTAGCGGTCCCGGGCCGCCCGGGGATAGGCCCGCAGGATGTGCAGGTAGATGCGCGCGGCCTCGTCGAACTGGTGCAGCACGGAGTAGCCCCGCGCGAGGTGCAGAAGCTGCGCCCGCCCCGCGGGCGGCCCGCGGCGGGGGTCCGGCACCAGCTCCACGAAGTGGCCGTCCTCCAGCAGCTCGGCGAGCTCGGGCACCAGCCGGGCGCGGTCCGCCTCCGTCAGCCGGCGGATGCGGCGGATGGCGTCCATGTACCCGTGGGTCAAGCCGCGCTCCGCGTCGGGGCGCACCGCGCCCAAGCCCACCTCCGTGCCCGCGCGGAACTTCCTGACGGCCTCCAGCAGGTCGGCCGCGTCGACGATCCGCCTCTTGCCGAAGCGCACCACCACGTCGCCCTCGCGAAGGCCGGCGCGCCCGGCCGGCCCGCCGGGCGGCACCTCGGCGGCCAGCGCCCCGCCCCGCTCCAGGCCCAGCGCGGCGGCCCGGCCGCTGCTCAGCTCCCTGACGTCCAGACCCAGCACGTCCCCGGGCGTCTCGCCCTTGCCCAGAGTCAGCTTGACCGTCACCGGCCTGGACTCGACGCGCCCGCCGACCGCCTCGGCCGGCTGGGTCTCGGTCAGCATGTCCGCGCGGCTGACCTCCGCGCAGGCGTAGATGGCCGGCTGGGACCCGACCCTGAGGATGCCGTCCGCGATCTCCAGCGCCTCGGTGGCGCGACCGCTCAGGAAAAGGGCGCGGGCCAGCAGCACCCGGCTCATGTCCAGGTACCGGCCGCTCGCCGAGTAGGGGTAGCCGAAGGCGCCCGCCGCCCGGCGGAAGGCCGCCCCGGCCCCGGGCGCCGCCGACGCCATCATCCCCAGGCGGTAGGCGGCCCGCCCGCGCAGGAAGGTGGCGTCCTCGCGCAGCTCCGGCGGGGCGTCGGACTTCTCCACCTGGAGGCAGAGCGCCTCGACCTCCTCGAAGCCCCTGCGGGCCTCGGCCGCCTGCTCCCGGGCCACGGCCCGGTTCATGCTCAACTCGGCCAGGCGCACCCGCGCGCGGTGAGCCAGGCGCCCGCCCACGCCCTGCTCCAGGAAAAGCCGGTAGTTCCCGGCAGCCTTGGTGTGGTTTCCCTGCCGGTCGTAGGAACGGGCCAGAAGCTCGTAGACCCGGGCCCACTCCTCGGGGCGGTTCCCGGCCTCAGCCGCCCCGCCGTCCCGGCCGCCGCCGCCCGAGCCCGCCCGCGGATCCTTCTCTTCGCGCAGCCGCTTGGCCTCGGCGGCGTTCATCTCGTCGATCAGCTTGTCCAGCTTGCCGACGGCCTTCTCGTACTCGCCCAGATAGACTTCGCACTCGGCCCACATGCGCCGGCGCCGGCGCCACTTGGCGCTCTCCAGCTCCGCGGCCAGCCGCCGGGCCTGCTTGTGCCGGCCCCTCGCGCGCGCGGCCTCCCGCGCCTCTGCGGCGGCCGCCTCGCCCCGCCGGAGCTTCTCCGCCGCGCGCCGGTAAAGGTCCTCCATGGACATGTGAATGAACTGGCCGACCGCTTCGCGCTCCCGCTTGATGCGGGCCAGCCTGTAAAGCGACTCGCCAATCAGCGCGAAGTCCTCGGCCCGCAGAACCTCCTCCCCGGCCTGCTGGATCACCCGGTCGTAGCTGGGCAGCACCCCGTGGAAACCGCGCAACCTGACGCCTGCCCCGTCCCCGTCGATGAAGCGCCAGCCCTTCTCGTCCCGGACGGCGCAGACCCCCTCGAAGAAGCGCACGACCTCGTCGTACTGGGGCCGGATGACCACCTTCCCGCTGGCGTCCACGAAGCCCCACTTCCGGCCCCTGCGCACCGCGGCCCGCCCCTCGGAGGGCTCGGCCACCTCGTCGAACTTCCGGACCGTCACCGGCTTGCGCCCCTCGCCCCCCGCGCGGGCGGCCTTTTCCCGCGCCTTCCACTGCTCCACGGCCACTTCCTGCACGTTCTCGCGGGCCAGGAGGCTCAGGGCCCTGGCCGCTTCGCCGCGGTCATCCTGCGCCTCGATCGCCCTGCGGAAGGCCACCTTCGCGTCCCGGACGTACTCCTCCCAGGGACGGACCCTCTCGCCTTCGGGCTTGGCCCACAGGAACAGGGCCGTGGCCGCCACCGCCAACGCGAATACCGGCAGCGGCCACTTGCGGGCGCCGTAGCGCCCCCACTCCAGCCAGAAGGGCGGCAGCTCCGGCGGCCCCACCGCGCTCAGGCCGGCGCCGTCGCTGCGCTCGTCCGCCCCGGAAGGCCCTGGTGGCTGCCTGGTTTCCATGCTTCCGATCCGTTCCTACTTCCCGGTCGCGTCCCTGCCGCTCCGGGCGTGCTCGGCGTCGAGTATCTCGCGGATGTCCCGCAAGGTCTTTCCCTTCTTCTTCAGCGCCTCGATCCTGGCCAGCCGCGCAAAGGTCTCCTCGCCGTAGAGCCGCTGGTTGCCCTCGGTGCGCTCCGCTTCGGTGATCAACCCCAGCACCGTGTAGTTGTGCACGGTCTGGCGAGAAAGCGCCGTGTAGCGCATGATCTCGCCGATGCGGTAAAGCTTGCGGACTGGAGGTATCACGTCTTCTCTCCTCTCTTCCCTGGCTTCGGGCACCCCTCCTCCGGCAACCCGTCCGCCGGTCGCGGGGCGCCGCGCGCAGGACATCCCCTGCGGCCCTGCCCGCGCCGGGTCCCGCCCGGGCATTTCGCACTTTATAGTTTGTAAAATGTAAAAGATATTACGTCCCTGTCAAGCACAAAATCCGGAAAAATCCCGGCCGCCCTCGCGGCCCCTGGCCGCGCATCCCGTCGCCCCCCTCGGGCGGGGCAATGGGCCGCACGCAATTAGTGATAGCCCGGACCCTGGTTCCCGCGGCTGCCACTGGCACGGCCCCGTCCCCCTGCTATAATCGCCGCGTCCTGTGGGAGGCCCCCTTGGCGCGACTGACCTTCATATCCGACCTGCACCTCTCGCCCGCCCCCGACGGCACCTGGGAGCGCTTCCTGGAGCTGGCCGCCCGGCTGGCCGAGCGCGCCCGCGCCGGGGCCGAGCAGCGCCTCCTGGTGGTCGGCGACCTCTTCTCCTTCTGGGTCGACCGCCCGCTGGTGGCCGGCATCTTCCGCCGGCCGCTGGAGGCCCTGCGCGAGCTGGTCGACGCCGGCTGCCCGGTGACGCTGCTGGAGGGCAACCGCGACTTCGACTTCGGCCCCCTCCTGGTCCGCCTGACCGGCGCGGGGGCGCCCGGCGAGCGCCTGGTCCTCGAGCGGGACGGCCGCCGCGTGCTGGTGATGCACGGCGACCAGCTGCTCACCGCCGACCGCCGCTACCAGCTCTTCAAGCGCCTGGTGCGCAGCTGGCCGGCGCGGCTCCTGGCCCGCGGGCTGCCCTCCCCTCTTCTGCTCTGGGCGGTGCGGCGCCTGGAGCGGGTCAGCGAGAGCGAGAAGGCCCACAAGGACTCCGCGGTCATGCTCCCCGACCCGGCCGCGGTGGCGCGCGAGCTGGAGAGTGCCGGCGCCGAGGTGCTGGTCCACGGGCACACCCACCAGTCCGGCGAGTCCGAGCTGGAGGCCGGCGGGCGGCGCTGCCGCATCTTCTGCCTGGGCGAGTGGGACGGGTCCGGCGGAGCGCTCCTCGACTGGCCGGCCGGCGGCGAGCCCCGGCTGGTGACCTGGCCGGCGGAGGGGGGCTGAGCATGGCCGAGACCGGCATCATCGACCTCTTCGAGACCGCGGTGCGCACCGGGGCCTCGGACCTGCTCCTGACCGCCAACACCCCGCCGACGCTGCGGCTCAGCGGGGAGCTGCGCTTCCTGGACCTGCCCCCCCTGGAGGAGGGCGCGCTCCGCAAGATGGTGTACGCGGTGATGACCGACGCGGAGATCGCCGAGTTCGAGCGCGAGGGCGAGGTGGACATGGCCGCCAACGTGGCCGCCCAGCGCTTCCGGGGCAACGTGTACCGCCAGCGGGACACGCTGGCGGCGGCCTTCCGGCT
>CAZONU010000271.1:0-5690 GCA_964581145.1 uncultured Planctomycetia bacterium
CGCCGGCGGTGACCATGATGTTGTCCGGCTTGATGTCCCGGTGGATCATGTCGTGGCGGTGGGCGTGGTGCATGGCCTGGGCGACCTGCAAGACAATGTCCAGGGCGCGCTTCTCGGCCATGGGGCCCTCGCGGGCCAGGATGTGCTGGACGGGCTCGCCGTCCACGTACTCCATGGCGAAGTAGTAGTACTTCTCGGCCACGCCCACGTCGATGCCCTGGACGATGTTGGGGTGGTTGAGCTTGGCCACCGCGCGGGCCTCGCGGAAGAAGCGCTCGATGAAGTCCTTGTCGCGGGCCAGCACGGGGGGCAGCACCTTGAGGGCCACGATGCGGTCCAGGCTCACCTGGCGGGCCTTGTAGACCGCGCCCATGCCCCCGCGGCCCAGGCGGGAGATTATCTCGACGCCGCCGATGGTGGTGGGCTGCTGGGGGCTGACCCGGGCCTCCAGCTCCTTGAGCTGGGCCTCGCTGATGAAGCCCTTCTTGACCAGCACCCGGCCGAGGTCCTCGGGGACGCCCAGCTCGGCCATCTTGGCCATGACCTCGAAGGCTTCCCGGGCCTGCTCCCCGGTGATAAGACCGCGGGCGATGGCCTGCTCGGCAAGGGTCTGCGAGCTCTCGTCGGGCGCTCCGGGCACGAAGGACCTCCTCCCCTAAATTATAACATTCAGCGCTTTAAGGGGTCAAGGCCCTAAGCCCCGGTATTGGGAGGGGCTCCGAGCCGGCCGTTCCTTTTCGCGGAATTCCGGCTCGAAACCGCCAGTTTACGTAATGGACGGGAACGAAGCCACGGGGGGCCGGCCGGCCCCGGGAGGTGAGCCATGGTCGTAAGGCTGCTGATAGGCTCGGGGCTGGGCAGCGCGCTCGGCGCCGTATTGGGCTACGTGGGCAAGTGTTCTTCGGGCGCGTGCCCGCTGACCGCCAACCCCTGGCGGGGAGCTTTCTTCGGGGCGCTGCTGGGAGTGGCGATAGCCCTCTCTTTTGGACCCGCCCGCGGCGCCGGGGAGGCGGCGGCCGCGGAGAAGGGGAAGATACACGAGATAGCCGATGAGTCTGACTTCGACGCCCGGGTGAAAAAGGCCCAGGGCCTCGTGCTGGTCAAGTTCTACGCCCCCTGGTGCGGCTGGTGCAAGAGGCTGGCCCCCGTCCTCGAAAAGCTCGCCGGCGAGTACCAGGGCAAGGTCGCCTTCGTCAAGGTCGACACCGACCAGCAGAAGGCGCTCGCCAGGAAGCACGGAGTCCGCGGGCTGCCCACCATGATCATCTTCAGGGACGGCAAGCAGGTCCAGAAGATCGTCGGCTACCGCGACGAGAAAGACCTCAAGGCCATACTCGACAAACACGTCGGGAAGAGCAAGTAGACGTACCTGCCTCCCAAGGGCGCGCGGAAAATACCCGGCAACCCCACCCCTCCGGGCCCGCGCGCCTGTTTCTTTGGGGAGCGCGGCTTCGCGGGGCTGGCCTTCAGGACGAAGACGGTCGTGGCCCGGCCGAACTTGCCGGCCGCGGAGGCGACCAGCAGGCAGTAGAACGGCGTCAGCCTGTGCATGGGATTTCTACTCTAGAAAAGTTCCAGGTGCCCGGCGGCTCCCTACTTGCGGCGCTTGAGCAGCAGCACGACCAGGACGAGAACGACGGCCCCCGCGGCGATGCCCGCCCAGACCAGCGCGTTCGAGGAGACCTCGGGGCGGTCCCCGTCCGCCGAGCCGCTGCGGGAAGGTGAGAGGTCCTCGCTCCCGGCGGTCCGGATCACCGGCGGCGGTGCGCCCTCCGGAATCAGGTAGCGCGTGCTTTCGGCCAGGGTGATTCGGGTCTCGCAGGCCTTCTCCGCGCCGGGCAGCCGCCATCTGAGTCTGATGTCCCCGGTCTCCAGCTGGCCGAAGAAGGCCTCGCTCGTCCCGGCGGCCACGTTCCAGGCGCCCAGGCAGCGCCGGTCGTTCCAGGCGGTGACCTTCACCGGCCCGGCCGGCTTCCCGCCGAGGGGCAGCGCGACGCGCAGGCAGAGCGGATCCTGGTTACCGACCTCGTGAGGGAAAACGTAGAAGTCGCCGTTCCTGAGGACCATCGCCTGGTCCTGGACGCCGTCGCCGGTGAGGTCGGCAATGACGCCGCACTGCTGGCCCGCGGCTTCGACGCCGCCGATGATCTGCTTCTCGGTGATGTCGATGGTGTGGGCGTGGCCGGTGCTCCGGAAGCCCCGGTTGAAGAAGATATGCGGTCCCGTCTTCGCGATCTCCGAGTAGACGATGTAGATGTCCTGCCGGCCGTCGTTGTTGACGTCGCAGGTGTTGCCGCAGACGCCGCCCGGCTTGGAGATGTAGGCGATCTCTCCGGAGACGTGGAGGGTGCTCTCGAACCTGAGCCCCGGGCGGTTGTGCCACAGCCGGCAGTCGTCCCGGGCGGCGCAGAAGACGTCCAGGCGCCCGTCCATGTCGTAGTCGCCCAGGAAAGCGCCGAAAGGGGGCTTGCCCAGCGCCACGGAGCACTTGGCCGCCCCGGCGAAGGCCCCCTGGCCCTTCCCCTTGAAGAACAGGCTGCTCTTCGCGAACGGGAAAAGCACGTCGGCCAGGCCGTCGCCGTCGAGGTCGGCCACCAGGCAGCGGCCCGGCGCGCCCAGCGCGGCGAGGTCGGCCTCGCCCAACTTCAGCTTGACGGCGGCGAAGCTTTCATCTTTGCCGGGCTTGAGCAGGACCGGTCCGGTTTTTCCCGTGAAGAGCAGCCCGGGCCTGCCGGGGACCCCGGCGTCCAGCGCGGCCAGGCCCAGGCACCCGCCGGCGGGCGCGGCGGCGAGCTTCTTCGCGGCCCCCAGCGTCCCGTCGGCTTTCTGGACGTAGAGGCTCAGCGCCTTCCCGTCCCAGGAGGCCAAATCCAGGCGGCCGTCAGCGTTGAAGTCGGCCCAGGTGGCGACCTTGCTCCTGGCGGTCAGCTTGCGCCTGGCGGTCTCGTCGACGAACCTGGACGATGAAGTCGGCCCAGGTGGCGGCCTGAATCTTGGCGGCCAGCTTGCGCCTGGCGGTCTCGTCGACGAACTTGGACGATGCTTGGTCATAGCTCGGTCATAGGAGTAGATGCGGTCCCCGGCGGCGCAGGCCGCGTAGAGCCGCAGCCGGCCCTTCCCGTCGAGGTCCACGGCCTGCATCCCGGCGACCTTGCCTTTGAACGAGCTGAGCTTGACGGGCCGGTCCCAGGTGACCCCGGAGATCACCGGCGGCACCCCCACGTCCGGGGACTTGAGCAGCAGGCTGGAAATCTTCAGGAGCATGTCCGTGCCGCCGGCCCAGATGGCCTCCCATTGCTTGTCGATCTCGTTCATCTCCCAGGCGTCGGGCTTCTCGGTGGGGTCCAGCGAGACCCACTTGCCGCCGAGGTGGAGCATGCTGACCTTTTCTCCCCGCTCGTCGATGGCCACGAAGAGCATCGCCGGGCCATCGCCCAGCGAGGCGATAATGGCCTTGACCATCTCGGCGTGGGGCGGCTTGGCGGTCATCGAGAGGTCTATGGTCAGCGGCCCCTTGGGGGCCTTCTTTTCGCCTTTGAGGCAGCGGACCACCTCGGCGGTGACCTTGCCGTCCTTCCCCGCCGGCTTGAGCTTGAGCAGCAAAATAAAGTGGGCCTGCTCGACGAGGTGCAGGGGGGTGTAGTTGGGGTTGATCTTGGCCCGGGCCGCCACCGCCGGGAAGAGCAGCAGGACCGCGGCGAGCAGGAAGGGACGCCACTTGCGCTTGATCATCTCCGGAGGTCCTCCGCCGGGCGCGAGCCCTCGGCCAGCCACACCTATTATATACACCGCTGCGCCCCGCGCCGAAAGCGCTTTTGGGGTCTGACCCTTTTGGCATGATAATTCTTGACTGGGCGCTCGGCGAGAACGAGAATGCCTCCTTCGGCGAACCGTGCGAAGTTGCGCTTGCCGGGAGGATCCCCCATGGAAACAGTCGGCTTTGCTGTCCTGGTCATCGGTGTCATAGTATGCGCCGTTGGATATATCATGATAGTGGTGGCTGCCTTCAAGGAGAGTTTCCTCTGGGGTCTGGGCATCCTGTTCTTCAATCCCGTGATCCTGGTCTTCGTGATACTGAACTGGTCAGCTGCCGGCAAAGGCTTCCTGACATATCTGGCAGGGGCGGGGATCGCCGTGGCCGGCATGGTCCTGATTGCCGCCTCTGCGCCCGACCAGGCCAAGCTGAGGCAGCCGGTGCCGAAGCCGCCGGCCAGCGCGCCGGCCAGCCCGTGAAGGCGCCAGCAGTCCGTTGAAAAATGGAGCGCCGTGACGGCAGGTGTCGTCTTCCCCGTAATCGGCTGTCCGGTCCGCTTCGCGGCTAATCCTTCTCGACCCACTGCTTCTTGTGGTGCGCGGCCTCGCGGGCCACGAAGGCCCGGCCGTCGATCAGGTCCTTGGGAGGCTTGACCCACAGCGCGGCTCCCTGGCTCTCGATGCGGGTGACCACCTCCCTGCCGAGGTCGACGTAGACGACCCGGCCGCCGGGCAGGGGCACGCAGCCCTCCTCGGCGCTGACCTCCAGCAGCGCGCAGGTGCGCCGTCCGGCGTGGCTCACGTAGCCGCGGACCTCCAGCGTGCGGAAGACCGCGCCCGGGTACCTGGCGCCCTTCTTGGCCTTGGCCAGGCGGGTGACTTGCTGCACGAAGCGGGAGCCGGGCTTGAGCTGCACCCTGAGCGGCACGACCTCCACGGACAGGACGCCCCTCTTTTTGACCTCCGCGGGTGCGGTCCCGTCCCGCAGCTGGTAGTGCCAGGCGGGGTTCTCGGTTATCAGTATCCGGGGACGGCGCCTGGCGGTCCGGTGCATGATCTCCGGGCCCGCGAAGTCGCGCACCGCGCCGGGCACCGCCGGGAACTCCTGGGGGTAGTCCCCCGGCCCCTGCGGGCCCGCGACGTGCCCCTTGACCACCCTGGCGAAGCTGTCGCCGGGGCGGATCGCCGGTCCGATCACCCGGCACTTCCAGAGCACCACTCCCAGGAACAGCAGCACGGGTCCCAGGCAGCCCACGCCCACGGCCACCTTGATGGTGCGCCGCCAGTCGCGCTTGAGGATGTCGGCGCCTTCCGCGGGCGGATCCTCGGGCTCGAAGTCGGCCTCGCTCTCGGGCAGCCGCTGGCCGCTGGCCAGGACCACGCGGCAGAACATGCAGACCGTCGCCTCGCCGGGCACCCGGCGCCCGCAGGCCGGGCAGTCCTGCGCGGGGAGCACCGGCTTGGCGACCGGGGGCCGGGGCAGTTGGGGGGTGGGCATCACCTGGCCGCAGGCCGGGCACTGGGCGTCGCGTCCGGCCGCCCCGTCCGCGACGACCAGGATCCTCTCGCAGTTGGGGCACTGGATTTTCACAACCTGGCCTCCGCGCGCGATCCGGCTCCCCGGCAGCATAGGCCCGCCGCGGCGCGCGGTCAAGGGCCCGGCGTCTTCTTGAGAAAGCCCTGCCCGTCGGCTAGAATGGCCCCGCGCAGGGCGCGGGTGGCGGAACTGGCAGACGCGCCGGCTTTAGGAGCCGGTAGGGAAACCTGTGGGGGTTCGAATCCCCCCTCGCGCACCACTTCCGATGGGCTGCAACTGCCTGTCGGGTATGCGGGTTACGTCAGTCCCCTCGGCACCCGCCGCCTGCAAGTGCATAGATACAGCATGATCTTGGTCTATTCGGAGGCCCGCGCCGGCTCTTTCCGCGACATCTGACAGC
>CAZONU010000271.1:5700-7053 GCA_964581145.1 uncultured Planctomycetia bacterium
GCGCGTCTTGGCGTAGACGTTGAAGGTCAGTTCAGGGCTGGAATGCCTCGCCAACCGCTGAGCTTCCTTGACCGAGGCTCCCTGGTCGATGATCTCGGAGATGAACGCGACCCTGAGCCCGTGGAAGTCGAGCTTGCCGGTGGGCAGGGTCTTGGGGATGCCCGCTGTCTTGAGGTCCTTGTTGAAGGCGTCCGTCGCGTTGGCCGGGACCTCCAACAACGGGGCAGTGGAAGCCTTGCCTTCGCTCACCTCTACAAGTGCCTCCACCAGCCACCTGGGGACAGGCTGGGTGCCTGCCTTCCTGTTTTTCGTCCAGTTGGCGGACAAGTACAGGCAAGCGCGGGTCGTGTCCAGGTGGCCCACTGTGAGCGACCTGAGTTCCTTGACGCGTAGGCCAGAGGCCAGGGCGGTCTGATAGAGCAGTCTGCGGGGTGCTGGCGCCGCCTCAAGCAGTCTCCTGATCTCTTCGCCCGTCATGCGCCGCCGGCGCGACCGGGGCGTTGTGTCATAGCCCTGGAAGCCGGCGAGGGGATTGCTGTCGATGAAGCCCCGGGACTTCGCCCACCGGCAGAAGGCGAAGAGGGATTCGGAGTAGTTCCGGAGCGTCTTGCCCGCGCGGGTCGTTTCCTGGCGGGGCCCGCGATTGATGAGAGACTTGGCGCACACCGGGCAGGCCCCGGGAGTGCGCGGCAACTCGGTCCCCGCCTTGCGCAGCTTTGACGCCTTGGCGCGGCAGACGTTACCGCAGTACTTGGCCGGTTTTCGCCGGGGCTTGGGCTCGGTTGCGAGTTCCTGAAGGGCCTTATCCACCTCGCTGGTGATGTTGTCGGCAAGGTCGGCCAGTGTGTCCAGTCCAAGGCGCTTGCCCCACCAATCGAGGTGAGTGCGGCGCATACGCGCGTGTCGCTCCCCCCAGGGCCGTCCGCCCCGACCGCCTTTGCACTCGCCCCACTTGCAGTATTCAGCTGCCACCTCGGAGAATGGGCGCGTGCGATGTTTCTCGGCCGAGGTCGGGGCCGGGGCGGTGCGCAGGCGAATTTGGCGCTCCTTGTCCTCAAGCCGTTGCGCCATGCGTAGCGTTTCCGGCCGCTTGGTGGTGCCGACGAAGAAAGTTTGTCGCCCGTTGCGGTTGATGTACCACGCCTGGAACTTGCCGTTGCGTTGGGGCTTCCTGCGTGCTCCCGCCATGGTTATTTCCCCCTACTCCGCCAGCACTCCAGGAGATAAGCAGAAAGGGACATGCCTGCCGCGCGGGCCTCTTTCTCCAACTGGCGCCTTTCCTTGCCCGTCATGTTCACTGGTGGGGGGCTTGCAAAAGGGGACCAGTCTGAGGGGTTGAAGGGCGAGTAAAAG
>CAZONU010000272.1:0-7032 GCA_964581145.1 uncultured Planctomycetia bacterium
CCCAGCCGTGGTCGCTCAAGCCGTAGCGGGCCACCGCGTAACGCAGCCGCTTCCTGAACGCCGCCCTTGCGCGCGCGTCGGTGAAGAACTCCCGGGGGTCGGCGAGCGGGCCGCCGTTTTTCACATGATAGGGGTTCTGCTCCCAGTCCCAGTTGTGGTCGCCGAAGGACAGAAAGCAGAGCATGAGATAGACGCCGTTCTTCTCGGCGAGTTCCAGGATGCGGTCGACGCGCGCCGCCGCGCCCTGGTTGTAGCGCCCCAACCCCTCGTAGGAGCGGTTCTCGGGCTTGGACGTCCACTCCAGAGTCGTGCCGGCCATGTAATGGATGAGCCACAGCCGCCCGCAGTTGCCCCCGGCGGCGCCGAGCTTCTTCAGCCACTGGCCGTAAATCCGCGAGCCGGACTCCTCCGGCCAGCCCAGGTTCTCGCCCACCGGGAAGAAGAGCTCGCCGTTCCTGAAACGGAAGTAGCGCCCGCCGGGGTCGGCCTCCACGGGACCGCGGGGGGCGCGCGCGGCTTTCTCCGCGGTGAACCGGCCCGTCCAGGCGGCGCGCCGCGCGCCCTTTTTCGTCACGAGGACCTCCACCTTGTGAGCGCCCGGCGCGCGCGGGTTGTAGCGCAGGCACCAGCCGGCGGGGCCGGCCGGCCTGAAGCGCTCCCACTCGGTGCTGCGCAGCCGGTCCTCGGAGAGTTTTTTTTCGTAATAAAGCTCGCCCTTCTGGTACCAGAAGCAGGGCACAGTGATCTCGCGGCCGCCCGGCAGGGTGACCCGCGCGTCGACGGCGGCCTCGTCGGGGTCGCAGGGGTTGGCGGCCGCCCCGGTGCCGAGTTTTTCTGGCGGAAAAAAAGCCTCGAACTTCCGCCCGCACCTGGCGTGCTCGGGGAAGATCACCGTGTCCTTAAGCGGCGGCTCGGACCTCCCTATCGAGGGGGGCGGGCCCTCGCGCAGGACCAGCCAGCAGACCACTGGCAGCGCGGCCAGCAGGGCCAGGACCGCCGCGGCGATCAGCGGCCCGCGGCGCGGGCGAGATTCGCTATCGGGCATATCTTAATGGTACCGACGAGGGAAGCGGTCAGTCACCGGCCGCTTCCGGCCGCGAAAAGCTTTTCCGCGGCGCGCTGCGAGCAGCGCTGATATTTGGCATAGGCCGCCGCGGCCTTTTTGCGCGTTAAGGCCGGCGGCTCGCCCGCCGCCCAGCTGCGGATTATCGCGTCGAGGGTATAGGCTTCCGGGGCCATGAAGCCGGTGGTGGTGACGAGCGGCCGGCAACCGGCGGACTTCAGGGGCTCCAGGAAGTAGTCGCGGCTCTTGCAGGCTAGGACGGCGGCGCAGTCCGGGCCGGCCTTCCCGGCTCGTTTGGGAACCGAGTCCAGCTTGAGGTCCATCAGCCCGTTGTGGCCGCAGAAGGCCACCATGTCCGCCGCGCCCCCGGCGGCCAGCTTCTTCTCACCGGCAACTACCTCCACCGAGCCCCGACCCGCGGCGGCGGCCAGGAAGTTCTCCAGCGCCGCGCGCATCCGCGCGCCGTCGTAGGCCTCGGCGACGAGATAGACGGCCCTCCCGCCGGAGCGGCCCCGGAAGACCAGGCGCTCCAGGACCGCGGCGTTGTTTGACTTGGCTACGCCCCCCAGCCGCTTCCAGTGCTCCGAGCGCGAGAAGAAGGTCCGCACCCCGAAGCGCGCGCCCCAGTAGAGGTTGGTCCCGGGGTTCTGGCCGTCGCCCAGCGAGGCCACCACCTTGACTATGCCCTGGTTCCTGTTGTCGCAGAGCGGAACGAAGACGTGGACCACCCGGCAGGCGCGGGGTCTTTTCGCAATGGGCGCGGGCTTGGGTGCGGGTTTCCCCGGCGGCGCGCCGCGCACGGGGTAGATCACCTTCCCCGGGCTGACGAACCGCTCCCGATACAGCCGCCACTCGGCGGCGTCGGTCTGCCACCCGCAGTAGATGGCCGTCCCCTGGTAGCTGGCGGGCAGCTTGCCGAAAGAGGCCAGCCCGGCGTGGACGCCGAGCAGCGCGTTCTCGAGGTTCTCGACCGCCGGGTGGTGGTAGCCCACTCCGGCGTCGTCATAGGTCGGCAGCCCCAGGAGCACCTCCGTCCCGCCCGACCAGGCCAGCGCCTGGCGGGTCCAGTCGGCGGTCAGCTTGCGGTAGGGCTTCTCCCAGCGGAGCGCGGTGTCGTACATCATCACCGCCAGCTGGTCGGCGCGCTCCGCGACCTCGCGGTAGTAGCTTTCCTCCCAGTGGACGTCGGGGTGCGGGTGCCAGCGGGTCGGCGGGGGGTAGGCGGCCACCGAGAGCAGCTTGCCCGCGGGCAGCGCCGCGCGCAGCTCGTCGAGCAGCTTCAGGAAGTCCCCATCGCCCGACGGGCAGGGCTCGATGTTGACCTGCACGCCGGCCAGCCGCGGGTGGGCCGCGAGCAGCCCGCGGACCGACTCCGCGAACCCGGCGCGCCATTTCGCGTCTTCGGGAAAGGCGCTCGAACCGCGCACCCCGCCCACCCAGGGCATCACCCCGAAGCCGATCAGCTCGTCCAGGAAGCGCTCGGCCTGCTCGCGGTCGACGGGCGGAATCTTCCCGCCGGGGTCCGCCGGGCAGAGGTGCGGAAAGACGTCGGTGACGTTGTGCGCGCGGAGCCGCGCGGCCAGTTCACTGATGCGCTTCGGCGAGCGGAAGTCCGGTTTCCGGGCTTCCTTGCCGTAGCGCTCGAACCAGCCGTCGTCACCCAGCCAGCCGTGGCTCAGCCATATTCCGTTGGCGCCCCGGTCGTGCCGGCCGTCGCGGAAATCCTCACCCGGCGACCACAGCGCGTAAGCCGTCAACGCGACAAGCGCCAGGACCGCCAGGGCCGCGAGGGTGCGCCACGGCGGGCGCTTGAGCTTCTGCCAGAAGCTCACTTCTTCTCTCCCCGCTCGCCCAGATGCTTGGAGAGGAACGCCTCCAGGCCCTTGACGTAATCCTTACCGCTCTCGGCCCAGCCGTCATTGTGGCTGCCGCGGATTTCGAGGAACTTCTTGGGCCCCGGCGCGGCCTCGAAGACCTTTTTCCCCAGCTCAAAGGGCACGATCTCGTCGTCGGGGGAGTGAATTACCAGCACCGGGCACTTGGCCTCTTTCACGTACTCGGCGGCGGCGTAGTCGAAGCGGGCCAGCAGCCTGACCGGCAGGCAGGGGTAGTGCGCCGCGCCCACCTCGGCGACCGACGTGAAGGTCGCCTCCAGCACCAGCGCGCGGGGATTGCGTTCTTTGGCCAGGTGCGCGGCCACCGCCCCGCCCAGCGAGCGCCCGAAAACGACTATGCGCTCGGGCGGGACCTTGCGCGTCCTGGTCACGTAATCCCACGCGGCCTCGGCGTCGAGGTAGGTGCCCTTCTCGGTGGGCGAGCCCGCGCTCCGCCCGTAGCCGCGGTAGTCGAAGATGAGCACGTCGAGGCGCAATTCGTGAAACACCTGGACGCTGCCCACGCGGTTGGAGATGTTCCCGGCGTTCCCGTGGCAGAAGACCACGGTGCCGCGCGAAGTTCCTTCAGCCGGCACCCACCAGCCGTGGAGCCTGACCCCGTCGGCGGCGGCCATCTCGACGTCCTCGAAGGCCATTCCGGCATCGCCGGGGTCGATTGTGAGCTGCCGCCTGGGGACGTAGAGCATCTGCGGCTGGAGCAGGTAAAGGACGATCACCACCACGAAGTAGATCCCGCTGAGGATCAGGAGCCACAGGACCGCGGCGCGGCGGACGCGCTTCCAGACCGTGGGCGGCGGCCCGTTCCAGGGCGGGGGCGAGGGTGCGGTCACAGTGGAGGCAGTATACCCCGCCGGCCGCGCGCGGGCAACGGGAAAGGGGACGGGCTACTTGCCGGCCGCCAACCGCCGGACGCTGAGGTCCGCCGAGCGGATCGTCCCCGTCCAGGGCTGGGCGGGCGGCTTGGTTCCGGGATACTTCCCGGACCAGTACTCGTAGCTGATGATGTACACGTCCGGGCGGTCGATGCCCGGGAAGTTCGCGCTGGGAACTGTCAATCGGCCGATGATTGTCTCCCCGGGCCCCAGCTTGGGGAAGGCGCCGGGCCCCAGATGGTACTCGGGCCTATCCCCGACGTAGTCGAGCTTGCCCCGCGCTCCTATGATGCGCAGACTGTGCGAGAGCGCCGCGACCCCGTTGCCGAAGGGGGGCAGGACGGTGCGCGCGGCCATGGTGTTGTTGCGCAGCTCGGCGAGCAGCACCATGTCCTCGCCGCGCCGGTAGGAATCCCGCTCGGCGGCGATGCGCAGCGAGAAGTCCCCGTCCTCCGACGCCGCCCAGGGCCGCTCGGCCAGGCGCAGCCTGGTTTCCAGCTGCTCAATCTTCCCGCGGAGCTGCTTCTTCCGCTTGGCTTCCGCGGCGCGGATGCGCTGCTCGGCCTGCTCGAACCGCTCCCGGTAGTCCTCGATGACCGAGCTGCAGTACCAGACCCCGGCCCCGGCAATCACCACCAGGGCCACCAGGACCCCCAGGGCGACCTTGAGCGCTTTCCCGCCGGCAGCCATGCGATTACTCCAGAACTTCTATGACCTTAGACCGCAGTCCGGGCCGGGAGTTCCGCAGATTCCCGGAGGCGCTCAGCCCCCCGCGCGCTCCAGGAACCTGCGCTTCCAGGGGCAGCCCGCGACGCACATCCCGCATATCTGCCTGTCAATGCCACGGCCCGCGCAGAATGAGGGCGGCGCCTCGACGGCTCACTTCACTCGAGCGAAGGCGTCAATTCCCGCTTTCAGCTTGGAGCGTTCCTCCTCATCGAGAGGGGTGGGCGTTGACATTGCCTTCTCGCAGATTCTCGACACCTCGCCTCGCAGATCCGGGCGCTCCAGCCAGAAGGCAAGGCTTGACGTCAGCACGCTGTGCAGAAGATCGCCCTTGTAGAAATCACCTTCGGCCAGGGGGTTGTCCCTCAACCGCTCCACGGCCAGCGGGGCGAGAAAATGAAGACCTATGTTCTGCCCGATCATCATACGGAGGTCTTCGACCGAAAACTCCGCCACAGGCCGGCTCCGCAATTTGTAGACGGTCGAATTCAAGTAGGAGTCGAATTCCGGTTTCGGCCATTTTACGCCTTCCAGCTCGTCGAGGGTCTTTTCGCGATCAAAGCAGGCTTCCATAACTGGAGATGGGCTACTTCGCCCGCCTTTCTGCGGGCGGCTTCTCGGACTTCTCGGGCACCGCCTTCATGCGCCGCAGGAGCGGGCGGTCCCTGGCGCCGGGGCGCGGGGGCGGCGCGGCCACCAGCCCGGGGATGAGCTTCTCGGCCTCGGCGGCGGCGCGGCGCGCGCGCCTCAGCAGCTTCCCCTTGTCCAGCGGCGGGGTCCGTTTGAGCTCGTAGTGCGCCGTGCGCCGGTCGTGGATGGTCCCCGGCCAGAGGACCTCGGCGATGAAGTCCGGCCCGGCCAGCTCGTAGAGCTTGCGCTTGAGGCGCAGCGCGTGGGTTACGGGCAGGTAGCCGCGCTTGCGCAGCTCCACGCGGTAGGTCCCGTGGTGCTGAAAGCCGAGCTCCACGGGGGTCTCGCCGGCCGGCTGGCCGTTGATGATCACCTGCGCGCCGGGCGGGTCGCTGGTTATCGACAGCGTGCGCTTCACGCAGCCGGAGGCGGCGGCCACCGAAACCACGAGGGAGATCCATCTGACCACAGAGGCACAGAGGCACGGAGAAGAATTGAAGGACGTGAATCTACCAGCCAATTGGTTCCTCTGCGTCTCTGTGTCTCTGTGGTTCATCATCAAGAGTCGGGTCAGTCCAGCGAGAGCTCCTCGATGGCCAGGCGGCCAGTGTCCACCACCGCCACCGAGGTCTTGCCGTAGAGCCAGCCGCCGGCCTCGCCGGGGTTGAGCACCAGCGGCTGCCGGTCGCGCTGGACGCCGGCCACGTGGGTGTGGCCGACGACCACCAGGTCGGCGCCGGCCTCGTGCTTCGCGGTGACCTGCTCGAGGGAGTGGGCCAGCAGGATCCTGCGCTCGCCGACCTTGAGCAGCCGCGGGCCGTCGACGATGTCCAGGAGGTCGGCCAGGCCCTTCCTCTCGCCGTCGTTGTTGCCGTAGACCGCGTAGACCGGGAGCTTGGCGGCCTTGAGCGCCTTGGCGGCAAACGGCGCGACCACGTCGCCGGCGTGGATGATGATCTCGCAGCCGCGCATCTTGAAGGTGGCCAGGGCCTTCTTGATCTTGGGGATGTTGTCGTGGGTGTCGGCGATGACCCCGATCTTCATGCGATGCTTTCCCCGCAGAGCGGCCGGTAACCGGCCGGATTCTACGCCCGGGGCGGGCCGCGGTCAAGCGACCGGCGGGCCGGCCCGGACTTTTCACCGCAAAGACGCAGAGGCGATTTTTTTTCACCACCAAGACACCAAGCGCACAAAGAAGAGCTTAGGCCGCGGACCGGTTCGGCGGTATCGCGGGAGATTTCCGCCGCGGGCGAACGCTCATGCCGTTCTTGGTGTTCTTGGTGCCTTGGTGGTTTATGGCCGGGCTAGGAGCCCACCTCGGCGGGCTCCGGCTTCTTCAGGCCGCCCAGGCCGACGCGCGCGGCCAGGCGGTGGAGCGAAACGTACAGGGTGGGGACCACCACCAGGGTCAGCACCGTGGCGAAGGCCAAGCCGCAGATCACCGCGATGGCCATCGAGCGCCAGAACTGGGTCATCAGGCTGCTGGTGACCAGCTCCATCTTGTGGAAGTCGAAGGAGATCCCGGTGGCCATGGGCACAAGGCCCAGTATCGTGGTGGTGGCGGTCAGCAGCACCGGGCGCAGGCGGGTCTGGCCGGCCTGGACCGCGGCGGCCATCAGGTCCAGCCCCCGCCGCTGGAGCCGCCGGGTGTAGTCCAGGAGCACGATGGCGTTGTTGACCACCACCCCGGCCAGGCTGATGGTCCCGATGCCGGTCATCACCACGTTGAAGGGCATGCGGAAGACCAGCAGGCCCAAAAGCACGCCGATCAGCGAGAGCACCACGGTGGTCATGATCACCGCGGGCACCCGGAAGGAGTTGAACTGGGCCACCAGGATCATGAGGA
>CAZONU010000273.1:0-2612 GCA_964581145.1 uncultured Planctomycetia bacterium
CGCAGAAGTAGTCGTTGAGCACCAGCACCTCTCCGCGGGCCACCAGGACGTCGTTGACCAGGATGTCCACGGGGTCGCCGGCCAGCTTGTCCAGCTCGACCACCGAGCCCGCGGTGAGCCGGAGGATGTCCTCCACGTACATGTGCCGGCGGCCCAGCTCGATCCGGGCCTTGAGGCGCACGTCGCTGAGCAGGTCGAAGGTGCCCTCCACCCCCTCGGGCGGGGGGCCGGCGGCACCCAGCTCGGGGAACTCGGCCGGGGCCGGCTGTCCCCCCCCGCCGCCTCCCCCGGCGCCCCCGGGGGGGGCCTGGTCGCCGCCCTTGAGAAGGTCCTCGACCTCCTGCTGGGCGAGGGTTCCGCTTTCGGCGTCGCTGGAGGCCGCCGAGAGCAGCGCGTCGATGTCTTCCTGGTTTATTTCGTCGGGCATGGGCTTACCCTCTAATTCCAGAAGAAGTCTCCCCACATCACGTCATGCACCCGGGCCATCTTGTGCAGGTCGTACCGCTTGAGCTCCTTGTTGAACTCCCGCCTGAAGGTCTTGAGCAGCTGATCCTGCACCTCGTTGGTCGAGAGCTTGCCGTAGGGCTTGGAGTTCATCTTCTGGATGATGATGTGCCGGAACTCGGCCTTGAGGTTGTTGACCCGCGGGAGGAACTCCTTCTCGAGCTTCTTGATGTCCGGGGTCTCGCCCTCCGGCGGCGCGAAGCGCACCACCACGCCCACGGTCAGCTGCTTGCGCTGGGGGGTCGACGGCGCCAGCGGCACGGAGAGCGGAATGTCCTTCATCTCCAGCGGCGGTATGTCCAGGATCTCGGCGGGATAGACCTCCTCGCCGCCCTTGCTGACGTACTGGGGGGGGGGCTTCCTCCCCAAGACCAGGACCGCGGCCACGACCATCAGGATCAGCACCAGCACCACGCCGCCGATGAGTATCGGCCCGATCCTCCTGCCGCCGGAACGGCCCGGCGCGGGCATATCCTCTCCTTGGATTTCTTCAGGCATGACTGTCTCCTAAGGCGTGAACTCGCCCATCTCTACTATTTCCACCCGACGGTTGCGCGAGTCCTCATCCTCGAACATGCTCGGCGCCGCCGGATTGTAGTAGGAGCACCCGGTCACCCGCAGGCGCTTCTCCTTGATCCTTCCCTCCCGGACCAGGAAGCCCGCCACCGCCTTGGCCCGGTAGAAGGAAAGCTCCCACTCGTCGGCGTACTTGGAACCCCCGGGCAGCTCGCCCTGGGAGGCGTGCCCGCGGATCTCCACCCGGTTGTGGTAGCCCTCGAGATTGCCGGCGGCCTCCCCCAGGACGCGGTGAGCCCCGGGCAGGAGCTCCGCGCTGCCCCGCTTGAAGAGCACGCTGCCGCCGATCACCACCCTCTGGCCCGTCGGGGAGCTCACCACCAGTATCTCCGGGCCGGTGATGGCCTCCTCCAGCGCGGCCTTGCGGTGGCGCGCGAAGCTGGTGGCGGTCTTCAGGCCCACCGCTCCGCCCACCGCCGGCTGGCGGTTGAAGGCCCTGCTGATCTCGTGCAGCACCTGGCGGGCCCTGTCCGAACGCACCTCCGAGAGGGCGAAGAGCATGACGAAGAAGGCCATGCACTGGGTGATCATGTCGCCATAGGTCAGGCACCACAGCGGCGCGCTGATCTCTTCGGGCTTTTTCTTGGCCATCGGCCGCCCCTCTCGTCCGCTACCGCCGGCTCTCCACCGCCCGGAGGCCCGGCGGCAGGAAGATGCGCAGCTTCTGCTCCACGATTCTGGGATTGTCGCCGGACTGGATGGCCAGCACGCCGCGGACCACGATGTTGCGCATGAGCATCTCCGCCTCCTGCTTGGCCACCAGCTTGTCGGCGACGGGGTTGAACACGTAGTTGGCCAGCAGCGCGCCGTAGAAGGTGGTCACCAGGGCCACGGCCATGCCCTGGCCGATGGCCGCGGGGTCGGCCTCGGCGCTGAGGCCCTTCAACATGAGAATCAGCCCGATGACCGTGCCGATCATGCCCCAGGCCGGGGCGTACTTGGTCATCCCGTCGAACAGCCGCTTCCCGCCGACATGCCGGTCGGAAAGGTTCTCCAGCTCGGTGTTCATGATCTGCTCGATGAGCTCCGGGTCGGTGCCGTCCACCGCCAGCTGGATGCCGCGGACCAGGAACTCGTCGTCGAGGTCCTCGGTGACCCCCTCCAGCGCCAGGATGCCGTCGCGCCGGGCGACCTCGGCGAACTGCACCAGCTTGTTGATCATCTCCACGGGCGAGTCCTTGCGGCCCCTGACCGCGATCAGAAACACCTTGGGGATGCGCAGCAGGTCCTTGAGCGGAAAGCTGATGGCCACTGCCCCGAAGAGCCCCCCGCCCACGATGAACATCGACGGCGGGTTCACGAAGGCCCAGAAGTTGTCCATCTTGAACTCGCCGGTCACGATCCCGTAGAGTACGAAGAACGCCCCGATGATCAGTCCCGCTATGGTCGCAATGTCCATCGACCGCTCTCCTACACCTACATCCCCGGTATCCAGCGCAGCGCGCGCGCGTACTCGATGACCCTGCCGATCACCTCGTCGGCGCCCTCCTTGACCAGGATCTTCTGGTTGTCCCGGAGGGTGATCACCGTGT
>CAZONU010000273.1:2622-7015 GCA_964581145.1 uncultured Planctomycetia bacterium
GTGTCCGGCGTCTCCTGAATGAACTTGATGAGCTCGGCGTTGACCACCAGGGGCCTGTCGTTGAGCCTGGTCAGCCGAATCATCTCGTCCGGTCCTCCCTGTTTCCCCGGGGCCCGCCCGGCCTCACCGCCGCGCGGCCCCCGGTTTCGACCCGCGCCTACCGCGTCAGGTTGATGAGCTCAATGAGCATCTCGTCGCTGGCGGTGATGGTCCGCGCGTTGGCCTGGAAGCCCCGCTGGGTGGTGATCATGTCGGTGAACTCCCGGGCGATGTCCACGTTGGAGCTCTCCAGGGTGCCCGCGCGGATGGCCCCGCGACCGCTGCTCAGGGCCTCGCCGTCCTGGGCCAGGCCGGAGTTGGGCCCCGCGCTGAACATGTTCTGGGCGTCGCGCAGCAGGCCGTTGTTGTTGGCGAAGCGGGTCACGCAGATCCGGCCCAGGGCCTCGGTGAGCCCGTTGCTGTACAGGCCCGTGACCGTGCCGTCCTCGCCGATGCCGTAGTTGGTCAGCACGCCCATGGGCGCGCCGTCCTGCGCGCGGACGTTGATCTCCGAGCCGAGCAGGTTGGCGAACTGGGTCAGGAGCTCGAAATCGGGGTTGACGATCAGCTGGGTGCTCACCCCCAGGAGGTCCAGGTCGATGATCACCTGATCGCCCGACTCGCTCAGGAACTGGCCCTCATCGTCGAAGACCACCGTGCCGTTGCCCACCGCCAGGTCCAGGTCGGTGTCGTCCACGGCGTCGGCGTACCACCGCCAGGTGGAGCTGATGTTGTCGCGCGAGATCAGGCTCGCGGTCAGCGTCACCAAGTGCTCGTTGCCCAGCGAGTCGTAGATTATCGCGCTGGTCGC
This sequence comes from uncultured Planctomycetia bacterium, assembly GCA_964581145.1. GTDB lineage: Bacteria > Planctomycetota > SZUA-567 > JAKLDR01 > JAKLDR01 > CAZONU01. Next base: position 3,473 of record CAZONU010000273.1, read on the forward strand.
CGCGCTCTCGCCGTCGGCCGCGGTGGTCGTGCTGAAGATGCCGGTGGTAACGCCGCTGTGAATGAACTCGAGCTGGCTGATGTCGCTGAGCTCGCCGGCGTTGCTGGTCACCTGCCAGGTGGACGACGGCGCGAGGAACTGAACCCGGGCGGCCGCGTCGACGCCGCCCCCGGCAATCGTCTGAATGCCCAGGGCGTCCTCTATCTGGGCGGCGAATGCTCCCGCGGTCTCCCCGTTGTAGATGATGTCCTGGCTGACGGTCCGGTTGCCCTTGACCGCGCTGATCGTGATCGTGTCGCCGTTGACCAGCCCGGGAAAGAGCTGCTGCCAGCCGGTGCCGTCGTTGTAGTAGAGGCCGGCCAGGGAGTCCCCGGCAACCGCCGCGGTGCCGAGCGCGTCCGAGGCCAGCCCGAACGAATCGAGCTGACCGTTCAGGCTGGCCACGCTGCCCGAGGAATTCAGGTTCCCGGTGTAGAAGACGTTGTCAGTCTCCCTGGCGATGCGCTTCTCGCCCAGGGGTATGATCACCGCCTCGGTGTTCCGGGTGGTATCGATGATGTTGTTCACGTCCGCGTTCCAGCCGTGGACGCTGAAGCCGTTGGCGGTCAAGAGCTCCCCGGCCTGCCCGATGGTGAAGGCCCCGTCGCGGGTGTAGCGCACCACGCTGCCGCCCACCACCTTGAAGAAGCCGTCCCCCTCCAGGGCCAGGTCGCTCTGCTTGCCGGTGGTCTCCAGGCCGCCCTGGGTGAACTCCTGCACCACCGAGGCCACCTGCATGCCCAGCCCCAGCTGCAGCGGGTTGGTGCCGCCGCGGGTGGCGCTGGGAGCCATGCCCCCGCGGATGGTCTGGCTGAGGATGTCCTGGAAGAGCAGGGCGCTCCGCTTGTAGCCCACCGTGTTGATGTTGGCCAGGTTGTTGCCGATGTTGTCCAGCCTGGTCTGGTGATTGATCAGGCCGGTAATCGCCGAAAACAGTGACTGACTCAGAGCCATGACTGATCCTCCTGCCCGATGTGTGAACCGGTGACGTCGCGGCCGCCTCCGTCGTTCAGCGGCCGCCGGGCCCCCGGCAGGCCGGCGGGAAGCCGCTCTTCGGCCCCCCCGGTCCTGCGGGTCCGACCCGTTTCCCTCGTCTGTCTATTCATGGGCCACCACCACGGCGGCGTCGATGCCGGTGATGACGCCCGCCCGCATTCGCGAGCTGTCCAGCGCGGTTATCACCGTGCGGTTGGGCACGCTGACGATGAAGCCCACGTTGCCCATGAGCAGCAGCGCCTCGCGCGCCCCCCGTTTCTCCGCCTCGCTGGTCGCCTCGGCCAGGCGCTCGCGCTCGCGCTCGCTCAGCGGGATTTCCCGGCTGGCCAGGCGCGCCTCGGCGTGCTTGCTGAAGCGCAGGCCCCCCTGCAGGCGGGCGTCCAGGACCTCTGCGAAGTCCGCCCCGGACCCCGTGGCGCGCGGTTGCGGCGCCGGCCCGGCCCGGGCGGCGAGCCCCGGCATCCCCGCGACCGGAAGCGATATCTGGTCTCCCGCCACGTCAGTCCCCCTCCTCTCTCACTTCCAGGACCTCGTCGAGGCCGACCTCGACACCCTCGACCACCAGCATGACCACGCCGTTGATCACCACCACCTTGTCCACCCGGCCGCCCATCAGGAAGCCCTCGTGGACCGCGACGATGCTCTTGCCGACCAGCGCGCTGGCCGCGCCCAGGCTCTGGGCCAGGAGCAGGTTCTTGGTGTTGGCCGAGGTTTCGATCTGCTCCTGCAGCGACTGGAACTGGGCCAGCTGGGTCAGGAAGTCCTCGTTGCTCAGCGGCTCAAGCGGATCCTGGTTCTGCAGCTGCGTGACCAGCAGCTGCAGGAACTGGTCGGTGTTCAGCTCCGACTGGCCGATGGCGCCGCGGGCGGCGGCGGCGATGGAGCCGCCCGACCCGCTCGTTCCGGCTATCGGTACAACCATTGGCTCACCCCCCTTTCCTATGCCCAGTACTCAACCGAGCCGCCCTCGGCCCGGAGCGCACCGGCCCCTCTCGCGGCTGCCTCGGCGGAAGCTTCCGCCTCGCCGCCGCCTCCGTCCCGGCGCCCGCCGCCGGAGCCGCTGTCCGGCCCCCCCTGCTCGCCGGCCTCCGGGCCCGAGCTGTACACGTCCAGGCCCTCCACGCTGAGGCCCTGTGCGCTCAGCGCCGCCCGCAGCTGGGGCATGCTGTTCTGGAGCAGCTCCCTGACGGCCTCGTTCTCCACGCTGAAGCTGACCGACAGCGCCCCGTCCTTGAGGTCCAGGACCACGCCCACGCGTCCCAGGCTGGGCGGCTCCAGGCGCAGCTCGAACCGGGTATTGCCCTTGGCCAGATTGAGCCGCGCCGAGCGGACCACCTGGTCCATGACCGCCTCGCGCTGCGGGGCGGCTCCCGGACTTCGTGCGGCTTCGGCGGCGGGGCCTTCCGCGGCGGCCCTGACTTCGGCGGCCGGGACCGCCGCCTGGGCCGGCTGCGGCTCGCTCGTCTCAGTTCTCCCCGGCCCGACTTGCGGGTTCTCATTGGCGCGCGCCCCTTCCGGCAGCGCGCCGCGCTCGGTCTCTTCCTTGGTCGCGGCGACCGGAGCCTTGAGGGCCTCCTCGGCCGCCTCGCCGCGGTCCGGAGCTTCGAGCGTCTCTGCTTTGGTTTCGCCGGCGTCCTGCGGAGCAGCGACCTGGCCATCCAGCTGCGCGAGCTTGGACTCCAACTCCGCGCCCTCGGCGACCGGCTGGCCCGCAACCTCCTGCCCGGCCGCTCCGGGGAGCTCGATCTCGCTCCCGGCGCGACTCGCTTCGACCGGCGGGGCCTCCGCGCCCGGCGTCTCGACCCGAACATCCAGCCCCAGCTCGCTCCCCGGCACGACCTGGACTCCGGCGGCCGGACCCTGTCCGGCAGCGAGCTCCAGCACCGCATCCGCGGCGGGGAGCACGTCAGCCGGCACCAGCGCCGCGGCCAGGACTGCCGCTTCGGCCGCGCTCGAGGCGGGCACGTCTTCCTCCGGCTCCGCGCCGGGCTGCTCCTGACTCCCGGCCTCCGGCGCGGCGCCGCCCTCTTGGCCGGTCGCTTCACCGACGCTCCCCCCTTCACTGGCGGGAGCCGCCGTCCCGGCGGCGACCTCCTGGGCCGATACCGCGTTCTGGAAAGCGACGTCAAAGACCCCTGAGCTCGGCGCCTCCCCGCCGGCCGGCGCCCCCTCGGCGGGGGGTGCCGCACCGCTTGCCGGAGCCAGGTTCGAAACATCCAGCATCTCCGTCACCTCCTTTCTCTCCTCTCAGGCCGCCCGGGGACCGCTCGCCTCACTCCTCCGCCTGCTGGACGACGTTGAGCGCCGGCCGCTCCGCGGCCAGGCGCTCGAGCACCAGGTAAGAAACGATCCCCGCGGCGGCGACTGCGACTATCGCTGCCAGAGTTCCCAGAAGCTTGTCCACTGCCGTTCAACCCCTGTTCCCCCCTAAGACTTCGCCTTCCTCATTTCCTTCATGATCGCCACCCGCGTGGCCATGTTGCGCATGAGGCTCAGATCATGGGTGAT
>CAZONU010000274.1:0-6989 GCA_964581145.1 uncultured Planctomycetia bacterium
GGGGCGCCGGGTGCTCGGTGGCTTCCGCGGCGGCGGCGAGCGTCTCTTCCACCGCTTCGGGTGTCAGGAGCTCGGTGTAGGCCAGGCCGGCGCGGCCATCCCGCACCACGCGCAGCCCCAGCCCGCCACTCTCGGCGCGCTCGAAGTGCTCCACCTTGCCCCCGAAACAGCGGATCTCCACCTCGCGGGTCACGGAGTAGTAGGCCTCGGCGCTGAGCCCGCGCTCCGCGGCCAGCTCCAGGGCCTTGCGGGCGGCTTCGGTGCCCTTCATGATCAGCCCCTCCCGCCCACGGTGATTTCAGACACTTTGATGGACGGCTGGCCCACGGTGGTGGGCACCCAGCCGGAGATCGACCCGCAGGTGCCGGGCTCCAGCTCGAGATCCGAGCCGATCATCTCGATGCGCTGGATGATCTCGTGCCCGAAGCCGATCAGGCTGGCGCCGCGCACCGGGCCGGCCAGCTTGCCCTTCTTTATAAGGTAGCCGTCGACCACCGCGAAGTTGAACTCGCCGGTGGCCGGGTCCACCGAGCCGCCGCCCATCTTCTTGGCGTAGAGTCCGCTGTCGATGGAGGCGATCATCGCGTCGAACTCGTCGCTCCCCGCGGCGATGTAGGTGTTGCGCATCCGGCTGGTGGGAGCAAAGCGGTAGCTCTCCCGCCGGCCGCTGCCGGTTATTCCGTAGCCGGTCTTGACCGCGCCCAGGCGGTCGACCAGGTAGCTCTTCAAGACGCCCTTCTCGATGAGCACCGTCTTCTGCGTGGGCGTGCCCTCGTCGTCGACCGCGGTGGTGCCCCAGACGTCCGGAGTGGTGCCGTCGTCGATGGCGGTGACGCACCCGGCGGCGACCTGCTGGCCGAGCTTGCCGGCGAAGGTCGAGGAGCCCTTGGCCACTGAAGTCGTCTCCAGGGAATGGCCGCAGGCCTCGTGGAAGATGACCCCCCCGAAGGCGTTGCCGATGACCGCGGGCATGTTGCCGGCCGGGGCGTAGGGCGCGCGGACCATGCGCACCGCGCACTGGGCGGCCCTGCCGGCGACGGCCTCCGCGTCGATGTCCCGGAAAGCGCCCAGTCCGGTGCGGCTGCCGCGCCGCTCGGTGCCGGTCTGCTGCTCGCCCTTCTCGGCGGCCACCGCCTCGATGCCGGTCATCAGGTAGCTGCGCTTCTCGGCGGCGTGCACCCCCTCGCTGTTGGCCACCAGGACTTCCCTCTCGGACCAGTTGGCGCTGGCCGAGACCTGGACGATGACCGGGTCCACCGCGCGGGCGGCCTCGTCGGCGCGGCGGACGAAGTCCAGGTACTCGGCGGTCTCGGCGCTCGAGGCCGGCTCCTCGACGGCGATGATCTCCGCGGAGCTGACCTCGCCCACCGGCTTGAGCGCCCCGGCGGCGCCGCCCTCCCCGGCGGCGGCCACGGTGGCGGCCAGTTCCAGGAGGTTCTCGCGCTCGAGGTCGGAAGTGTGCGCGTAGACCGCGCGCTCCCCGTAAAAGACCCGCAATCCGGCGCCGCGGTCGCGCCCGCGGACCATGCGCTTGGCCATGCGGTCGACGTAGGCCAGAGTGAAGCGGCGGGTGTCCTCGGCGAAGAGTTCGGCGAAGTCCGCGCCGCCCGCCAGGGCCCGTTCCAGGACCGCGGCGATCAGTTCGCGGTCGATCATGAGCTCTGGCCTTCCTCTTCCTTCTTCTCTCCCTTCTTGCCCGCGAGGATCTTCTCGGCGCGGGCCATCTTGGCCAGGCCGCGCTGGGCGCGCTTGAGCTGCTTGCGCGTCCCGCGGACTTTCTCCGGCGTGGCCTTGCTGTCCTCGGCGGCCTGCTTGGCCAGCGCCGCCTTGCGCTTCTCTATGTCCTGAGTCAGTTTCTCTTTGCTGCCCATCTCTCCTCCGTCCGTGAGCCCGTCTCCAGCGCGTTGAAGTTACTAAGGTAGCGGCCCCCGGCGCGGCTGTCAAGCGGCCGGGGCGCGTAGCCGGAGGCGCGGCCGCCCCTTGCCTTCGCCCCGCGCTCCGAGTAGACTGTACCCGGATCGGGACCCAGGAGACGAGGCTGTGAGCGCAGAGAACGCCTCCCCGCCGTCCGGGAAGTGCAAGTGCCCCCAGTGCTCGGCGACCAATCCCGCCGACGCCGATCTCTGCTACCTCTGTGGCACGAGCTTCCGCGCGCCCGAGGAGAAAACCCCGCCGGCCGGGCCGAAGCCCGCCGCGGCCCCGGCCCCGCAGCCGCCACCGGGGGGGACCGAGGACCAGCTCGGGGCTGTCTCGCGGGGGCCGGCGCCGCGCGGGGCACGGCGGGGTCCGCTGGTGGCACTCCTGGTGGTCGTCGCCCTGGCGATCGGCGGCGGGGTCTGGTGGAAGAGCCGCAAGCCGGGTGAGGGGTCGGGCGAAGGCGCCGGAGACGGCAAGGAAGCGCCAGCACTCGCGCCCGTCGCGAAGGCGCTGCTGGCCCCGGCCGCGCCGGCCGGCGGCGTCAGGCCATCTCCTTTCTACGCGAACAGCCCCCCGGTGATGCAGACGGCGGCCGTCGGCCTGGGCAAGGACCTCCACGACCTGGCCTACACCCCCGACGGACGCTTTCTGGTGGGGGCTGGCTACGGGGGCTTCAAGGTCCGGCTGTGGGACGGGCTCAGCGGCAAGGAGCTTCAACACATCATCGTGCCGCACCGCCCGGAGTCCCTGGCGGTCGCGCCGGGCGGCGGGGCGGTCTTCGTGGCCGACGTCTCGGGCTTCCTGGTCCGCTACCCGCTGCATCCCTCGGGCCGGCTGGGCTGGAGCCGGCGGCACCGGGCCGAGGGGCTCAAGCACATCTACGTGGCCATAAGCCCCAACGGGCGGCTCGCGGCCACCTGCGCCTGGAAACAGCTGGCCGTCCTCGATGCCAGGAGCTTCGCGGTGCTGGCCAAGGTGGAGATGTCCGAACAGCAGCGCAGGCTGGCCTTCTCGCCCGGCGGGCGGCTGCTGGTTCTCAGCAGCATGACCAACAAGTTCACGGTCTGGGACCTCGAAACCGGGAAGGGCCTCACTTACACGATACCCCGGGTGAGCGCCAGCAGCGACGTGGGCAGCCTGGCCTTCAGTCCCGACGGGAAGCTCCTGGCCACCGGGCACATGGACTCCAGCATCACCGTCTGGGACATGCAGAAGCGCGCGCCGCTGCAGAACTTCTACGTGCCGCAGCGCTCAACGCGGAAAGTGGCTTTCAGCCCCGCCGGCGGCGCCCTGGCCACCGCCCAGCAGGGCGGCGACGTTCACCTCTGGGAACCGAGGACCGCCAGGCAGCTGGCGGTGCTCAAGGGCCACGCCAAGTCCGCCAGGCTGCTGGCCTTCCATCCGGGCGGCCGCCGGCTGGCCTCCTGCGGGGAGGACGGCAAGCTGCTCTTCTGGGACACCGGCGAGATTCCCCGCGCGGCGGCCAAGCCGGCCCCGGCGGGGGAGCTCCTGGCCTGGAACCTCGAACAACTGCCGGAGGCCAAACCCCTCGCCGACGCCCTGCGCGCAATGAAGACCAACGACCTGGCGCTTTTCAAGACGGTCTTCAGCCGCGAGAACTCCACGCGCTTCGCGAAGCTGGGCTGGCAAGGAGCGGTCAAGGCGCTGGAGCCCGCCTGGAAGAAGCCCCTGGGCTCAATGCCCGTCGGGCACGTCCACGTGGAGTTCGAGGGCGCGAGCGCCAGGGGCGTGCTCCGCGCCCGAGCCGGATTGAGAAAGATCATGCCCGCCCCGGTGGTCCGGGAGGGCCGGGCCTGGAAGATTGACCTGCCGCCGCCGGGCGGGGGCGGGGAGACGCCGAGAGGAGGAAGACGGCCATGAGACTTATCAAAGGTCTGACCGCAATTGCGTTGCTGACAGTTCTCTCTGGGGCCGCTGCCCGGGCGCAGGAGGATGACAACGAGGAACCGATGGCCAGACGGATCAGCGTCGACTTCAAGAAGACCCCCTTCGAGAAGTGCCTGGGAATTCTCCGCGAGAAGACCGGGGTCAACATGCTGGCCACGCAGAAGACCATCAAGGCCATGGAAGGCAAGCCGGTCTCCTTCACGCTCAAGGACACGCCGATATGGAGCACGGTGCACCTCTTCGCGCGCTCCTGCGGGCTGGAGGTGTCGCACGAGCACGGCGTCTTCATGTTCAGCCGCCAGGTCAAGCCCGACGAGGTCTGGGCCACCATCTGGATGAAGATCGACGACGGCAAAATCGAGATAACCATCCTGAGAGCCGACGTGCCCGTCGAGCTCCGCCGCAACCTGGTCCGGCGCCTGCTGGTGGAGGAGTTCCTCGAAGAGAGGGAAGACGAAGGCGAGGAAGAGGGCGGCGAGGGCGAGGACGAGAACGGCGACAAGGCCGAGAAGAAGCCCAAGCCCAGGAAGAAGCCGCCGGCCAAGGGGGAGCTCTTCTAGCTGCCGCCGGCTTCCCCCGGAAGCCGCGTATCAGTGGGTGAAAAAGGGCAAAAAGAGAAGGGCGGGCCTTCCCGGCGCGCCATAGTCGGCTGGGGCGCCGGGATGCTGCTGGCTCTCGGCGCCGCCTGGTTCGTCGGCGCGGTGGCCCTGCCGGTGTGGCAGACGCGCAGGGCGGTGGAGCGTTGTATTGATGGTATGCCATCTCACGTCGAGAAGGAAATTGGAGAAATGGGCGGCCCCCAGGCAGCGACCCGGCACCTCTCCACCTACCTGCGCCTTCCGGACTGGGTCGCCACCCGGCGCGGAATCGCGACGCGCATGCTGGGGTTGTGCGGGGAACCCGCCGTCCCGACGCTGGTGCGCCTGGTTGAAGACGAGCACGAGAACGTCCGCTATGAGGCCATAAAGGCGCTCGGCGTGGCGGCGGACGACCGCGCAATCGGGGCGCTCATTGAGCTTCTAAGCGACGGGAACGTCAACGTGCGCTCCGCCGCGTGCAAGGCCCTGCAGCGAATCGGTAAGCCGGCGGTGAGTTCCCTGATCTCCGCGCTGAAGCACGAAGACCCCCGCGTGCGCGAGATGGCGGTCGAGGCGCTGGGCTGGATCGCCGCCCCCCGGGCGGTGAAGCCAATTTCCCAGGCGACCCGTGACAATGACGCCAGGGTGCGGATCAGGGCCGCCTGGGCCATGTCCCACCTGGGCGACCGCGCAACGGCGGTGAGGCCGCTCGGCGACAGACAAGAAAGGCGCGAAACAGCGCTGAAGCTGCTCGGCGGCGAACGGAAAAGGATCGACCAGGAGAGACGCAGGCGCAAAGACCCCAATTGGGAAAGGGGCGTTTCCGAGCTCATAGAGGAAATGTTGCGTCGCATCCTCCGAAAAGTGCTCAGGGAATGAGAACCTGACCGGCCGGACATTGCCCCGCGCGTTTGCTTGACTGCCCCCCCGACCGAGCCTAGAATCACCCTCCGAGTTCCACAAGCTTCGCACCATCCGGGGAGTAGAAATGGCCAAAGTAGTCGAACGACGGGAGATAGCGCCGGACACCGTTCTGTTGGAGTTAGCCGCCCCCAAGATCGCCGCCAAGCGCAGGCCGGGCCAGTTTGTAATCCTGAAAAAAGACGAGCGCGGCGAGCGCATCCCCCTGACCATCGCCATGAGCAACACGGAAAAGGGCACCATCTCGGTGATCTTCCAGGTGGTCGGCGCCGGGACGCGGGGGCTGGGCGAGGTGCCCGCCGGCGGGGAGATTCAAGATGTAGTGGGTCCGCTGGGCAAGCCCACCGAGATCAGGAAGATCGGCACCGTGGCGGCGGTCGGCGGGGGCATCGGCGTGGCGGTCGCCTACCCCATCGCCGAGGCCATGAAGAAGGCCGGCAACAAGGTCATCGGCATCATGGGCGCGCGCACCAAGGACCTCCTGATCCTCGAAGAGGAGTTCCGCGCGGTCTGCGATGAGCTGCTGGTCGCGACCGACGACGGCAGCTACGCCCGCAAGGGCTTCGTCACCGACGTGCTCCAGGAGGTCATCGACCGCGGGGAGAAGATCGACGAGGCCCTGGCCATCGGCCCGGTGCCCATGATGCGCGCGGTATGCAAGGTGACGAAAGCCGCGGGCATCCCCACGGTGGTCAGCCTCAACCCCATCATGATCGACGGCACGGGGATGTGCGGCGGCTGCCGCGTGACCGTCGACGGCCAGATTCGGTTCGCCTGCGTGGACGGGCCGGAGTTCGACGGGCACGTGGTGGACTTCGAGGAACTGGCCAGCCGCCAGAACGCCTACAACGAAGAGAGGTGCCGCCTGGACGATCCGCTCGGCTCCCTGCGACCGGAGGGCGCCGAATGAGTTCTCAGCGGCCGACACGCAAGCAGCGCATGGCCATCGAACGGGTGAGAATGCCCGAGCAGGATGCAGCCCCCCGCGCGGCGAACTTCGAAGAGGTGAATCTCGGCCTCGGCGAGCAAGCCGCCGTCGAAGAGGCGCGGCGGTGTATCCAATGCAAGAACCGGCCCTGCGTGGAAGGCTGCCCGGTGGGTGTGCGGATTCCCGAATTCATCGAGAAAGTGGCCGAGGGCGACTTCGCCGCGGCGGCGGAGATTCTTCGCGCGGACAACGCGCTGCCGGGCACGACCGGGCGGGTCTGCCCGCAGGAAGTGCAGTGCGAGGAGGTCTGCGTGCGCGGCCAAAAAGGTCAGCCGGTTGCCGTCGGCTGGCTGGAGCGGTTCGTGGCGGACTGGGCCGGGGAGCACCTGGACGCCCCGAGCGCATCGGTGGCGGCGACCGGCCGAAAGGTAGCCGTCGTCGGCTCAGGCCCGGGCGGGCTGACCGCGGCAGATCAACTGGCGCGGATGGGCCACGACGTGACGATCTTCGAGGCGCTGCACGCGGCCGGCGGGGTGCTGCGATACGGCATTCCGGAGTTCCGCCTGCCCAAACGAATCGTCGATGAGGAGGTGGCCAACGTCGAGTCGCTGGGCGTGAAGATCGAGCTGAACGTTATCGTCGGCAAGACGATCACGATCTCCCAGATCATGGGCGAGTTCGACGCCTGCTTCATCGCCAACGGCGCGGGGCTGCCGATGTTCCTCAACGTCCCCGGC
>CAZONU010000275.1:0-6986 GCA_964581145.1 uncultured Planctomycetia bacterium
AGAGCAGCTGGCGCTGTCCGGCGGAGATGTTCGCGCCGCGCTCGCCGAGCTTGTGCTCGTAGCCGCCCGGCAGCCCGCCGACCAGCCCCGCGGCCTGGGCCCGCGCGCACGAGGCGGACACCGTCTCGGCCTCCAAGCCCGGCTCCCACAGCCGGACGTTCTCGGTCACGGTGTCCGAGAAGATGAACACGTCCTGTAACACGGTGGCCACCTGGCGGCGCAGGTAGCGGGGGTCGAGCTCGGCCAGGTCGCGGCCGTCGAGGAGTATCTTCCCCCGCTGCGGGCGGTAGAGCGCGCTGGCCAGACTGAGGACCGTAGTCTTGCCCGCACCGGTGGGACCGGCGATGGCGATGCGCTCCCCGGGCGCGGCCCGGAAGGACAGGCCCTTGAGAATCCACTCGCCCTCCCGGTAGGCGAACCACACGTCGCGGAACTCGATCTCTCCCCGGGAGCGCGCCGCGGGGCGCAAGCCAGGCGGCTCGGCGGCCGCAGGGGCGGCGAGGTCGTCGCCGGGCTCGTCCATGAATCCGAAGATGCGCTCCAGCGCGGCCATGGCCGACTGCAGCACCTGGACGTGCTCCATCATCATCTGCAGGGGCCAGCCGAACATGCTCATGTAGATGACGAAGGTGATCAGCTGCTTTTTGGGAATATCGCCGGTCAGCATCCTGCCGCCGCCGTACCAGATGATCACGGCCACTCCCAGGCCTAGGGCGGCGTGGATGAACGGAGGGAAGATGGCGTGCAGCACCGCCGCGCGCACCCGCGAGCGGCGCAGGTTGGTGTTGGCCTCGTCGAGCTCCGCCGCGCAGCGCTGCTCCTGGTTGAGGACCAGCACCGCGGTGTGCCCGGAGATGTTTTCCTCCATGCGCGCGTTGAGGCGGGAGATCATCTCGCGCATCTTGCGGAAGGCCCGGCGCATCATCGGCCTATATAGCAGTGTGATCGCCACTATGATCGGGACGGTGACGAAAGCCATCAGCGCCAGGCGCCAGTCGAGAACGATCATGGCCACGGATATGCCGGCCAGGTGCAGCCCGTTGCCGATCATGCTCACGAACCCCACCTCCAACAGGTCTTCCAGAGCGTTGGGGTCGTGGATCAGCCGGGAGAGCACCTTGCCGCTGGGCATGCGGTCGAAATAGGAAAGCGGCATCCGTTGGAAACGCGCGTACAGCGCCGCGCGCAGGTCGGCGACCAGGTGCTGGCAGGCGGTCATCGATAGATAGTAACGGGTGAACTCCGCGAGCGTTGCTCCCACTCCCAGGACCACGAAGGAGACTATCAGCATGCGGACTTCGCCGCTCGCCTGGGCCATGCCCAGCTTCTCGCCGATGCTCCCGAAGACCATCGGCCAGGCGATCTGCGAAGCGGTGTAACCCACCAGCGCCAGGCACACGAAAGCTATCTCCCGCCGGTAGCGGCGGAGGTAGGGCCAGAGCTTGCGCACCAGCCGATGGTCGTAGATCTTGCCCAGCTGGGCTTCTTCCACCGGCAGGCTCATTGCTCGAACATCTCCTGGAGCGCGAAGGTCCGCGCGTAGAATCCGTCCCCGGCCAGCAGCTCCTCGTGCGTCCCCTGCTCACTGATCCGGCCGCCCTCGACCACCGCGATGCGGTCGCAGCGCCGCAGCACGCTGACCCGGTGGCTGACCACCACCACGGTGCGCCCGGCCATTTTCTCCCGGAGGGCGTTCCAGACCGCCTCCTCGGTGTGGACGTCGACCGCGCTGAATGCGTCGTCCAGCAGCAGCACCTGCGGCCGGGCCACCAGCGCCCGCCCCAAGGCCACCCGCAGGCGCTGCCCGCCCGAGAGGGTGATGCCCCGGTCGCCGACCAGGGTGTCCAGGCCCTCCTCGAACTGGCGGAGGTCGGGCTCCAGGCCCGAGACCCGCACCGCTTCGCGAACCTCTTCGGCGCTGGCCTCCGGCCGGGTGAAGGCCAGGTTCTCGGAGAGCGTCCGGCTGAAGAGGTAGGGGGTCTGCTCCACCAGGGCCGCGTGGCGGCGGAGCTTCTCGGGGGCGATGCCGCGGACGTCGTGCCCGTCGAGGAACACCGTGCCCTCCGGCGGCTCGACCAGGGCCACGGCCAGCGAGAGCAACGTGCTCTTGCCGCCGCCGGTCGGCCCGGTGACCCCCAGTACCTGGCCGGCGGGTATTTCCAGCGAAAGCCCCTCCAGCACCGGCTGCTCGCCGCCGTAGTTGAAGGTCAGGTTCTTGAACGACATGTCTCCGCGGACCTGGTCCGGCCCGCGGGTCGCCTCGGCGCGCTCGCGCTGGGGCTCGTCGAGAATCTCCTGGACGCGGGCCAGCGAGGCGCGCATGCGCTGCATCATGGTGATGCCCCAGCCCAGCCCGAAGGTCGGCCAGGAGAGCAGCCCTATATAGCCCTCGAAGGCCACCAACTCGCCGGCGGTCACCTTGCCGGCCAGCGCCCAGACGCTCGCGGCCATCAAGAGCAGCATGGTGGCCACCTGATGCACCGTATGAAAGTATGGGCCGATGAAGCTGTAATACTTGACCAGCTTGAGGTACTTCCCGCGAGTGTGGTCGTTCATCCGCGCGTAGTTGGCGGCGGCGACCGCCTCGCGGGCGTAGGTCTTGAGCACGCGCGTCCCGCCGATGTCCTCCTGCGCGCGGGCGGTCAACAGGCCCAGGCTGTCCTGGGCCTCCCGGAAGGAGCGCGAGAGCCGCTTGGTGATGGCCAGCGAGAAGAGCGGCGCTATCAGGATGGGCGGGGCCACCACCAGGGTCAGGCGCCAGTCGATCCCGGCCATCCAGTAGATCGCCAGGGGCATGACGAAGATCACGTCGAAGAATATCGCGAAGCCCATCGAGAAGAACATCCGCAGGGAGTCGATGTCGTGGGACGCCCGGCTGACCAAGTCTCCCGAGAGATGCTTGTGGTAGAAGCCGGGGGCCAGGCGCTGCATGTGCGCGAAGAGCTCGCCGCGCACCCCGTACTCCACCCGCCGGGCCAGCGGCCACATTATCAGCCGCCAGAGCATTCTGAAGATGGCCACTATCATGAACAGGACGGCGACGATGAGCGCGATGTCCACGAGGTCGTCGCGAGTGGTCCCCTCCTTCTCGAGAAGGTCCAGGGCGACTTTGAAGTACCGGGGGATCAGCACCTGGGCCACGTCGGTGCAGCACAGGAAGACGGCCGCAATGGCCACCAGGTACCAGTAGCGCCGCAAGTATTTCCAGAAGATCCGCATCTCGCTTCCGTCTGTTGCCGGGTCCGAGGCTTGCCGGGAGCTGTGCATTCTAGCTTCCCGGCGGCGCGAAGCAACCGGCAGTCCGAGACATAGGACCCGCATCCCGTCAGGGGCGTAGCGGCCCCTGCCACGCTACGCCCTCCGAATTGACCTACTACGCTTTTTGCCGAATTAGCTCGGCAGTACGGCTTCCTGCGTACATTTCAGTATGTACCAGGCGCGCGCTCCCCGGACAATGACCTGCCCGCAGGAGCCGCGGAGATCGACTCGGGTCGAAGGAGATTCCCATGCGCGGACTTCTGGCAAGCGTGACTGCTCTGCTCTTGAGCGCTTCGGCCGCGGCCGGAGCCGGCGAGGTCAAGTTCGCCGCCAAGCCCCGGGCCGCCAAGGCCGGGGGCAAGGTCAAGATCACTTTCTCGGCCTCGGCCAAGACCGACTGCGCCGTCTACATCCTTGACGCCAAAGGCAAGGTGGTCCGCCACTTGGCCGCCGGGGTCCTGGGGAACAAGGCCCCTGCGCCGCTCAAGAAGGGCCTTGCCCAGACGCTGGAATGGGACGGCAAGGACGACCTGGGCAAGCCCGCCTCCGGCGGGCCCTTCAAGGTCCGGGTGGGCCTGGGGTTGGCGCCCAAGTTCGAGAAGATGATCGGCGACAACCCCGCGGCGCTGGGCGGGGTCTGCGCTCTGGCAGTCCGGCCGGGCAGCGGCGAGCTCTACGTTTTCCACCGCTACGGCCAGCTCCATCCCTCCGACAACACCACCTTCTGCGTGGTCTACACCCGGGAGGGCAAGTACCTGTGCACCATCATGCCCTACCCCGCCAGCCTCCCCGAAACCAAGCTCAAGGGCCTCAAGCGAATCGACGTGGACGGCAGGAAGGTCCCCTACATCTACCAGGGCGAGACCCGCTCGCTGATACCGGGGCTGGGCAACCTGCCCATCACCGGGCCGGCGGTGGCCGCCGACGGCCGGGTGGCCTTCGTCGGGCACCAGGAGGTCGGCACCTACAACCAGGCGGGCACCGGCCAGGTGGTCTTCGTCAACGGCGACGGCAGCCCTCCGACGGGCGGCGTGCTCGGCCCGGTGCTCATCAAGTCGAGCAACGGCGGGGGCAACCTGGCCTTCGCGCCGGACGGGAAGACGGTCTACGCGACGGGAATGTCGGGGAGACGCGGAAAGAGTCCCGTCAACTGCGTCTACAAGTTCGCCTGGGGCGGCCAGAAGGCGGCGGTCTTCGCCGGCGACCCCAAGGCATCCGGCGCGGGCAATAAGCTCAACGCCCCCCGCAGCGTGGCCACCGACGGGAAAGGCAACGTCTACGTCGCCGACCGCGGCAACGGCCGGGTGGCGGTCTTCAAGGCCGACGGTTCGCTCCTCGGCGCGCTCAAGGTCGCCAACCCCGACCAAGTGCAGGTCCACCCCAAGACCGGGGCGGTGTACCTGACCGCCGGGACCAAGGGCAACCGCAAGCTCCTCAAGTTCTCCTCCTGGAAGAGCACCGCGCCGGCCTGCCAGATGAAGGTGCCCCTGCACCGCAAGGACGACATCAGCATGCTGGCCCTGGACGCCTCCGCCGAGCCGCCGATCCTGTGGTACGGCCACGCGCGCTCCAAGTGGACCGGCAACTTCAAGGCCCTGCGCATCCAGGACAAGGGCAACTCCTTCTCCGACGCGGGCAGCCTGGCCAAGGTTCCCGGCAACTCCGGCGGGCTGGGGCCGGTGCTGATGATCGTCGCCGACCACAGGAGCAACCGGCTCTTCGCCAACGGGAAGATGTACGACCCGGCCACCGGCAAGCTGGGGCCGGGGCTCGGCCAGGTGATCAAAGGGTCCGGCGGCATCTCCGATATCGGCACCAAGCGCGGCACCGGCTCGGTGGGGCTGGACGGCAACATCTACCTCATGGGCTACAGCAACTGGCTGGCGCGCTACGGCCCGGACCTCAAGCTCAAGCCCTACCCCACCGGCAAGAAGGGCATGCTGGCCAGCCCCGACGACCAGGGCACCCTGCGCCTGCGCGCCCGGGGCGTCACCGCCGACGCCGCGGGCAACGTCTACGCGCTCTGGCAGATGAACAAGAAGGGCCCCCTGGGGCCGTCCAACTACCTGGCGGTCCACGGAGCGGACGGGAAGGTCAGGAACGCCAAGCTGATCGAGTGCCAGACCCGCTTCATCAACTCGCCTCGGCTCGACTACCAAGGCAACGTCTACGTTGCCGTGACCGGCCGGCCGGCTGGCAAGAAGCTCCCCAAGAGCTTCGATGGCCAGGACCTGGGCAAATCCTACCAGCGCGGAGTCAACCCGGTGGGGGCCGACTGGTACGAGATGATGTACGGCTGCATCCTCAAGTTCGGCCCGGCCGGCGGATCGATCAAACGCGGCGGAGGCGGCGACCTGGTCATCGAGTACGGCCGCACCAGCAGGTCGAAATACACCCGCAAGCTCGGCGTCAAGGGAGCCAAGTGGGCCTTCCACGGGGCCAGCCCGGTGCCCGGCTGGGAGGACGGCGGCGGACGGGTCTCCTGCGGCTGCGAGTCGCCCCGGTTCGACGTGGACGGCTTCGGGCGCAGTTTCTTCCCGGACGCGGCCCGCTTCCGCGTGGGGGTGATCGACACCGGCGGCAACGAGATCTGCTGGTTCGGATCCTACGGCAATGCCGACTCCGCCGGACCCAAGAGCAAGGTGCCGACCCCGGACATCCCGATGCTCTGGCCCTACGGAGTGGCCGTCGGCGCGGGAGCCGTCTACGTCGGCGACCGCCTCAACCGGCGCGTAGTGGCCGTGAAGCTCAAGTACTCGGTCGAGGAGAGCTGCGAAATCCGCTAGACTTCGGAGGGCTGGGGCGCATAGAATCGGGGGGCGCGGCAAATGCCGCTGCCGCGGCGGCGCAACCTAACCAGTGGGGAGAGACAACGATGCGCAAATCTCATAGGTTCCTGGTCGCGGCCCTTTCGGCCCTGGCGGCGCTCCTGGCCCTGACCGTGACCGCCAAAGCGCTGATCAACCCGAACTTCACCCCCCTGCACCTCGTCGAGCAGTCCAAGACCATTCTGGTGCTCAAGCTCAGCAAACCCGACGCCAAGGGCCGCATACACGCCGAAGTGGTGGAGGCGCTCAAGGGCAAGAAGCCCGCGGGCAAGGTGGTCATCGACCTCAGCAAGGCCAGCCAGAAGGCCTGGGCCAAGAAGATCGGGGAACTCGCCGCGGCGCGCGGGGACAGCCCGGTGCCCTTCTTCGTCGGCAAGTACGTGGAGGAGCGCGAGGGTGGTCAAGGCGGCGAGCCCGAGGACGCCCCGGAGATTGCCCTGCTCCAGGTCGACCGCGACTGGGTGGTGCTGGACCGCGACAAGACCGGCACCTGGAACATGAGCGGCATCGACACCGAGAAGCAGGGCACCTGGGACGGCGGCTCGGACATGCTCATCAAGGCGATCCAGTACATCAAGGACAACCCCGACGACGCCGACGTGCCGGTCGCGGTCGGCTGCGACTGGGTGACCACCAAGAAGCTCGGCAGCATCGAGGGCCAGGCGTCCCAGGCGCTGGGCGTCGACCTCGACGGCAAGGGAAAGCTCACCCTGTTCGTACCCGCCGAGACCGGCGACCGCCTCTACCAGCTGGAGGCCGGGAAGAAGAAGCTCACTGACGGAGCCGCCGCGCGCAAGAAGATGAAGTTCAAGGACGTGACCTCCGCGCGCAGACTGACTTCGAAGTCGCGCCGCGCCGCCTGGGCGGACTTCAACGGCGACGGCAAGGCGGACCTGGCCT
>CAZONU010000276.1:0-6973 GCA_964581145.1 uncultured Planctomycetia bacterium
GGGTGCCAGCTGCGGGTGAACTCGTCCAGCGTCCAGGTCTCGGTCAGGCCCCCGCCGGGCGTGGAGGTCAGGATGCCGCGCTCACCGCCGCTCTCGGCGACCTCGACCCCGACGTGCGGGCGCCTGACCGTTATCGGCCGGGGAATGCGCGTGAAGATGCCGTCGGCGCGAATGTAGTCGAGCAACTCGGAATCGTTCCAGCCGCGGACCTCCTCCGGCTGGCCCGTCCGCCAGGTGCGGTTGGCGACCTTGGCCCAGTAAGGCAGGCGGTCGACCGCCTCGCCGCGGTAGGCGGCCAGCAGCCGGGCGCGGCTGGTCATCTCGTCGGCGGGATGGACCCTGCCCTTCACTTCCCCAGCTGCAGGCGCACGGCCAGGGCCTCGGGCAGGCCGGCGTCGACGATCTTCTGGGCGGCGCGCTCCACGTCGTACTCCACGCGGATGATCCGCACCACGCCGACCTCGTCGTCGTATATCGCGAAGGAGGCCCGGGGGTCCTCGTCGCGGGGCTGGCCCACCGAGCCCACGTTGACCAGCGTGCGGGTGCCGTCGCCCACCGGGATCTCCGCGTCCATGGTATACGTCATTGGTTTGGTATCGAAGAAGGTCAGCGGGATGTGGGTGTGCCCGTAGAAGAGGATGGACTTGTCCAGGGCCTCGAAGGAGAGGTCCGCGTCGAATATCGTGGAGATGTAGTTGAACATCTCCGGGCCGTGCAGCGACCCGTGGACCACCGCGAAGTCGGCGAGGTGCTCGACGAAGCCGAGGTTGGCCAGGAACTCGCGGTCCTCGGGCGCCAGCGCCGCGCGGGTCCAGACCGCGGCCTCCCGCGCGTAGAGGTTGAAGAAGTCGATGTCCAGCTTGCCGATGGCCGCGTGGTCGTGGTTGCCGGCCAGGCACATGCAGCCCAGCTCCTGGATCTTGGCCACGCACTCCCGCGGCTGGGCCCCGTAGCCGACGATGTCGCCCAGGCAGAGGAGCTCCTGGACCTTCTCCTCCTCCATGGCCGCCAGGACCGCCTCGAGAGCGTCGTAATTGCCGTGGATGTCGCCGAAAATGCCGTAGCGCAAGCTGCTCTCCCCCCCCCTCTCAGGCGACCTCGCGACCGTGCAGCAGGGCGGCCCCGACCAGCAGCGCGGCCGCCGCGTACATTGTAGCATAAACTCCCGCCCAGGCAACGTACACGGCGGGAATCGGAGCCCCGGCCGCGGCGGCCTCCAGCGCGTTAAGCGCCTCCAGCCCGGGCACCGGGGCGACCAGCAGCCCGGCGAATCCGCCGCTGCCCACCCCCGGACCGACCAGCTGGCGCAGGTGGCCCAGGATCATCACCACCAGCCCGGCGCTCAGTGTGCCCACCGCCCCCAGGCGGACCGCCCCGGCCATGGCCGCGGCGGCGATCACCGCCACCTCCATGGCGATCAAGGCCGCGGCGGCGAGGACCTCCAGGCGCCAGCCGTCGCCGAAGGGGGTCAGGATTACACCCGCGGCGGCCGCCGCCGTCAAGACCAGGTAGGCCATCAGCACCCGCCGGCGCCGGAAGAGCAGCGCGGCCAGGACGGCCAGGACCGCGCCCCCGGCCAGGACCGGCACCAGGCGGACCAGCAGGGGGCCGGCGGCGTCCTCCTCGCCGGCCTCTGCTATGCGCGTAACGTATAGCACGGCGACGGCCAGGGGGAAGATCACCGCCAGGGCGGCGCCCATGACCCCCAGGTACTTGCCGGCGACCAGGGTGAGGCGGTCGACGGGCTTGGAGAGCAGGGTCAGCGCGGTGCGGTCCTCGAGCTCGTAGGCCACCGCGCGGGCCGGGCCGAGCAGCGCGATTATCAGCCCGGCCAGCAGCGCGGTGCTCAGACCGGTGTCGATCATGACCTTGGCCATCTCCCCGAAGTGGAAGACGGCGTAGGCGGGGGCGAAAACGATCAAGACCAGGGCCGCGCCGGCGACCAGGAGAAGCGCAGGATCGCGGATGAGCTGCTTGAAGGTCGCGCTGGCCAGGGCTGCCAGCGGAGAAAGGTGGCGACTGGCGGGGGGCGGCGACGTTGGCACAGTTAGTATCCTATGCGAAATAAGGAATGAAGGCGCGGGCCGCGAGACGTCTGAATATCTGTTGTACTGATATAGCCAGTCATGCGAGAGTTAATATCGGCGACCAAGGCCTCGACATCGGCGCGGCTGCCTTCGGCGATGAGCTCGACGGAGCCGTCGGGCAGGTTGCGGACTCGTCCGGTTACGTCGGGGTGGGCGGCGGCCAGGCGCTGGGCGGTGTAGCGGAAGCCGACGCCCTGCACGGTGCCGTGGAAGAGGACGCGGGCGCGCTCGACGGATTCGGGCATGAAAATGGCCTCCGAGGAGGAGAGTATAGGCGGAATCCAGTGGGAATCAAGCGAAAAAGAGGGGGGCGGAGGATGGAATGTCGCGGTTTTGGGGGTTGACAGGAGGCGGGAGGGTGCATAACGTTTCACGTGAAACGGCGCGGGGGGAGCAGGCAGTTTCACGTGAAACGTCCGCTGCGCTGCATGCACGGGAGAAAATGCAGATGCCTGACAGAAAACCCCGCGGCCTGGGCGCACTGATCTCCAGCACCGCCTCTGCGAGCGCGCCGCCGGCCGGCGAGACTCGCGTCCTCGACGTGCCCCTCTCGGCGATCACCCCCAGCCCCAAGCAGCCGCGGCGCAGCTTCGACAAGGCCGCGCTCGAATCCCTGGCCGCCTCCATCCGCGAGCACGGCCTGCTCCAGCCGGTGCTGGTGCGTCCCCTGGAGGGCGGCTTCGAGCTGATCGCCGGCGAGCGCCGCTGGCGCGCCGCCCAGCTGGCCGGCCTCGAAACCATCCGCGCCGTCTCCAAGCCCAGCAGCGACCGCGAGACCCTGACGCTCTCGGTCATAGAGAACCTCCAGCGCGAAAACCTCGGTCCCCTCGAAGAGGCCGGCGCCTATCGCGCACTGGTGGAGGATGGCGAGCTGACCCACGACCAGATAGCCGCGTACGTGGGCAAGGACCGGGCCACCATCAGCAACACTCTGAGGCTCCTGGAGCTGCCGGCCTCCATTCGGTCCAAGCTGGTCAGCCGTGCTCTGACACCGGGCCATGCCAGAGCCCTGCTGGCCGTCACCGACCCCGCCAAGCAGGCCAGGCTGGCCGAGCGGGCCGCCAACGGGGGGATGTCCGTCCGCCAGCTGGAGCGCGCCGCCTACGGCGAGCCGGGCGCCCGGGGCGGCCGGGGCGGCCGGGGCGGCCGGGACGGCAGGGAGAAGCCGGCGCACATCCTGGATCTGGAGCAGCGCATCAGCGAGCGGATCGGCGTCCGCGTGGAGATCTACGAGGGCCGGCGCGGCGGCCGCCTGGTGGCGCGCTTCCGCAGCAACGAGGAGTTCATGCGCATCCTGGAGGCCCTGGGCGTCGCCGCGGAGGATATCTAGCAGGCAGCTCGGGGCGCCCGGGCGGGAATAGGCCGGCCCGGGCGCGGGTTCAGGATGATGGACGGGACTGTAATCGGGGCCCCCCGGCGGCTGCGACCGTTGTACCGGCGCGCGGCGTGGCAGGCTGTGGGGGTCCCTTTTCTTTCCGCGCGCCCGGGGCGCAGTGATACCCTAACCGTATAGAGGCGGCAGGCCCGGCTTTTGCGTTTGTGATTTGGCCGCCGGCGGGGTAGCTTCTCGGCAGCGATAGGCTTGACGGTCGGAAGCCGGCCGGGGGAGGCGCACCCATGCGCGGCGTTACTATAATAGTATGCATGCTCGGAGCGGCCTTCGCGGCCGCCGGTGGCGAGGTGCCGCTGACGGTGCGCGAGCCGGTGGGCGCCGCGCGGCGCGCCGAGCCGGTCGCGGCGGGGGTGTGCTTCAGGAAGGGCGAGGTCCGGGACATCGGCAAGCTGGCCCTGTTCACCAGGGGCGGCCGCGCGGTGCCCTGCCAGTTCTCGCCGCTGGTCAAGCTGGAGGACGGCTCGCACCAGTGGGTGCTGGCCGACTTCCAGTGCGACGTGGGCGCCAAGGGCACGGCGGAGTACGTGGTCAAGCCGAGAAAGGCCGCGGCGCCGGCGCAGGCGGTGGCCGTGACCGAGGCCGGCGGCGTATACACCTTCAAGAACGGGCCGCTGGAGTTCACGGTGGACGCGACCAAGCCGGCCTTCGAGCTGATAAGCTCTCTCAAGGTGGACGGCAGGGCGGTGCTTTCGGGCCTGGGCAAGGCGGCCATGACCTGCCGCGACGCGCTGGGCAGGAACAAGCTCTACTTCGCGGGCAAGCCCACCAAGGTCGCCTGGGACTACAAGGGCCCTATGCGCGCGACGCTTATGTTAGAGGGTCCCTATGTTGACGAGGCCGGAGAGGGGTGGCTGGCCTGGCGCGTGCGGGTGAGTTGCTACGCGGGCCTGAAGCTGATCCGCGTGGAGCACGTCCTGCGCAACTCCTGCGCGACGCAGGTGCGCCTGGTCAAGGTCAAGGACGCCTTTGTGAGATTGGGCCTGACCGCCAAGCCCGCCGACGCGACGACGGGCAAGCACTTCTTGGGCGCCGGCGGGGTTTTCGTCAAGCATCGCCTGCTGGCCGGGTACTTCTCGCCGGGGCTGCACTATCTCGCGACGCAGAAAGGCAAGCTGGTGCTGGGGGTGGTGCCCACATACGAGGGCGGCTACGAGCCCCGGCTGCACCGCGGCTACAACAACAACGAGAAGGGCAAGGACGGCAAGCCCGCGGCCTACAACGTGGGCGACACCGGCAGCTGGTGGCTGAACGACTGCGCCTACAAGGTGGACGAGTACTGGCTGGCTTTCGGCGGGGGCGACGAGAGCCTGGCCAGGGGCCTGGACGCCAGGCTCTACGCGCTCTCTCCCACGGAGCACTACTCGGAGTGCGAGGCGCTGGCCTTCGGGCGCTTCGGGTCGCTGGAGGACGAGGCCGCGACGTACAAGAAATGGGGCTGGAAGAACATCGCGGCCAAGAGGGCGCGGCTGCTGGCCGGCAAATGGATGAAGCCGCTGGCCGGATATCACGTGGCCAGCGTGCTCTGCCACGCGGACTCCGAGACCGACGACGCCCAGGGCTGCCTGCTGATGGCCCTGCGCACCGGCGGGCGCGGCTACTGGGACGCCGGGCTGGCCTGGGCGCGGCTCTACACCAACCACTTCGTGGCGCGGATAGACTTCACGCCCAAGGGCCGCCGCAAGCGCTGGCCGCACAAGATGGTCGGCAAGGACTACAGCCGGATAGTGAACTGGGGCCCCAGCTACGGCAACTCGCGGACCTGCGGCTGCCACTTCTACGGCGACGGGGCCATGGACTACTACGTGCTCACCGGGGAGAAGAGCCTCTTGACCGGCTGCCGCGACCTGGCCCGCTACGTGAGGAACAAGTGGCGGAAGCACGTGCCCGGCAAGAGCCGGGTGGGCTCCTACGGGACGCGCGGCTTCGGCCGGCAGTTCATGGCCGCGATCCGCTACTACGAGATAACCCGCGACCCGGAGGAGAAGAAGTTCATCGACCACATGGCCCAGCTGGCCCTCAGGGAGCCCAGCTACGTCAAGGAGGGCGACTACGGGTTCATCGACGCGCCCAGCTCCAACGGGATGCACGGCAAGAAGCAGGTCAGCAAGTACCTGGCCAAGCTGCCGCGCCTGCAGGCGTACATGAAGAAGAAGGGGCTCAAGTGGGACGAGAAGACCTCCACGGTGACTGACTCCAAGGGCAAGAGCTGGAAGGTCTACGACTCGGCCGGCACCTGGGAGCAGACCTACGTGCACCAGGCCATGGAGCGCTACTGGCGCATCACCGGCCGCAAGGACAAGGCCGTCGCCGATTATTTAGTCAGGTTCGCCAACTACTTCCGGAGGTACGCCTGGGACCCGCACTGCCAGCAGGTAGGTTACATCGGCTGGGGGCTGGACTTCCCGGAGAAGGGCATGTGCCTGGGCTGCCAGATGGGCCGCTGGATGCCCTCGCACGACACGTGCCCGGGCCCCGGCGCCAGGCACTCCGGCTGGTACACCCGCTTCGGGCCGGACGTGGCCATCCGCGCCTATCTGGTGACTAAAGACAAGAAGTACCTGGCCGAGGCCAAGAGCTACTGGAACCGCGGCTCCAAGCGCGGCTACCAGCGGACAAAGCAGTCCGCGGCGGACGATGAAGTCGGCAACTTCGCCAGCCACACCCCGCCCAAGGACGACAGCATCCTCTCCACGGCGCTGATGTTCTACGTCGTGCCCCGGGCCAAGTAGAGGAGGCGGCGAGATGGCTTACAAGGAGGTCACCGGCAGCGCGGCCATGGGGTTCCTGGGCACGCGCCCGACCATGATAGTTACTACCCTGCACGAGTCGGGGATTGTCAACGCCGGGGTGTTCGGCTCCTGGACCAACCTGTCCGGCACGCAGATCGGCGCGGCCATCGCCACCACCAGTCACACCTACGCGAACATGAAGCGCGGCGGCGAGTTCACAGTCAACATCCCCGGCGCGGACATGGTCAAGAAGATCGCAATCCTGGCCGCCAAGGTCCCCCCGGAGAAGAGCGAACTGGACGAGGCCGGGCTGACCGCGAAGCCCGGCGTGACCATCAAGACCCCCTCCATCGCCGAGTGCGCCGCCGCCGCGGAGTTCGAGTTCGAACGCGAGATAGAGATCGGCCACCACAGCTTCATGATCGGGCGGGTGACCGGCGGCTGGGCCCGCGCGGAGTTCCTCGACGAGAAGGGCAAGCTGGACCTCTGGAAGGCGCAGGTGATAAGGTCCTTCAAGTACCCCGCGCCGCTCTATCATTTGCCGGGGGAAGTGATTGAGGGGTGAGGGAGGGGCGAAGGCCAAGCGAGAGAGGGCGGGCATTAAGTCAAGGAATGGTGCCGATGCTTACGTTCGAACTTTCCAAGGATGGAGATGAACTGCACGTTCACGGTTGGTTCTGTCAAGTAAACTGTGTAAACGGTCTGTCCTGAGTTTCATGCCAGCCTTCCCTCGAAGGCAATGGCGAACTGGTTCAGTGCGGGCT
>CAZONU010000277.1:0-6972 GCA_964581145.1 uncultured Planctomycetia bacterium
CGTATCAAACTCAAACGACTCTACCCGCAGATTCAAACGTGACGGAACACTAGCCTTTGGCTGCGGTTCGGAGGGCGACCAACCCGGCAGCCCTCCGCAATGAGAGATGAAGCGCGAAACAGGGGCCAATATGGCGACTCCAAGTCCCTGGGCCCGTTAGGAAACCGCTCGCGAGTCTCCGCCGCTGACTCGAAGCCGCACGAGCCCGACCTCCGCGGCACGTTGATTGCTGATACATCGTATAGCCGATAGCAGACTCTTTTGGTCTTCCGGTCCGGGCGCAGCGAGGATCCCACACGTGACTAACATCATTGTGGTTGAAAACGAGAGCAAATGGCGGCAGCTGTTCGAGGATGTCCTTACCGCCGCCGGGTACCGGGTGAGGGGGTACGAGAACGGCTCCGAGGCACTGGAGGACATTGCCGATGACGGATGCGACTTGGTTATACTGGACATCCGCATGTCCCCCAGCGGTCGGGAGGTGTTGCGGTCCATTCGCCGGAACCGGCCGGAGCTGCCGGTGATCGTCGCTTCGTCGTATGCGGGCTACCGTGATGACCCGGACTTCGAGAACGCCGCCGCCTTCTGGGCGAAGTCCGCCGACACCGGCGAGCTGGTCAAGGCGGTGAGCGCGGTACTTGCCAGGAGCGTAGGCAGCCAGTTGTGACCGCCGCACGGGCATCCCTCGCACCGGCTCTTGCTGACTCTGAGGGACTCGCCCGGGTTTCGCCCTCGTCCGAGCTCCGCTGGCTTTGACAGGGTTCGCCCACCTGCTATAATGAGCCCAAGCTTGAGGCCCGCCAGGGGAAGGGCAGTGTCAGAGGCTATGACGGCAACGGCCAAATTGTCTCCGCGCTTCGCGGATGCTTACCTTCGCGTCCTGGAGGGGCTTTGCAGCTCGTCCGAATTCCGCCATGTGGCGCTCGCCGTGCTGCAGGAAGTAGCTGAGGCAGTCGGCTGCGAGGCTGCGGGATTGCGCGTTCGGGACGAACAGGGCGATTACCCTTATTTCGTATATGAGGGCTTCGACCGGAGCTTTGTGGAGCGCGAGAACCGCTTATGCCAGAGGAGCGCGGACGGACGCCTTGCCCGGGACGACCAAGGCGCCTTGGTACTGGACTGCATGTGCGGACTGGTCCTCCGGGGGATGACCGCGCCTGAAGAAGCCTTCTTCACGCGAGGAGGAAGCTTCTGGACCAACTCCACGACTGGCCTGCTGGCTGGCGCCGCAATGCGCGAACTGAAGCTACGAACCAGAAACACCTGCAACGTGGCCGGCTATGAGTCCGTGGCCCTGGTCCCCCTGCACGCCGGGGAGGAGACAGTCGGGCTGCTCCAGGTCAACAGCCGGCAGCGAAACCGCTTCAACGCAGACTGCCTTGCCTTCCTGGAAGAAGTCGGTCAGAGAATAGGCGGCGCGGTCAGGACCGCCTGGCGCCTGGAGGAGCTGGAGCGTGCCAAAGGGGAGATCGAGGAGCAGCGCCGGGGCCGCGAGAGTCTGGTAGTCCTGGGGGAGATGGCCTCCGCCTTGGCCCACGAGGTCAAGAACCCCCTGGCCATCATGACCCTTTCGGCCAGCCGGCTCAGAAGGGGCCTGAAGGGCAACGCGAAACTGGGGCCCGTCGCCGAACAGCTAGTCCATTCGATGAGCACTTTCAGCGAAACGGTGACCCGGGCGACCGGCGCGGTTGCCAAGCCGCGGCTGGAGTTCGAACCCGTCCGCGCAAACGAGATCCTCGAAGAATCCGCCCGGATCGTGGCCTCCCGGGCCGCGGACCAGAACGTCCAGATCGCCTACGAACTGGCCGAAGGACTGCCCCAGGTGGCGGGGGACGCCAACTTCCTCAAGCGCGCCTTCCTGAACCTGCTGGCCAATGCTCTGGATGCCATGCCTTCCGGGGGCCTCCTGCGCCTGAAGGCCGGCGCTGCGGGAAATGGGTGGGTGGAGGTCACGATCGCTGACACCGGGCCGGGCATCGATCTGGACCAGGTGGAGAAGCTGTTCAAGCCGTTCCAGACCACCAAGGTCGAGGGAGCGGGCCTGGGCTTGAGCATCGCGCGGCGAATAGCGGAGCTCCACTCCGGCGAGGTCAACCTTCGCCGGGGGACTAACGGCGGCGCCGAAGCCGTGGTCAGGCTCCCGGCAAGCAGGCCTTGAAGTCCGGCCGGCTGGTGCTGACGTGAAACCCCAACGTCCCATCTTGATCGTCGAGGACGACCCCGGCGTCCGCGAGCAGCTCGCCGGGGCCTTCGAAGACGAAGACTGGACCGTGGTACTGTCCTCCACCGTCCGGGAAGGGCTGATCCGGCTCGAGGAGAACGACTGCGCCCTGGTCGTCACTGACCTCCGCCTGCCGGACGCCAGCGGCTTGGAGGTGGTCGAGCGGGTCAAGTCCTGTCAACCAGACTGTCCCGTGCTGGTGATTACCGCCCACGCCAGCATAGACACCGCCGTTGAGGCCATGCGCCGTGGAGCATTCCACTACCTGGCCAAGCCTCTCTTGGTGGACAGCCTGCTGGCCGAGGCGGAGAAGGCCTTGGAGCATGGGCGCTTGTTGCGGGAGAGGAGGCAGTTTCGCCAGCGGCTCTCGGCGGAGCAGGGTCTGGGCAGGATCCTGGGCCGGAGCCCGGCCATCAGCGCGGTGCGAGAGCTGATCGCAGAGGTGGCCAAGACCGACACCACCGTGCTGGTGACCGGTGAAACCGGCACGGGCAAAGAACTGGTGGCCAACGCCATCCACTACGAGAGCGGCCGCGCGGCGGGCCCTATGATCAAGGTCAACTGCGCGGCGCTCCCGGACACGATCATCGAAAGCGAGCTCTTCGGCCACGAGAAGGGGGCCTTTACCGGCGCAGAGCGAGCCAGGGTCGGACGCTTCGAGCGCGCCGACGGGGGCACGCTGTTCCTTGACGAGATATCGGAGATGGGCCTGCACGTGCAGGCCAAGCTGCTCCGCGTTCTCCAGGGCGAGCCCTTCGAGCGAGTGGGGGGAAACGAGCTTCTCAAGCCGGACGTGCGTGTGATCTCGGCTACTAATCGTGACCCCCAGAACGCCATATCAGAGGGCAAGTTGCGCCAGGACCTTTACTACCGCCTGAATACCTTGCAGATCGAGGTGCCTCCCCTGAGGGAGCGGCGAGAGGACGTGCCACTGCTGGCCGAAAGCTTCCTGGCGGACTGGGCCTCCAGGGCGGGAAAGCAGGTTGCAGCCATATCCCCCGAAGCGCTGGAGGCGCTTTGCGCCTACGACTGGCCCGGGAACGTCCGCGAACTGGAAAACAGTATCGAGCGGGCGGTAGTTGTGGCCCGCGGGGAGACCATCGAGAAGAGCGCTCTGCCAGCCGCCATAAGTGGCATCGAAGAGAAAAGCCCCGCGGCCACCCTGAACCTCCAGGAACTCGAAGAGCGGGCTGTCCTCCAGGCCCTGCGGGAAACCGGCGGCAACAAGTCTCAGGCCGCCCGCAAGCTGGGCATCTTTCCCTCGTCCCTCTACAAGAAGATGCGGCGGCTGGGCATCCCGCTTGACACGAAGCAGTAATGTAGTCTTTGGATACGGGGCGCTGGGGTTGGTCATAGCCAGAGTGTAGACGGGCCCCGGACCTGACGTCACACCAAGTCGATACTTGCCGTCCGTCCTTGCATTCCACCTGCATTCTATCCCCCCGTGCTTTCATTTTGCGCAAAGGCTGGCACAAGCGTTGCTTTGGCTCCCCATGATCCGAATCGGAGGAGGCCCATGGCCCGGATACTCGTGATCGACGACGAAGCCAGCTGGCTGGAGGTATGCAGGGAAAAGCTGATTGAACTGGGCCATGAGGTCAAGACAACCGGCTGCTGCTCCGACGCTCTCCAGATAATCAAGGAGGCCTCCCCGGACGCAGTGGTGCTCGACCTGCGCATGCCGGTCAGCGGCCGGGCCATGCTCCAGGCCATGCGCCAGGACTGGCCGGACATTCCGGTGGTAGTACATACCCACTATAGTGGCTACAGAGATGACCCGGATCTGGCCCGGACAGCCGGATTCGCGGTCAAGTCCCCGGATCTTGCTGAACTGGCTGAAACCGTCGGGCGTGTGCTGGCGGTACGAGAGTTTGCCTCCAAGCGAAGGAGAGAGACATGAGGGTAGTAGTCGATCCGGAAGCCTGCGATGGCTGCGGTCCGTGCGTTGAGCTTTGTCCGCAGGTCTTCGAGGTCCTGGAGGGCGAAAACGTGGCCCGGGTCAAGCTGGACCCCGTGCCGCCGGATGCCGAGGAGGCCTGTCGGACAGCCGCCGACAACTGTCCGACTGAGGCGATCACGATAGAAGCATAGCCTCCGGGAGAAGTACACCGCCGATTCAGGCGTACGGCGGCCGGGAACTCGCTCTCCGATTGCTCCCGAATGGCAGCGCTCGCCGTCCGGGGCCGACTACTGAACCTTACGGCAAGCGCTTTGCCCCCCGAGATGCGTCCAGCACCTCCCGCACCTTGGCGGCGAGAGTCTCGGAAGTGAAAGGTTTCCCCAAAAAGGCCGTCTCGGCCTGCAGTACGCCGTGGTGCACTATGTGTCGTTCCGCGTGGCCGGACATGTATAGGACTCCGACGTGCGGCAGCCGGTTGGTCAGCATCTCGAACAGCCGCCGCCCGCTGAGGCCCGGCAAGACTACGTCGGTGAGCAACAGGTGGATGGGGCCCTCGTGCTGGTCGGCGACCGCAAGAGCCCGGCCGACTGTCCCGGCCTCCAGGACAGTATAGCCCATCTCCCGCAGATCGAGCGCGGCCAACTCCCGGAGAGCCTCTTCGTCCTCCACCAGCAGAATGGTTTCTGAGCCCCTCAAGGGCCCACCTGCAGCGGCCGGCTTGCCCTCTTTCGGCGCGCGAGCCTCCTCGGCGGGCGCTTCGCAGCGGGGCACATAGATCTTGAAAACCGTGCCTTGGCCGCGGGCGCTGTAGACGCGGACGTCGCCGCCGCTCTGGCGGACGATGCCGTACACGGTGGACAGGCCCAACCCAGTCCCCGTGCCCATCTCCTTGGTCGTGAAGAACGGCTCGAAGATGCGTTCCCGGATTTCCTCGTCCATGCCGGACCCGGTGTCACGGACCTCGATCACCACGTGGGGCCCCGAAGAGGCCAGGTAGCCCAGGTGGCTGTGGTCGTCCAGCTCCACGTTCGCGGTCCTGATCGCCAGCGCGCCCCCTTGAGGCATGGCATCGCGGGCGTTGACGGCCAGGTTCATTATGACCTGATCGATCTGCACCCGGTCGGCCATGATCTTCCCAAGCCCGGGCTCCAGCTCCGCACTAAGGTCGATGTCCTCGCCCAGGAGGCGTTGGAGCATCTCCATCATGTCCATCACCGCGGCGTTGAGATCCAGCCTCTCGGGCTGGAGGATCTGCTTGCGGCCGAAGGCCAGGAGATGCCTGGTCAGCACAATGGCCCGCTCGCCGGCCTTCTTGATTTCTTCGATGCCTTTGTATGACGGGTCGCTCTCCCCCATTTTCCTGAGCAGCCGGTCGGCGTAACCGGCAACCACGGTCATGAGGTTGTTGAAGTCGTGGGCCACGCCACCGGCCAGGCGCCCGACGGCCTCCATCTTCTGGGAATGTAAGAGCTGGGCCTGGAGCTCTTCTTTCTCCTCATCGGTCCGCCGGTGCTCCTTCCTCTCGCGCAGCAGGTGCCGGTTGGCCGCCTCCAGGTCGGCGGCGGGCTCCGCGACCCGGTTCTCGAGCTCGTCGCGGATCGCCCGCAGTTCCTCTTCAACCCTCTTGCGTTGCTCCACCTCTTTCCGCAGGTCCCGCACGTGGGACTCAAGCCGCCGGATAACCGGGTTGCTGACCCGGAAGAAGACCATCGCCGCGGCCAGTACTACAAGCGCGGCGAGCGCTGCCGCGGCGAGGCCCGCTCGGAGGAACGGTGCGCGAATCTCCGCCAGGTCGATCTTGGTCACCACACCGAGGTCCAGTACCGCCACGGGCTCGTAGGCCGCCAGTACCTGCACGCCGCGGTAGTCGGGGCCAACTACCGTTCCCGACTCGCCCGAAAGCGCCCGACGCATGGGCTCGGCTAGCTGTGATGAGAGGGGAATAGGCTTGAGGTCTTGCAGGTCCGCGTGCCGATGGCGGAGGAGAAAGACGATCTGGTCGCCCTCGCGCTTGGCGAGAGTGAACTCACCGGTTTCCCCAAAGCCCTCGAAACGCGCGTGCGCTTCCCTGACCTGGGTGAGCGTGGCGGCGAAAGCGCCACCCGGCACATCCCCGTCGCTGTGCCGTGCGTTGAACCGCGCCACGGCCTCCATCAGGCGCGCCCGGCTGCGGGCGGTACCCAGCAAACGCGCGCGCTGTTCGTCAAACGCCGCGCGGTACAGGAGGAAGATGGCGATCCCGCCAACCGTGAGGGCCACCGTTGCCATGATAAAGACGAGAAGGAATATCCTCTTCTTCTCGGCTGTGGGCTGCGCGCGCATCAGGAGCGACAATCTTCCGGGGTCCGCGGGGAACTCGTCCATGACGTCACTTTCGACCCTCTTCGATATCCGGCCTGCCGTTCGTCCGCGACGGCCTTGATCGCCGACCATAATGTCTCTCCAGCCTGTTTCCCCCGGCGCTCCACTGTGCGCGGAATATTGTGCCGGCAGCGCAACCCTTGTCAAGGAAAGAACATAGAAGCCAAGAGCACCGTACGTGCATAGCATGCCCATAACGGCTTGGCTCCAAGTCGCCGGACATCCTATCAGGACGAGCGGGCAACTGGGGTGGATATCCAGGATAGCTCAGGGTATAGCACCAGAAACGCCCCCAGAGCGCCCTGCTAGTTTCACTCTCCGGGATAGAGCGGGGCCGACGCAGGTTCTCCCTAGGCGCCGGGCGTCGAGCGGCGCCGCCGGCAGCGACTGACCGCGGCGAGAGCGGTCAATGTAAGCAAGCTTACTCAGTAAGCGACTAGTGTTCCATCATTTTTGTTTCAGCGGGTGAGGACTTTGGTCGATATCTCTC
>CAZONU010000278.1:0-6965 GCA_964581145.1 uncultured Planctomycetia bacterium
GACCTTGACCCTGAGGCTCGGCTGCGTCGATTCCGATGAAGTTCACGACCGCGGAGGAAAGTTCGGCGACGACCTTTTCTTCGCTGGCGAGCTGAGCCTCAGCGTGCAGCTTTTCGGACGCAAGGGCAACTACCGGGTCTTCGTCTGGTACGACGACGCCAAGCTCGACCGCATAGACGGCAGCAAGACCGACTCAGCGGCGGCTGGCTGGGGGCTCTCCTTCGACCAGGGCATCGTCGAGGGCCTGACCGCCTTCTTCCGGCTGGGCGTGGCCGACGAGGAGTACTACGAGATCAAGACCTGGGTTTCGGGCGGCGTGGAGCTGGGCGGCGCCCCCTGGGGCCGCGAGAACGACGTGGTCGGGCTGGCCTACGGCACGGCCCTGCTGGGCGAGGACGCGGAAGACGCCCTGGAGGCGGCCGGCAAAGATCCCCAAGACGAGCACCACCTGGAGATCTACTACCGCTTCAAGATGAACGAGCACATGGAGCTGAGCCCCAGCGTGCAGGCCGTAGTCGGCCCGGGCGGTGACGGCGACGCGGACGCGGTGGTTGTGTTCGGTGTGAGGTTGCAGGTGTCTTTCTGAGGCAGCATCCCGGATTGGCCCTGCGGCGGGCTTGAGAAGGAAGGAGCGGAGACAGCATGAAAGCCAAGAAATTCCCGACGGCAGCGGTTCTGGTGCTGGCCATCGCCGGCGCACTGACCTGCACCGCCTGGGCGCACTTCCAGGTTCTGGTGCCCTCAACGGACGTGGTGAGCGCCGAGGGCAAGAAGGAAGTCGATCTGGACATCATCTTCACCCACCCCATGGAGGGGGGTCCGGCCATGGAGATGGCCAGGCCCAGGCAGTTCGGCGTGCTCGTCGACGGCAAGAAGACGAGTCTCCTGAAGGCGCTGAAGGTCAGGAAGGTGCAGGGCAAGACGGCTTACACGGCTTCCTACAAGGTCGGGAAGCCCGGCGACCACGTTTTCTATATCGAACCGGCCCCCTACTGGGAGCCCGCCGAAGGCTGCATGATCGTCCATTACACCAAAGTGGTGGTCAACGCCTTCGGCGAGGAGGAGGGCTGGGATGCGATGGTCGGTTTCCCCGTCGAGATCGAGCCGCTGGTTCGGCCCTACGGGTTGTGGACGGGCAACCTGTTCCGCGGTATAGTCAAGAAGAACGGCAAGGCGGTGCCCTTCGCCGAGATTGAGGTGGAGTACTACAACCCGCTCGGCGGGAAGGGGGTCAAGGCTCCCACGGAGGCCCACGTGACGCAGGTGATCAAGGCGGATGCGAGCGGCGTGTTCTCCTACGCCATGCCCAAGGCCGGCTGGTGGGCCTTCGCGGCGCTCCTGGAGGGCGACGAGAAGATGAAGAACCCGAAGGGCAAGATGGTCGACGTGGAGATGGGGGCCCTGTTCTGGGTCAGGACCCACGACATGAAATAGAAGAGGCGGTTGCCAGCTTGCACATCCAGGAAGGGGTGATCCAGTCCGCGCCGGTCCTGGTGGCCGGCGCGGCGCTTTCCCTGGCCGGCACCGGAGTGGGCTTGGTCGGGATCGATCATGAGAAGATGCCCCGGGTGGGTCTGATGGCCGCGGTCTTTTTCGTGGCCTCTCTGCTGCACGTGCCTGTGGGGCCCGCGAGCGTTCACCTCATAATGAGCGGGCTGGCCGGGTTGATCCTCGGCTGGGCCGCCTTCCCGGCGATCCTGGTGGGCCTGCTGCTGCAGGCGTTGCTCTTCCAGTACGGGGGCCTGACGGTGCTGGGGGTCAACACCTTCAACATGGCCGCGCCGGCAGTGCTCTGCGGCCTCCTGCTGAGGCCGCTGATGCGCCGGGGAGCGCGGGGCGTCAGCATCGCGGGGTTCCTGGCGGGCTCGCTTGCGGTGCTGCTCGCCGGGCTGCTTACCGCCGGCGCCCTGGTCTGGGCCGGCGACGAGTTCCTGGCCTCCGCTGCGGCGTTGCTGGCGCTGCACGTGCCGGTCATGATAATAGAGGGCGTAGTCTGCGCGTTCGCGGTGGCTTATCTGGCCAAGGTCAAGCCCGCCGTGCTGGGCCTGGAGGTGACCAGTGATCTGGAGTAGCCTGAGGGCCGGGGCTTTACTGTTTGTCCTTCTGGCCGTGAGCCAGTTGTCGGCCCTGGCGCACAGGGTCAGCGTCTTCGCCTGGGTGGAGGGTGACGTGGTCAGGGTCCGCGCCAACTTCGGCAAGCGGAGCCGGCCGGCCAGGGACTGCCCGGTGCGAGTCTACGGTCCGGATGGCGAACTGCTCCTGGAACTCAGGACCGACGAGAAGGGCGAGTGCAGCTTCCGGCCGCCCAGGATCGTCGATCTGCGCATTGAGGTGGACGCGGGTGAGGGCCACAAGAAAAGCTTCACGCTTTCTGTCGAGGACTTGGCCGGGCTTAGGCCCGCTGCCGCCGCGGCCAGGTCGGAGCCCGGGTCGAAGGCTTCCGGGGATCTCGCGTTGAGGCCCGCGGCTGCTCAGCGCGAGCTGGCCGGGATCCGCCGGGAGCTGGCCTCCATGCGCGCGGCACTGACCGCAATGCAGCGGAAGCTCGCCCGGATCGAGGAGCCCCGGGGCGTCGCGCTGCAGGACGTGGTCAACGGCTTGTGCGCCATCCTGGGCGTCACCGGCGCGGTGACTCTCACGCTCTATGCCGTCCGCCGCAGGCGGGGAGGCGCGGCCTGAATTGTCCCTGGATGCGCCCTTCGCCCGGGGGAATTCCCCCCTGCACCGCCTGGACCCGCGAGTCAAGCTGGTGGCCGCGGTCGCTTACGCGGTGGTGGTCGCGTTGCTGGGCGACCTGCGCGTCCTGGCCTCCGCGCTGGTCCTCTCCGGGGGGCTGGTTGCCTTGGCCCGCCTGGATGCGCCGAGGTTCCTGCGCCGGCTGCTGGCCGCCAATGTTTTCATCGCCTTCCTGTGGCTCTTTCTCCCTTGGAGCGTGCCCGGGCGGGCTTTCTGGAGCCTGGGGCCGCTGGCCGTCACCGCCGAGGGCGTGAGGCTGTCGCTGCTGATCTCGATGAAGTGCAACGCGATCCTGGCGGCGATGACCGCCCTGCTGGCGACCTCGCCGATTCACGATCTGGCCGGGGCCATGGGCCGGCTGGGCGCGCCGAGGAAGCTGCTGGTGGTGTTCTACCTCTGTCTGCGCTACCTGCACATCATCCACGGCGAGGGCCTCCGGCTTCGCCAGGCCGCGGCGGTGCGGGGCTTCGTCCCGCGCACCAGCCTGGGGGCCTACCGCACCTACGCCAGCTTCCTGGGTTCGCTCCTGGTCCGCAGCCACGAGCGGGCCGCGCGAGTGTACAGCGCGATGCTCTGCCGGGGCTTCAGCGGCAGCTTCCCGGCCCTGAGCGCGAGAAGGGCGCGGGCCTCGGACCTGGCCGCCGGAGTCGCGCTGTTGCTGGCCGCCGCGCTGTTGGGGGTTCTGGAATGGCGGCTGAGGAGCTGATTGCGCTGCGCGGCCTGCGCTTCGGCTACCCGCGGCGCGCGCCAATCTTCACCGGCCTGGACCTGGCGATAGGGCAGGGCGAGCGGGTGGGCCTGGTCGGCGCCAACGGGAGCGGCAAGACCACGCTGCTGCACGTGGTGATGGGGCTGCTCAGGCCCTCGGCGGGCGGCGTGGCCGTTCTGGGACGCGAGGCGAGGACGGAGGAGGATTTCCGTTTCGCGCGCCGGAAGCTGGGCCTGCTCTTCCAGGATTCCGACGACCAGCTCTTCTGCCCGACGGTGGCCGAGGACGTGGCCTTCGGGCCGCTCAACCTCGGCGCCGATCCCGAGGAAGCCCGCGAAATCGTCTCGCGGACCCTGGACTCGCTGGGCCTGGCGGATTACGCCGGGCGCGTCAGCCACGAGCTCTCCGGAGGCGAGAAGCGCCTGGTGGCGCTGGCGGCGGTTCTGGCCATGGATCCCGTGGCGCTGCTCCTCGACGAGCCCGGTGCGGGCCTCGACCCCCGGAGCAGCGAAAGGCTCATTGCCCTGCTGGCCGGGATAGGCAAGAGCCAGGTGATCTGCAGCCACAACATGGAGTTCGTGCGCGCGACCTGCCGGCGGGTGGTGGTCCTGGATGCGGGCCAGGTGGCCGGCGACGGGCCGACCGACGAGATACTGGGCGACGCCGACTTGATGCTTGGCCACGGTTTGGAGGTGCCTTACTCCATCGAGGCCCGGCACGGCCCGCACGACCACCGGCACGGCGCGGGGCCCAGCCACGGGCACGGGCATCTCAGGGGTCACCAGACCGGGGAGCATCAGGCGGCGGAATAGCCGGCAAGCTCCGTTACGTCACCACGGACGGCCCCATGAAGGAACTCCTCAAGGACGCGGCGCTGTTGGAGAAGCACGGCCTGGACTTCGGCCGGCGCTGCCGGTTCCGCCCGGAGCGAGAGGCGAGTAACTCGGAGAGGGCGTAGAGCAGCCCGACCGCCCGGCTTTATTAATCCCCCGGGATCCCAGAGCGCCAGGGCGGGTTCAGGGGCCCCAATATTGGCAGCATGGGATTCACCTCCTCGGCCTTCTTCAGCGCGTCAGCGAGACCGGGAACCCGGTCAGCGCACCGAGGGGCTGTCTGGAGCAGCGCGTCGGCGGCCGCGCGGCAGGTATCGCCCTGGTCATCCAGAGCCTGGAGGAGCTCGACAACCGCCGGGTGGCGGGCGTTCCCGTTGACCGCCCAGAGGGCGACCGCGACCGAGAATCTCTTCTCGCCTTTGAGCTTCGCGTGCGCTTTCTCCAGGGCGGGGACGGCCTTACTGGCGGCACGGCCGATGCTGCTCAACGTCCTTGCCGCAGGCACTGTGAAGTAATAGTGCTCAGCGCTGAGCATTTTCGCGATCTCGGGGACGGCCGGTTTGGCGGCGGGTCCCATTTCCCAAAGGAGGTCGTAGGCGTCCGGTTCTCGGAAATCGCTTCCTTTAGACAGCAGCGGAACGGCTGTCGCGAGGGGCTTCTCTGCCTCTCCGCTCACCATCCAGAGGGCCAGCGCCGCGGTCAGGCGAACGGAGTTCTCCTTGTGCGCGAGGAGCTTCTCGATCTCGGGCGCCGCCGGGCGGGCGGCCGGGCCGATTCGGCCCAGGGCCTCGCAGGCCGCGAGGCCGCCAGCGGCAGGATACTTCTCTACGAGGTGCCTCAGCGCAGAGACGGCCTCCTTGGCGGCCGGTCCGATCTTCCCCAGCGCCCAGGCCGCGGCGGCGCGGTCCGGTTCCTTCTCGCTCTTGAGGGCGGTGACAAGTGCCGGGACTGCGGGCCGCGCTCCCTGCCCGATTCGGCCCAGCACCCAGGCGGCGTTTTCCCGGACCTGCAGCTTGTCGTCGGCGAGCGCCTCGATGAGTCCGGGAACGGCGGCCTTCGCCTTCGGGCCCATGCGCGCCAGGAATCCCGCGGCATTGGCGCGAAGCGTGGGGTCCGCAGCGCGCATCAAGCCCACAAAGGCCTTGACGGCGAGGTCGTGTTTCCTCGCCAGCGGCTGGAGCGATCCGAATGCGCATGAGCGCACATATTCCTCCCGGTCATTGAGGGCATTCACCAGAACCGGCACCGTCCGCTCCGGCTGGCCCCCGATTCGCCCCAGGGCGCACATCACGTTCCCGCGTACGCGGGTGTCCGGGGAGTCCGCCAGCTCCAGGAGGAGGGGGACGGCCGCTTGGGCTTCGCCGTACATGAAGCCCAGCGCCAGGGCGGCCCAGGGGCGGAGCCCCTCGTCGTCCAGCGCGGCTATCAGCGCGGGGACGGCTTCGGGGCCGCAGCAGTGCAGCAGGAACGCGGCGTTCCCGCGGTGCGGCGCCCAACGCCTGGGCAATCGCATGTAGAGGATCAGCTTGCCGCGGGCCTTGTCCGGGCCGCCCAGCAGCTCGACCCACTGGGCCGGCGTCCTGCTCGGCGGGCAGGGCGGAATGCCGTCCTTTGAATAGCGGACCAGCAGGCGGCGCGTCTTTCGGACGGAGCAGACCAGCATGGTCGCCGGGACGGTCAGGGCGACCAGCAGGACGGCGAGGAGCCCCCAGACCAGCTGGCGCCGCCCCCGGCGGCGCCCGGCGCCGATTCCGGGCCTGGCTCCCGCTTCCCTATCGTGTTCTTCCATCGAGAGAGGGACGCCCGAACTCGGCCGGCGGGGACACTAATCCTTGGCTTGGGCCGCCAGGAACTTCCCCGCGAAGTTGTAGACCCGCTCGGGCGTCTCGTCCTCTACGTGGGCGGCGAC
Organism: uncultured Planctomycetia bacterium; assembly: GCA_964581145.1. Taxonomy (GTDB): domain Bacteria; phylum Planctomycetota; class SZUA-567; order JAKLDR01; family JAKLDR01; genus CAZONU01. Next base: position 6,188 of record CAZONU010000278.1, read on the forward strand.
CACCTCGCCGGCGAAGATGGTGTGGTCTCCGGTCAGGAACTCGCCGGTGACCTTGACCTCGAAGTTCGAAACGCAGCCGCCCAGCAGCGGCGGCTTCACGATCTTGGCGGGATAGGTCGCGAGGTCACACTCGGCGACCTTGTCGGTGTCCCGGCCGCTCTTGGTGCCGCAGAAGAGGCTGGCCTCGGCCAGCTCCGGGCCGGGGAGGGCCAGGACGTACTCTTTGCTCGCGGAAATCAGCTCGTGGGAGTAGCGGGTGTGCCCCACGCTGATGGCCACCATGGGCGGCGCGCCGCTGGTGGGCATGGCCCAGCCCAAGGTGATGATGTCCGGCCGGCCCTCGGCGTCGACCGAGACGGCCAGGGCGATCTGCTCCGGGTACTTGCGCTTGAAGGCCTCGCCTGCGGATACCTCGCGCATGGGACGTCCTCCTGCCGGGGGCGGGTTGGGGAAGCTAGCCGGTCTCTTCGGCGAGCAGGTTGAGCAGGGTGTCGGCCAGGTGGTCGGGGTCCACCGGCTTGGTCAGGTACCTGAGCTTGGGATAGGTGGCCACCACGAACTCGTCGTCCAGGCGGTCGTAGGCGGTGCAGACCACCACGGGCAGCTCCTGCTTGTGGTCGCTGAGGCGCTGCAGGACCTCCAGCCCGTGGAGCCCGGGCATCTTCATGTCCAGGACCACCGCGCTGATGCCGCCCTGCTGCAGGCGCTTCCAGGCGTCGGCCCCGTCCTCGGACTCGATCACCTTGAAGCCCTTCTGTTCGAGCTTTATCCGGAAGAC
>CAZONU010000279.1:0-6961 GCA_964581145.1 uncultured Planctomycetia bacterium
GCTTCTCCGCGCGGACGTAGAGCGGCCGCCAGGCCTCCGGGTGCTTGATTGCGAACCGGCACAACTCGCCCGCGGAGTGCGGCGTCTTTTCGGCGATCAACTCCCAGGACAGTCCCCGCGCGCGCTGGCGGGCCGCGTCGATGAGCAGGTCGCGTCCGAAGGGCGGTGTACATTTATCCGACACCTCGAAAATCATAGTACCCCCTCATAAGTAATAAGCACTGTTAGCCATGGAGCGGAGGTCAGTGACGCTCACAAGACGCTAAGTGACGCGATTTCAAGGCGATTTTTTCAGAGATTTTCCGCGGGTGACTGAGAACATTTCTCGCGCGCCAGGCACCAAGGGCACCAAGGAGTGTTCAACTCGTGACTCGAAACTCGAAACATACAAACTCTCCACTATAACGGGGGGGGGTAGTCACGAAATGGAGGTTTTTGCCGCCCGGGAAACGCCTAAGCGGCGCGTTTTCCAGGAGAAGATTTTCGCATTTTTTCGGCCGATGGGAACAGGGCCCTTCACCACCGGGACAAAAAGGGCCCCAAAACGCTCTTTTGATGCACTGAGAAAAAGCTGTTTTTCTGGTTCGGGAGCCCCGGTCCCGCCACGGCGGGCAAGTTTCAGCTTTCCGGCTCCAGACTCCAGACTACGGACTGACCCCTTGACAGGCAAAGGGGCAGGGGGTATTGTATTAGTAGAAGGAATTGAGGGTAGGGGGCGTTCGGCAATTGACGGTGGGGAGTGCCGGGAACACCGAAAGGAGGGCAGGATGACCTATTGGAGAATGCAGCTTCACCCGTCAGACAGTTCAAAAGCTGTGATGCATAGTGTCGAGAGTCTTTGCGCCGGCTATATCGGCCTGGACTTTGGGGATGATTGCGATATCGGGGACTTGATGGAGACCCCCCAAGAGGACTTGCCTGACGGCCAGCGGGATTGTTGGGGCTTCGCTCACGAAATGGCAGAGGGCGATCCTGTGTTGATTATTGCTCACCACTTCCCTCTTGCGTTGGCTATTGTCAAAGGCCCATATAACTACATCAGACAAACGGCTCCGGAGTTGGGCGTGTGGTTCACCCATTTCCGTGAGGTGAAGGCCGTTAGGTACTACGCCGACTTCGTAACCGACGTGCGCAAGTGGCAACAGTTCAGGATGACCGATACAATTTCCCCGCTACGCGACAAACAGTCTAAGTCGTACCAGCTCATCGAGAAATGGCTAACGGACGGTTGAGAGAGAACGGGCACAGTTAGGGTTTCCGGGAAATGGGTAAATTGTCCCCGGAAATTCGAACGGACAGTAAGCCATAGAAGGCAAGAGGAGGTCTTATGTGTCCCAGCTTCATTGCGGCGGCTGTTGAGAGTGGCGCTCCGGAGGGATGTCCGATGGCGTTCTGGCAGCAAGTTCTGGCGACGATGATTGGTGCTACGGCAGGCTTTCTCTTTTCCCTTGCGCTGTTCTTCCTGAAAGACCACCTCGCCCTTCGTAAATACAAGAAGGCTGCGCGCAAGAATCTGGTCCGCGAGTTCCTATACAACATCAAGCTCTTGGATGGACTCGCCGCCGAGGTGACCAAGGCAATTGAAAGGGTCAGCGCCGACGACCGCGCCAACACCTATTTTCTCACCTATGAGAGGTACCAGCGATACTTCATGCAGCAGTCTTACACTCAGGGCCTTCTGTTCGATTACTTCGACGCAGAAGAGGTCACGGAGCTTCAAAATGTTTCGTTTGAGTTTCTGGTCGGAACCGAAGCGTTCGTCAATCAGAAAATGGAAGCCTTCAAGAAGGGCACGGTCGACAAGGCGGAGATGGTCGGCATCCTGGACTTTGAGCGAGACAGGTTGCAGAAGGCGAAGCCGAGATTGAACAAACTCGCCAAGAAGCTTCAGAACGACTAAGACACACGACTACACTGCAGTTCAAGAACTGAATAGGAGGGGGACCCGATGAATACGCTGCCCGGTAGACCCAATGATGACGCCAAGCTGGCAATCTCTTACGCAGAGTATCTTCGAAACGAACTGCTCGGAGAACCCAATCAGCCTTGTAAGGCGCTGGATGGAAAGACGCTTGAAGAGAAGTTGAACTTACTGGAACAGGCTGTCCGGGAGGCCGGGGAGAGCTACGCTGGGCCGATTGAGAACCTGCCTGAGAAGCTGACTGGGCATATGCGTAGTATCCGCAAGTCCATCTCCAAGGGCGATATGAAGTCGGCCGCGGAGGTGTGTGGCGATTTGAGTGCCCTTCTTAAGGACGCGCTGCAAATGTACAAAGATGGGGACGGGCTGTGGGTGAGGTGATACACAATGGGGGCATTCGGGCATTCGGGGGACAGTGGGCCTGTGGGGATTTCCGGGGGGGGCGATTTCCGGTGACACCCACCGCCAATTCGATTTCGGATTTCGGACTGCGGCCTCCTTCGCTCTGACGAGCTACGGCGGCCAGGGATTTCGGAACAGCTTAACCGCCTTGGGTCCGGCGCCATGACACCGGAATATGGTTGACTGGCGGGCCGGGCCGGTTGACAATCCAATTCTCAACGGACTGCCGGGCATCAACTCAAGGAGACGCACATGGAGAAATTCAAGCTGGAGCCGGGCGAGGTCGTTCTCAAGAAGGGCGGGATGACCTACTGGCCCCCCGAAACCAAAGGCATGGGCGCGCTCAAGGCCGCGTTCAAGGCCAAGCAGTGCGCCGCATTCCTGACCTCGGCCCGGCTGGCCGGGTGCACCAAGCTGGTCCTGTTCCCCTGGGGGCCGCTGATCTGGCTGATCATGGCCATGATGGGCCGCAAGATCATATTCGAGGTGCCCCTGGCGGCCGTCAAGCGGCTGGAGAAGTCGGAGGGGAATCAGCAGTTCATCATCACGTCGGCCGACGGTTCCGAGTGCACCATAGGTTTCGATGCGCTTTTTGACGCGCGCAGCAAGTGGCTGCAGGCCATCGCGGACGCCATCACCGCCGCGGACCCCAACGCCAAGGTCAACGCGACGGACAACGTTGTTGAGATTGAAAGGTCGTAGTCCGGCATACCCCGTCTCAGGCCAGGCCGGCAGCCCGGGGGGCGCGCGTCATTCCCCCGGCGGCGGGGCGGTGGAGCCGCGCAGGGCCAGCTTGGGGGCCATGAGCACCGCAACCGGCTCGGCGGCCGCCGGGCCGGCCACCAGCTCGGCGGCCTTGCGGCCCATCCCCGGCGGGTCGATGTCCACCGAGGTCAGTATCCGGCTCTGCCCCCGCGAGACCGCGGTGTCCCCGTAGCCGGCGATCGACAGGTCCGCGGGCACGCGCAGGCCGCGCTCGGCGGCGGCCTGCATGAGCATCAGCGCGCGGTCGTCGTCGAAGCAGACCAGCGCGGTGGGCCGGGGGGCCAGCTCCAGGAACCAGTCCAGCGCGGTGAGCACGTCGCCGTAGCTGTCCCGGCAGGCGGCGACCATGCCGGGGCCCAGCTCGGCCAGGCCCGCCTCCCGCAGCGCGGCGTTGATGCCCGCGCGCTTCCAGGGGTTGTCCGCCGGGCGGTACATGTCCAGGTAGGCCACGGTGCGGTGGCCCAGCCCCAGGAGGTGCCCGACCAGCGCGCGCATGCCCGCCTCGGCGTCCTCCTGGACGCTGTGCGCCGGCAGGCCCGCGATGAAGTGGTCGAGCAGCACCTTGGGCCCCGCGAAGCGCGCGGCGGCCCCGCGGATGAAGTCCTCGAAGCGGTAGAGGTTGCCCATGAAGACCAGCCCGGCGTACTGCGTCCCCAGGGTGGCCAGGAAGTGCTCCTGCTGGTACTCGTGACGGCAGCCGATCATGCGCATGCGCAGGCGCAGCTCCAGCAGGCCGTCGCTGAAGCCCTGCAGGACCCGGCCGTAGTAGTCCTTGCGGCCGAAGAGCGAGGCGTCGGTGGCCAGCACGGCCACGAAACGTTCAGTGCCGCGGGCGTCGATAGGCATGGCCGGGCTCCCCCTTGCGGTCGCGCGCGCGGCCAGCATAGCGACCCGCCCCGGAAAAGTCAAAAAGGGGCGCCCGGGGGGCCGGCCCCCAAGCCCCTTGACCGCGCGGCCTCGGGCCGCTAGCATTTCCCGCGGTGCTTTTGCGGGGGTGGAGGTCCGATGGCCTTCCGGGGCGATCTCGCCAACATAAACCTGGCCAGCGTGCTGCAGAACCTGCTCCACAACGAGCAGACCGGCACGCTGCGGCTCTCCGGCGAGGAGCGCGAGGTCTTCCTGCACTTCCAGAGCGGGCGCATCGCCATGTACTCCGCGGGGCGCGAGGGGCGCACGCCGCTGGCCGAGTACCTCTCCCGCGCCGGGGTGGTGACCCCCAAGCAGGTGACCGCCGCCAAGAAGCGCCTGCGCGGCAAGCGCAACCTCTCCACCGTGCTGGGGCGCATGGGCATCGAGCCCGACAAGATCCGCGAGGCGGTGCGCCGCTTCCTGGAGGAGGCGGTCTGCGACCTGTTCACCTGGGACTCCGGCCGCTTCGAGTTCACCGAGGGCGACCCCCCGGCGGGGGTCTTCGACTCGGACATGGCCGCCGCCAAGCTGGAGATCGGCCCCGACGGCGTGATCCTGGAGGCCGCCCGGCGGGCCGACACCTGGGAGCTGATCAACCGGCACATCCGCTCGCAGAGCGAGATCCTGGTGCTCCGCCGGGAGGCCGCCGCGCGCGTGGACGACGACTTCCCCCCGGAGGTGGCCACCGTCGCCAAGATGCTCGACGGCCGGCGCAGCGTGGCTGCCATCGCCGAGGAGTGCGGCCTGGGGCGCTTCCCGGTGCTCAGCGCGCTCTCCCGCCTGATCGCCGACGGCGCGGCCCGGCCCATCTCCCTGACCGAGGTGCTGCGCCTCGCCGAGGTGGCCCTGGGCAACCGCGAGTTCGGCGCGGCGGCGAATTTTTACCGGCGCGCGCTGGAGATCGAGCGCAACAACATCGAGTGCCGCCAGGGGCTCATCGAGGCCCTGGCCGGCGGCGGCGACCGCGCCGAGGCCAGCGCCGAGCGCAAGCTGCTGGCCGCCACCTTCCAGGACACCGGCCGCTTCGAGGAGGCCGCCGAGGAGCTGCGCAAGGCCATCGAGGACGCCCCCACGGACATCACCGCCCGCGAGAAGCACATCGCGCTGCTCAAGGAGATGGGCTCGACCCGCGCCGCTCAGAACGCCAGCCTGGAGCTGGGCCGCACCTACCTCTCGCTGGGCATCGCCGGCAAGGCCTGCGAGGTCATCGGCGAGGTGCTCAAGAGCCGGCCCCACGACCCCGCCCGGGTGGGCCTGATGCTGGCCGACGCCTGCGTCAACGCCGGGGACGTGCCCGCCGCGGTGGAGGCCTACCGCAAGGTGGCCTCGCGCTACATCGCCGCCGAGGAGTTCGACGCCGCCGCCGGCCCCTGCGAGGAGATAATCAAGCTCCAGCCGGACAACGCCGAGGCCCGCAAGCGCCTCGGGGACATCAGCACCGGGCGCTTCCTGCGCCGCAAGCGCCGCTGGCGGATCGCCAGGTACGTCATGGCCCTGGCCGCCGGGCTGGCCCTGGGGGTCGCCTGGCTGGTCTACGACTGGACCGCCCGCGGCTACCTCGACGAGATGACCATCGAGGTCATGGCCCGCGTGGAGCGCGGCGAGTACCGCAGCGCCGCGAAGTGCTGCCAGGAGGTCGGCAGGCACTACCCCTTCACCCGCGCGGCGGTGAGCGCCGCGAAGCTCCGCGCGGCGCTCTCGGAGCGCGAGGCCATCCGGCTCTTCGGCGAGGGCAAGCGCCTGGAGCGGCTGGGCAGCATTGCGGAGGCCCTGGAGTGCTACCAGAAGGCCGAGGCGCTGAAGCCCTCGGCCCGGACCCTGCGGGTGGTGCGCGCCGCGCGCGCGCGCCTCTTGAAATCTCCCGCGATGAAAGAGGGCGCCTTCGAGAGCGCCCCGCCGGCCGGCTGAGCGGCAGAGGGGGCCGGCCTTGCCCGAACAGAACGCCAGGCCCGGCCGGGGGGCGCTCAAGCGGATCGCCGGCACCATCAGCGACCGCCTCAAGGTCGAGAAGTCGCTGGACGTCGCCGGCCGGCGCCAGCAGGTCATGCTCCCGGACGTGCCCGATGTCCCCGGCTACGAGTTCGCCTCGGTCTACCGCCCCGCGGAGCACGTCTCCGGGGACTTTTACGACATAATCGAGCTGGGTGCGGGGCGCTACGGGCTGCTCATCGGGGACATCTCCGGCCACGGCATGGAGGCCGGCATCGTGATGGGCTCGGCCCGCAAGGCGCTGCAGATCTACGCGCGCACCGGCGAGGACCCCGAGAAGGTGCTCACCTGGGGCAACGACGACCTCGGCCGCGAGCTGGACCGCCAGACCTTCCTGACCGCGGCCTACTCCATCCTGGACACCGCCAACGCCTCGCTGCGCTACGTCCGCGCGGGGCACAGCCACCCGGTGCTGATGGGCCCGGACCCCGCCCGCTGGCAGGTGGTCAAGTCCGCCGGGACCATGATCGGGGTCACCGGCGGGGAGCGCTTCACCAAGTCGCTGGAGGAGCTGCAGATGCCCCTGGCCCCCGGGCAGGCCTTCATCCAGTACACCGACGGGCTCATCGAGGCCCGCGAGCGCGGCGGCGACGAGTTCGGGATTGACCGGGTCATCGAGCACCTCGAGGGCAGCTACGGCGCCGAGACACCCCTGGCCGGGATGTTCGAGGGGCTGCTCAATGAGCTCGACTCCTGGACCGGCGGCTCCGAGCAGGAGGACGATATCTCGATACTGGCCGTGCGCCGCAGCGCGTGATTCCGGCCGCCAGGACGCCAGGCGCGCTCGTCAGTGCCCGATTCGAAACTTAATACTGTTATCGTCTTCGGGCTTCCGCGGTCCATGTTACTCAGGAGGGAAGGGAGAGCGCCCTCACGGACCGCGGGGAACGGGGGAGCTGCTCCCGGAAATCCCCTTTGCGGTCCCTCACTCCCGCGCTGGTCCCTCGCACCCGTGGCGCTTCATCTTGTTGTAGA
>CAZONU010000280.1:0-1199 GCA_964581145.1 uncultured Planctomycetia bacterium
TCTTCATCGCCCTGGTCGCCGCCAGCGGCGTCTTCTCCGGCGAGGTCGCCGCCGACGAGCGCTCGCTGGCCGACTTGCGCTGCCTCTTCGCGGTGGCCCGGGCCTGCTCGACCGCGCGCGTCCCCGAGGCGGTGCTGGCCGCGCTGGGCGAGAAGCTCTCCGGCCGCCTGGAGGCCGACCGGCTCTACGTCTTCCTGGGCGCCGGCGCCGACCGCCTGGCCTGGAGCGCCTCGGAGGCCTCCTTCGCCGCCGACGCCGCCAAGGTGCCGGTGAGCAGCACGGTCATCGAGCGGGCCCGGGGCGAGAACCTCGCCGTGCTCATGACCGAGCCGGAGGCCGACCCGGAGTTCGCCGCGGCCCGGAGCATCGAGGTCAACAAGATCGTCACCGCGCTGGCCGCGCCGCTCTCGGCGGGCGGGCGGCCGGTGGGCGTGCTCTACGCCGACCGCCTGGGCCGGGCCGAGCCCTTCACCAATCACGACCTGGAACTCGCCGCCGCTGCGGGCCTGCTCGCCGCAGGGTCGCTGGCCGGCGCCGAGGAGCTGGCCCGCGCGCGCGCCGAGCTGGGCGGGTCGGAGCTCCTGGGCGACTCGGCGGTCATGGAGGAGGTCCGCCGGCTGATCGGCCAAGCCGGGCCGGCGGACGCGGCCGTGCTGGTGACCGGCGAGAGCGGCACCGGCAAGGAGCTCGCCGCCCGGGCGATTCACGCGGCGTCGGGGCGCAAAGAGAAGCCCTTCGAGGTGGTCAACTGCGCGGCGCTGGCCGAGAACCTGATCGAGAGCGAGCTCTTTGGACACGCCGAAGGCGCCTTCACCGGCGCTTCTTCGGAGAGAGTGGGCCGCTTCGAGCTGGCCGACGGGGGCACGCTGTTCCTCGACGAGATCGGCGAGCTCTCCGCCGGCGCGCAGGCCAAGCTCCTGCGCGTATTGGAGCAGGGCGAGCTCTCCCGGGTGGGGGAGAGCAAGGTCCGCAAGGTGGACGTCAGGATCATCGCCGCCACCAACCGGGACCTGGAGGCCGAGGTCAAGGCCAAGAAGTTCCGGCAGGACCTCTACTACCGCCTGAACGTGCTGCGCATCCCCCTGCCCCCGCTGCGCGGCCGGGGCGACGACGCCGCGCTGCTGCTCGACCGCTTCCTCCAGAGCGCCGCCGCGCGCATGGGCCGGCCCGGCCGGTTTGAGAAGGCGCTCGGGCTCTCG
>CAZONU010000280.1:1209-6938 GCA_964581145.1 uncultured Planctomycetia bacterium
CGCATGGGCCGGGCCGTGCCCGAGATCGACGCGGCCGCCCGCGAGAAGCTCTTGGCCTACCCCTGGCCGGGGAACGTGCGGGAGATGCTCAACCTGGTCGAGCGCCTGGTGATCCTCCACCCCGGGGGGAAGACGGCTGTGGACGACCTGCCTCCGGAGATCAGCGGGGCCGGGGGCGCGGGGGGCGCGGCGGCCACCGCCGCGGGCACCCCGGTGGGCGGCGCGGTGCGCCTGGTGGACCTCGAGAAGGAGCACATCCTGGCGGTCTTGGCCTCGGCGGGCAACAACAAGTCCAAGGCCGCCGAAATCCTGGGCATCGACCGCAGCACCTTATATGCCCGGCTCAAGGAGTACGAGGAGAGCTAGCCCGCGCGCGAATTGGCGGTTTCCTCCGCGGCATCCGTCTTCTGCCTGCGGTCATTTCTGATTTCGTCAATGCGTTTCGACAAGGCGAGGAGCGCCAGCCCGGCGACGATCAAGTTGCCGAGCGCTCCCATGCCCAGCGCCAGTTCGATTTCCAAGTCGAGGTAACTGCTGATCGCCACGACCAGCACCTCCACGGCTACGGCGCAGAACAAAATGGGCAGCACCACCAGTCGCCGCCAACCCGGCGGCTGAACCGACCGCGCGAGCCCCGCCGAGATGCCCAGCATGGCTGTCGCCGCGGCGAAGGCACCGGCCCCCGCCAGCCACGAAATGGGAACGTTGGTTCGAATGTGCTCCAGCAGCCCGGTCAGCAGCAGGTCGATGACCGCCAGGTAAAACAATGGCGCGGCCAGGAACATCAGGCTTCTCAGGGCCTGCGCACCGGCGATGTGAGCTCCCGGCGGAGGCTGGACATCGGAGCCGGCTGGTGCCTCGGGCCGCAGCACGGCCGCGCTGTCTTCCAGGGGGGAAAGCAAGGTGGACAGGTAGCCGGCCAGCACCACCAGCACCAGCGCCGCGAGCCTGCCCGTGAGGAAGCTGTCCGGCAAATAGATCGTGGTCGTCCCGAAGGGGTCCGCCATGGTGTGTTCAGTGCGTCTGGCAGCGTAAGGCAGGAGGAGCGCGCTCCAGTGCCACAGGCCGGCGGCCCCGGCGGTCAGGACCAACGCCGCGAGCTTACGGGCAATACTCTCGGGCCCCAGGTCGTACCTCGGCGACCACAGCCGCTTGAACAGCCTGACCACCGGGCTCCGGGACTCGCGAGGAGACTGCCCGGGCCCGTCCAGAATAGTCATGTCTCAGAGGTTAGCGCCCGCCGCAGGCTCAGTCAACAGCCGGGCTCAAGGAGTACGAGGAGAGTTGAACTCCAGGGGTTCGAGCTCCCCGGACTTTTCCCCCAGCGCGTAGACGTCGAAGCGCCGGACGCAGCGCCACAGGATCAGCACCGTGACCGTCAGGCGCGCCAGGGCGGCCGCAAATACGTAACCCGCCATGAGTATTCCTCCGGCGCTGGAACCGAGATCGCAGGCCATGCCGACCAGGACGAAAGCATAGTAGAAGAGCACCTCTCCGGCCGCCGCGGCAAGCAGGAGAAGAAGCGAAAGCCCCAGAGCGCGCCCCGTCGTCCTCCTTTTCAGCGAGGCGAAGAACCCCAGCGTGAAGATCAGCGCGGCGGCCGAGAGCGCCGTGGCGCAGAACGCGACCCCGACCAGAAACAGCACCCAGAGATCCGTCCCCTTGAACACGCCCGCGCTCAGCGGAAAGACGAAGAGGTCGGCCGAGGAGGCGACCAGCAGGGCCGGAAGGACCGGGGCCAGCGCGGCCAGCCAGCGGGCCAGGACCACCTCGCTCCGGGCCAGCGGGGCCATGACCAGCTGGTCCAAGCTGTCCCCGCGCCGCTCCGGAGCGAAAGCGTTGACCCCGCGAGCCAGGACGGCCACGGCCAAGATCAGGCCGCCGAGGGCCCGGCCGGCCATGAGAATCAGGAGCTGGACCAGTCCGCCAAAGTCGACGTATTCCGGTCCCAGGAGGACGGCGGGCACCGCCGAGCCCACCCACAGGCCGGCGAAGAGCAGGCCGAAGACGATGGCGAAGACTCTCCGCCGCCTCCGCCGCGCGGCAATCCGATACGCCGGCGACCGCAATAGAATCCGCACGGACCGCACCGGATTCAGTATGCTCAGGCGCGCCTCGCTCACGACGCCGAACCGTCCCTTCGCCCGGGAACCTTGGCGATCTCGCCCAGAGCCATCCGGTCGAAGCGCTTCACGCATAAGAGGATCAATGCTCCCGCGAGCGCCAGGTGCACAGCCGCGACCAGCAGCATTATCGGCCACCCGCTGATGGTGTGCCCGTAAAAGTCCGGGACCCTGGCCACTCTTCGCAGAAGAAGAGTCTCAGCCGGCGCCAAGGCGATGATTGGGAGCAGGGTTATTGCCAGTGCCTTCGTGACCGTCGTCATGCGGAGTGACCAGTAGAAGCCCGCGCAGAACGAGAACAGGCAGGCCGAGAGCGTCAGCGATCCCAGACAAAGGGCCGACAGGATGCGCCCGGCCAACCGGCCGGCAATGGCGCCCTCGCAGTAGGGGAAAATGGACAGGTCAAGACAGCTCGCCAACAGAACGGCGCCGGCTGCCGGCAGGAAAGCGGACAGCGCCCGCGCTAGAACCACTTCGCACCTCGGCGTCGGCGTCATCACCAGCTGTTCCATTGACCCCGAACGGCGCTCGCGGGCAAAGGACATCGCGCCGACCGCCGCGACCAGCAGGACGAGCACGGAAATGCCGGCGACCCGCCAGCGAGTCAGAACAATATACTCATAGAAGCCGTGCAGGAACACCCAGGACGCTCTCGGATAGCCCACCCGAATCGCCGGAGTGGCTGAGCACCACCAGATGGCAACGACCACCACCGCCAGGGCCGTGCCGATGAGAACCCGACGCAGGAGATGCCGTGCCGCCAGCCGATAGGCCGGCGACCTCAAGAGAATTCGCAGCGAGCGCACCGGGTGGAGAATGCTCAGGCGGTTCGGGACAGGCGCGTCATCTTCGGGCATGTCCCCGAGGCTAGCGCCTCTCCGCGGCCCGGTCAACCCGTAACCGTGCCCTATTTCTATAATCTAATGTGAGTTGCCTCCAGGCGCCGAAACGGTTAACATCCTCTACGCCAAATTTGGCCCTCCAACCGGGAAGGGCCGGGAGGAACACCTCATGCGCCACCTCTTGATCGCTTTCGCCGCCTGCGCCCTGGCCCTGCCGCTGGCCGCCGGCGAACCCCCGCCCGCCTCCCCCGCCGCCAAGGTCGCCGAGATCATCAAGGGCCTGGAGAAGCTCGACTACGACGACGTCTGGGAGCGCGCCGACGAGCTGCGCAAGCTGGGCGCGGAGGCCGGCGCGGCCGTGAAGGCCGCCCTGGCGACGGCCTCGCCCCGCGCGCGGCTGATCCTCGCCCGCCAGCTGATGGACACCAAGACCTACCAGGAAGACGGCGCCAAGGAGCTGGTCGCCCTGGCCGGCTCGGCCAAGGACAGGAATATCCGCATCTACGCGGCCAACTCCCTGGGCCAGTCGACCATGATGGTCGGCACGCGCTGGCTGCTGGAGGCCCTGGAGAAAGCCTCCGACGCCGAGAAGGACAAGCTGGTGCTGGTGGCCCTGCACCGCGCCCGCGGGCGGCTGGGCGACGACCGCGCCGCGGCCGACTCGCTGATGATAATAATGCGCCGCAACAAGGGCGCGGTCCGCAAGGAGGCCGCCCTGGCCCTCGGCGAGATCGGCCGCGCGGTGCTGCCCGAGGTCCGCAAGGAACTCTTGCTCATCTTCCGCAACGACCCCACCAGCCGCGCCGAGCGGGCCCTGTCCATCTACCGCAGCACCCTCTCACGCAACCCGCTGTTCACCGAGGCCCTGCGGGTGATCTCCTCCTACTACGACGCGGAGGGCGAGGAGGCCGAGAAGATCAAGCGCCAGAAGCTGGTCCGCGCCGCGGTCCGCGGGATGGTCGCGAGCCTGGATCCCTTCAGCAGCTACATGGACCCCGACGAGTCCAAGCAGCTGGCCGAGACGCTCACCGGCGAGTACGGGGGCATCGGCGCCTACGTCAACCTGGTCGACGGGGTCTTCACCATCATCAGCCCCATCTACGGCGGCCCGGCGCACCAGGCGGGGCTGCGCTCCATGGACCGGGTCCTGGAGGTCGACGGGCTCAAGACCACCGGCGAGGTCATGGGCAAGACCATCTCGCGCCTGAAGGGCAAGCCCGGCACCGAGGTCAAGGTCAAGATCTTCCGCCGCGGCTGGCGCGAGGCCAGGCAGTTCACCATCACCCGCGCCAGGATCAGCGTGCACAGCGTCTTCGCGGAGATGCTCCCCGGCAGGATCGGCTACGTGCGGGTGGTGCGCTTCGCGCCCAAGACCCAGGACGAGCTCCAGAAGGCCCTGGCGGACATGAAGGCCGCGAACATGAAGGGTTTGATTCTCGACGTGCGCGACAACCCCGGGGGCTACCTGCTCTCCGCCGTCAACCTGGCCGACGAGTTCCTGCCGGCCGGAAAGGTCATCGTCACCAGCCGCGGTCGCCGGGTCAAGACCGCGGAGCACAAGTCCACCGGCGAGGGCGGCTACCCGGAGCTGCCCCTGGCGGTGCTGATCAACTCGGGCTCGGCCAGCGCCTCGGAGATCCTCGCCGGGGCCCTGCGCGACAACAAGCGCGCGGTGCTGGTCGGCAAGAAAACTTTCGGCAAGGGCAGCGTCCAGGAGCCTATCCGCCTGCGCAGCGAGCCGGGCTCCCTGCTCAAGCTCACCGTGGCCAAGTACTACCTGCCCGGCGGCGAGTGCATCCACGAGAAGGGCATCAAGCCCGACGTGCCCATGGCCGGCGAGGACCAGATCACCCCCGGCTGGAAGTACGAGGAGCTCGGCAAGGTCATCGACCAGCTGGAGACCTATGCGCTCGAAACCTACAAGAAGAACCCCGAGCTCTGCCGCAAGCTGGCCGAGGACGACGGCGGGGACCCGGGGCGCTACCCCGGCCTGGCCGGGAAGGTCAAGGAGCTCAAGGCCAAGGCGCACATCACCGCCGCCGACGTCCGCCCCTACGTGCGCCGGGTCATGCGCCGCCGGGCGGCCGACGACCGCAAGAAGCGCTTCGTCAGCAACCTGGAGGACGACCGCCAGCTCCAGAAGGCCGCGCTGGAGCTCTTGAAGCGCATGAAGACCGCCGAGGCCCTGCCTGCACCCTACGACCGCTACTACAAGGTCTTCGAGGCCGAGCGCCGCCGGCGCGAGGCCCAGGCCTCCGGCAAGCTGGGCCTGCCCGAGGAGATGAAGTAGAGCGAATAGAAAGGAACCGGCGCGACCATGGACCTCACCAAGTATCACCGCAGGCCGGAGGGCCCCGGGTTGCTCTTCAGCGAGGACATGACTTGCGGCGCCCTGCGCATCGAGGTGCTCGGCGGCGCGGGCTCCGCCAAGCTCGACGGCCGGGCGCTGACCCTGGTGGTCATCGACGGCTCCGGCCGGGCGCTCGGCGAGGAGCTTTTCGTCGAGGACCTGCTCTACCTCCCCGCCGGCCGGGAGGGCGAGCTGGTCTACGACTTCAGCGGGCGGGCGCTCTTGATCCGCTACGCGCCGGCCGGCGAGGAGCCCGAGCCGATCCGCGGGCACGTCGTGATCCGCATGGGCGAGGCCCTGGGCTACGTGCGCACCCAGTACAAGGGCGCGGCCCACGGCTGGGGCGGGCCGGTCTCGGCCTTCAACCCCCTGGGCATCGTCTACACCGACAAGCTCTGGGGCGCCAGCCGCCAC
>CAZONU010000281.1:0-5465 GCA_964581145.1 uncultured Planctomycetia bacterium
TAAGGGGCTCATTAGCAGTGGGTTACATAAATAAGTATTGTGTCCCCGGAAGCCCGCCGGAAGCCCGAGAGGTGCCAGCAATCAGGCTTTTTCCGGTAACCACAGGCGGACCGGAGCGTCAAAGAACAGGAGGAGGTATGCCGTGAGGACGGGCAGACTGCTGGCCGCGGTCCTTCTGACCGCAGCGCTTTTCACTGGATGCCGGAAGGACGGTGCGCGCGAGGCGCCCGCTGCTCCCGACAGGGCCAATGCGAGCCGCTCCCGGGAGGAGCTGGCCAAACGTGCGGCCAAGCGCTTGGCTCGGTCAATCCTGGCCCTGGACCCAAGGAAGGATGCCTCAGGACAACCCAGGAAGTGGAGGGAATTCAGCGCGGCCTTTGAAGCGGTAAAGACGCTGGGGCCAGAGATCGTCCCTCACCTCTGCAAGCTCGCCAAGCACAAGAACCGCCGCGTACGTTTTTGGGTCGTAGGGTCTATTCCTTTTGTCACCTCCGGCGCCGAAATGGCGATTCCGACGCTCGTCGGGGCATTGCAGGATCCGGATCCCCTGGTTCGTTTCGAGGGGGCAGGAGGGCTGGGACAGATCGGACCTGCCGGAAGAGTGGCCTATTCCCGTCTGCTGCTGGCTCTTTACGACGAGGATCAACAGGTACGTGCGGCGGCGGGCTATTCCCTTGCTGCTCTTGCACCTCGCCAGCAGGACCTGCCCGGGCTCATTGCCGCGCTGGGTCACAAAGATCCGGTCGCGCGGACTTCCGCAGCGCGTGCTCTGGCAGCTGCTGGCACCAGGGCCAGGTCGGCACTGCCCGCGCTGGAGAAGGCCGCTGGGGACAAGAACAAGGGCGTGCGCAACGCCGCCTTTCGCGCCATCGGGAGGATCAAGGGGCTTCCGATAGGCCCCTGGCGATGGAGCGCGCAGAAGTCCACCCCCTTTTGGTCCGTGGCCTGCTACAAGGGGCCCTACGACCTGGAGATCGTCAAGAAGGGGGGCGGGAAGCTGGTGTCACGGGTCCGGCGCAAGGGCAAGATACTGTACGAGTGGCCGGTGTACTCGCACGGAACTCCTTTCATCATTGACGGAGATGTTCTCTATCGTCCCTGGTTCGGCCGGGGCTCAAGCGGCTGCGTGCTCATCGCCTTTGACCTCAAACAGGGAAAGAAACTCTGGGAAACCAGACTTGAGGGCGTCGGCCCTGTCGCGCATTCCAAATACTCGAACTACGGCATCAACATGATCCTCGACAAGGGAATCCTCCGGATAGATGGTAGCGAAGCGGGGGGGAAGTACACCGAATTCGTCGACGCGGCCACGGGCAAGGCCCTGGCCAACTATCGCTGATCCTGGCGCCGGTCCACTACCCCCCCCACCCCATTGACTTCCGGCGCTCGGGGCGCCATACTGAAATGAGAGGCGCGGGGAGCTGACCGGCGGTGCAGAAGAAGACGAAAATCATCCTGATCGTCTGCGGGGCGGTCGCGGGGCTCCTCGCGCTGGTGGCGACTACATTGATCGTGGGCCGGCTGCTGGGCGCGCGCCGGGCCTGGAAGGAGCGGGCGGTGCCGGAAATCGCCCGGCTGGCGGCTGACCAGAAGTGGCTCGCCCGGGAGAAGGCCGCGCTGCGCTCGCCCGAGCCCTTCCGGGAATCGCGGGTGATCGCCGAGGGCTGGCTGAGCGAGCGCATGATTCTGATGAAGAGCGGCGAGTGGCTGGTCTACCGCAGCCACTGCCACAAGCGCCCGCCGCACAACGTGAAGGACATCTTCATCGCCCGGGGCTCGGACGGGAAGTGGTACTACAGCACCTGCCACTTCTGCGTGGGGATGATTACCCTGGTCATGGAGCAGGACGGCGAGCCGCCGGAGGACATCGCCTCGTTCGCCAGGAAGTACAATCTCCGGGAGTTCGACGGCAAGTCCGACGAGTGCCTCAAGGAGACCGCCACGGCACCCCGCTCGGAGTGATGCTCATGATTCGTGAACGCCCGCCGAAGAATTGCGTTAAGACTGGTGTGACGCACATGCTTTCGAGGTGCGGGGTGGTGCCGATTGCCGGACTGCTGGTCCTGGCGACCTCCTGCGCGGGGCCGCGCCGGCGCACCGCCTCACAGGTCAGACCGGCGTGGGAGCTGGTCCTGGAGCGCCGGGCCGAGCGCGTGATGGGCATCACCTTCTCGGCGGACGGCCGCTTCGCCAAGTTCCTTGGTCCCGACGGAGTGCTGGAAGTCTGGGACCTACGCAAGCGGCGGAGAATCCTTCGCGAGGAGAAGGTCGAGCACGCCTTCTGGCAGAGGGATGGAAAGACGCTGCGCGTCCGGAAGGCAAGGGCGCGGCTCTACTGCGTCCCCTCGGAGGACAAGCGCTGGTCGCTGCCCATCGTCAAGGACCGTGTCATCTGCGACAACCACTCCTACTGGGAGGTCACCCGGGAGCCGGACGGGTCTCTGGTGCTGTGGGACACGCGGCACGGGAAGCGAGCCGGTAAGCTGCCGCTGCCCGGTGGAAAGGGCGCTTCCACCGGGGGAGGCCCGGCGGCCGGGATCGTGGGCGAGCTGCACATGACCTCGAGCGACCCGGTGCGGGTGGTGGCCAAGGGCCGGGACGGGTGGCTGACCGTCTGGCCGGCCGAGTCGCCGGGCAAGGCGATGCGGATAGGCCCCCACGTCCGGACCGCCTACCACACGCTCTTCTCCCGCGACCTCAGCCGGGTGCTGACCCGCGGCCGGCACCGGGCCTCGACCTGGGACGCGCGCACCGGCAAGTTCCTGGCCAAGCTCGGCCCGGAGCCCACTTACCGAACCTACCGGCCCCGAAGGGGCAAGCCGCGCCGCGCCGCGGTCTACAGCGAGGAGTGTGAGTTCCGCAAGGCCATCTTCAGTGGCGCCGGCGGACGGGTGGTGACCGTCGGCTCTTCGGTTCGCCTCTGGGAGACCAACACCGGCAAGCGCCTAGCGGAGCTGGAACCGGAGGCCTTGCGGAAGGTCGGGACCATCCGCGAGATGAAGCTGGCACCGGACGGCAGGACGCTCTTTATCCGGCAGGGCCGAATCCGGGAACCGGGGCGCGTCTGGTTCTGGGACCTGACCACCGGCAATATCCGGGCGGAGGCCCGCACCGACTACTGGCACTTCGACGACATCATCCGCCCGACCCAGGTGATCATCTTCAAGAGGCGGGGGGCGGAGGTGCGGGCCATGAACGGGGGACGGCTCCTTCAGCGGCTGGAGGGCGCCGGGATCAAGGGGCACTCCTATTGGAGCTCTGACGGCAAGCGGCTCATTCTGTTCGACAGCAGCAGTGACGGCCGGCTCTCGCTGTGGAGCCTCGAAACCGGCCGATGCCTGGGACGGTATGAAGGCTGGCTGTGCGCGTCGAAAGGGAGGAGCTTCGAGGTGTTCGGCGCTGCCGGCGGGCGTCGTGACGTGGTGAGAGTGGTCGACTGGAAAAGCGGGAAGGTCCGGGCCAAGCTGCGGTCGGGCCACAGCCTGGGCGGCCCGTGGACCGGGACCAAGGACAGATCCCGGATCCTGACCACCAGCCTGAGCGGAAAGGTCGCGCTTTGGGACGCCACCAACGAGCGCGTCCTGGTCAAGTTCCAGGCGCATGACGGGAAGATCGCCGAGGTGCGCATGGCCGCGGACTGCCGGACGATCGTGACTCGCGGCAAGGAAGACGGCAAGATGCGGCTCTGGCAGCCGCGCCGGCGCAGGTGACGCCAGCCTTGACGGAACTCCCCCGGGGAGGAGCTTCCAGCCCCTCTATCCAGCGGTGACGAACCATTGACCTGCCCGCCCCCCGCGGGGTATACTGAATAGAGGCCCATGGGGAGAAATCGCTGGGAGATGCGCAGGCGTATCAGAACCCTCGCGCTGGCCGCCGCGGCGGCGCTGCTCTGCTCCGCCGGCGCCGCCCGGGTCTTCCGCTACAACTACTTCACGGTGATCCACCTCGTCGAGCAGGCCGATTACATCTTGCTGTTGAAGCTCTCCGCGCCAGAGGAGGCCGGGCGGGTCACCGCCAAGGTGATCAAGTGCTTCAAGGGCCAAAAGAAGGCCCCGCAGAAGGCCCCGGTCATCGACCTCGCCAAGACCCCCAAGAAGGCCCACGCGCAGTTCGTCCGCAAGATGCTCGCCCCCGGCGGCACCACCGCCCTGCTCTTCGTCGGCCGCGGCGAGAACGACGAGTACCGCGCCATGCTGCACGTCAATGGCAAGTGGCTGGCGCTGGACTCCACCAAGCAGAAGCACCTCTGGGACATGGAGGGGGTCGACTCCAACATGGAAGCCACCTGGGCCGGCGGCACCGACATGCTCCTCCGCGCCGTGGAGCACGTCGTCAAGTTCCCGGACACGAACGTGCCGATTCAGTCCGGCGTCAAGTGGGCGGCCGGCCCGCCCAGCTTCCACCGCCTGCGGAGCGGGGCCTCCAGCCTGCAGGCCGTGGACCTGGACGGCTCCGGGAAGAAGGCCCTGCACGTCGCTTGCGCGACCGGCGACTGTCTTTTCCGATATGATCCGAAGATGAAGAAGTTCATCTACGACAGCGCGCTGGCCGACCAGGGCGCGGCCAGCCGCGCGGCCTGCTGGGCGGACTTCGACGGCGACGGCCTGCTGGACCTGGCCGCCTGGGACGGCAAGGCCCTGCGGGTCTTCTACCAGGAGGTCAAAGACACCTTCGGCCCCGGCGAGAAGGTGAAGGCCGCGCCCGCCGGAGCCCCCCTGGGGCTCCTCCCGCTGGACGCCGGGAACCCCGGCCGGCCGGGGCTGCTCTGGAGCGCGAAGGCCGGCCCGGTGCTGCTGGCCCCCGACCGGGAAGGCGTCTTCGCCGCCCGGGAGCTGGACCTGGGCGGCGCCGACCCCGCCGCGCTGGGCGCGCCCGGCCGCTGCCTGGCCGCCGACTTCGACGACGACGGCGTTGCCGACGTGCTCTGGCCAGCGGGGAAGGCGAGCCTCTTCTTCAAGGGCCGGGGCTGGGGGCGCTTCGGGAGCGCGAAAAGGCTCCCGCTGCTCCTGGGCAAGGGCCAGGCGGGCAGCTTCACCGGCGACTTCGACATGGACGGCCGCCTGGACGTTTTTTCTGCTGCCGAAGACGGCTGCCGCCTGTGGCACAACCGCCCGGGGCTCAAGTTCGAGGAGGTGCTCACCCTCTCCGGCGAGCCGGCCTACATCACCAAGACCGGGGGCCTGGGCGGCAACGCCTGCGACATCAACAACGACGGCCTGCAGGACTTCATGGTCTTTTACTCCCCGGAGCCCGCCAGCGGCCCGCAGATATTCTTCAACAACGGCTTCCGCAGCTTCGGCCACGCGCACAGCGTCGACCTCCAGGAGCGGGCTCTGCTTCCGGGCGTCGGGCGCGACCAGCAGTGCGCGCTGGTCGCCGACCTCACCGGCGACGGCGCCCAGGACCTGGCCGTGGTCCTGGCGGGCAGGGGGCTCTACATCTTCGAGCGCGAAAAGGAGGAGCAA
>CAZONU010000281.1:5475-6891 GCA_964581145.1 uncultured Planctomycetia bacterium
GGGCCGGTCAAGGTCACCGCCTGGAACGAGCGCCGCTGCCTGGGCGCCTGGAACGTCGTCGCCGGCAGCGCGGAGGCCTGCTTCGGGCAGCCGGCGCCCTCGGCCATGACCGTCAGGTGGCGGCCGCCGGGCGGCGCCGAGCGCGAGAAGAAGTTCGACCTGGAGGACCGCCCGCTCCGGCTGGTCTTCACCGACGGCCTGGAGGGCCTGGAGGTCATCAAGGTCTCGGAGCCCGAAAAGAAGCCCGCCGCCAGGCGGAGCCTCTGGAACCTGAACATGCCGCCGGGCGAGGTCACCGCGGCCATCGTCGCCGGCGGCCTGCTCGCCGCGGGGCTGCTGGCCGGGCTCATAATCCTGGCCAGAAGGAGGAAGCGGGCCGCGGAGCGCAAGTAGGCGGGAACGGCATTATCTGAAAGACCGCCCCGCGCGGCGGTAATCGCTCGGAAAAGCCCACGTTCTCCAAATTATCCTTGACACCCTGCGGGAAGTTCCTACAATCGGCCCAGTTCACGTAAAGCACGGGTCGGTTGTGCCGGGGACCTGCCAGGGTCCGGAAAAGGCGCGTTACCTGCAAGCCCCGCAATAACCCCGTCAAAGGCCCGCCGCTTTCCGAGACACCTTTTTCCGAACAGGGAGTATGCAGTCGCTTCCATCTCCATTTCCGGGTCTTCCCTGAGACCCCTCGATCCGCGGCCAGGAGTCCGAGAGCCGGCAGCCTCATGAGCCAACGCTTCTACATCATCGACGCCCATGCCACCATCCACCGGGCCTACCACGCCATCCGCGGGCTGGCCAATCCCGACGGCCACCCCACCGGCGCGGTCTTCGGTTTTGCCAAGATCCTGCTGGCCATGATGCGCGACCACCGCCCGGACCTGGTGGCGGTGTCCGCCGACTCCCGCGGCAAGGTCTTCCGCCACGAGATGTACGCCGAGTACAAGGCCAACCGCCCGCCGATGCCCGACGACCTCGCCTGGCAGATCCCCAAGGTCGAGGCCGTCTGCGCGGGCTACGGCATCCCCGTCTACAAGGTCCCGGGCTACGAGGCCGACGACATCATCGGCACGCTCGCCGGCCAGGCCGCGGAGGCCGGCTTCGAGGTGGTGGTGGTCAGCGACGACAAGGACGTCCTGCAACTCGTGGGCGAGAACGTCAAGGCCTTCGCCCCCAGCAAGGACAACAAGCAGGGCCGGGATGATCCATGCAATTATGTTTATCGGGGCAAGGAAATTGAACAGGTAAACCAAAGCAAGTATCACGGCCAAAGCGAAGCACAAGACCGCTACGCCGAGCAGGGAGCTGCCGCCGGCCCTGAGCGGTTTCCACTCAATCTGGCCCGACATGCCCGTGGCGTAGCGTGAAATTAAGAAGCTCATAAATGCTATGGCCGTCATGACAATCCCACAGAGCAGGGGC
>CAZONU010000282.1:0-6860 GCA_964581145.1 uncultured Planctomycetia bacterium
ACAGGTGCTGCATGGCTGTCGTCAGCTCGTGTCGTGAGATGTCGGGTTAAGTCCCATAACGAGCGAAACCCCTGTCCCTAGTTGCCAGCGGTTCGGCCGGGGACTCTAGGGAGACTGCCGGTGTTAAACCGGAGGAGGGTGGGGACGACGTCAAGTCATCATGTCCCTTATGTCCGGGGCGACAAACGTGCTACAATGGCCGGTACAAAGGGAAGCGAAGCCGCAAGGCGGAGCAAATCCCAAAAACCCGGCCTCAGTTCGGATTGAGGGCTGAAACTCGCCCTCATGAAGCTGGAATCGCTAGTAATCGCGGATCAGCCATGCCGCGGTGAATACGTACCTGAGCCTTGTACACACCGCCCGTCAAGCCACCAAAGTCGGGGGTACCCGAAGGCGCTGGCCCAACCTCGTGAGGGAGGCGCTCACGGTAAAACCGATGATGGGGACTAAGTCGTAACAAGGTAGCTGTAGGGGAACCTGCGGCTGGATCACCTCCTTTCTAAGGGGATAAACCTTGGAACGGCCCGCAGCACCCGCCGGAGGGCCCTTGGGCCCACTTGGCCCGGCGGATTGCCCGGGCTGATCTCGGCGCATGCGCAACCGCTCTCTCGACTGCCTATGACTTTCTCGGACCGAGGGCCCGCCGTGCTCCGGCAGCGGAGCTCGTAGAGGGGGGGCTCATAGCTCAGCTGGTTAGAGCGCGTCCCTGATAAGGACGAGGCCGGTAGTTCGAATCTACCTGAGCCCACCACTTCGCGTTTCTTCGGGGGTGTAGCTCAGCGGGAGAGCACCGGCTTTGCAAGCCGGGGGTCGACGGTTCGAATCCGTTCACCTCCACCAGCATGCGGTCCGAAGCGATCTTCTCCCCGGGGAGCGCGGCTCCTGGCCGTCCCCGGCAGAGGCTCCTTGACATGTGAATAGATGCCGAAGAAGTGGCACTACTTGCTGCTCTTTAAGTGACGCAGCGGAGAGCGCCCCGCGGGCAACAGGCGGGGATGCGATCCATTGCGGTCAAGCTACTAAGGGTGCACGGTGGATGCCTTGGCGCCAAGAGCCGACGAAGGACGTGGCAAGCTGCGATAAGCCTCGGGTAGCCGCAAGCAGGCGTTGATCCGGGGATCTCCGATGGGACAACCTGGTGCGGGTCGTGCCGCACCATCCGCGCCCGAATAAAATAGGGCGCGCGAAGGGACACGGGGGGAAGTGAAACATCTCAGTACCCCCAGGAAAGGAAAGCAACCGCGACTTCCTGAGTAGCGGCGAGCGAAAGGGAATCAGCCTAAACCGGCTGCATGTCAAGCCCGCAAGCGTCGTGCAGTCGGGGTCGCGGGACCCTCCGGGAACGGTTGCGGCCGTTCCAGGGAGTTACAAAAGGTCCGCCTAGCCGAACGACCTGGAAAGGTCGACCACAGACGGTGACAGTCCGGTAGGCGAAAGGCGAGGCCTCTCCCCGGGAGGAGTTCCCAAGTAGGGCCGGTCACGTGGAACCCGGCGTGAATCCGGGAGGACCACCTCCCAAGGCTAAGTACTGCTTGGCGACCGATAGCGAACCAGTAGCGTGAGCGAAAGGTGAAAAGAACCCCTAGAAGGGAAGTGAAAAGCACCCTGAAACCGTGTACCTACACAGCGGTCGGAGGACTATGCCCCCGCTTTCGGGCGGGGGAATGTCTGACGGCGTGCCTATTGGTTAATGACCCTGCGAGTTACTCCGTGCAGCATAGGTTAAGCCCCTCTGGGGCGGAGCCGCAGTGAAAGCGAGCGTTAAAAGCGCGACCCAGTTGCCCGGAGTAGACGCGAAGCCGCGGCGATCTAACCATGTCCAGGTTGAAGCGGGTGTAGAAGCTCGTGGAGGACCGAACCCGTCAACGTTGAAAAGTTGTGGGATGAGGTGTGGTTAGGAGTGAAAGGCTAATCAAGCCCGGTGATATCTCGTTCTCCCCGAAATGCCTTTAGGGGCAGCCTCGTGTAAATGGGCGGCGGGGGTAGAGTTACCGGATGGGTCTGGGGAGCTTACCGGCTCACCCAATCCAACCAAACTCCGAATACCGCCGTTCCTTACCACGGGAGTGTGTCCGCGGGGGCTAAGCTCCGCGGGCGAGAGGGAAACAGCCCAGACCGCCAGCTAAGGTCCCCAAGACGGACTAAGTTCATAAGGAAGTGAAGACGCTAGGACAGCCAGGATGTTGGCTTAGAAGCAGCCACCATTTAAAAAGTGCGTAACAGCTTACTGGTCGAGCGTTTTCGCGCCGATAATTAACGGGAATCAAGCCCGTCGCCGAAGCTGCGGAAACCGGACTCGGCGCTGCCTGTCCGGTTTGGTAGGGGAGCGTTCCACGCTAGGCTGAAGGGAGACCGTGAGGACTCCTGGACGACGTGGAAGCGATGATGCAGGGACGAGTAGCGATAAAGGGTAGTGAGAATCACCCTCACCGAAAGCCCAAGGGTTCCTGGGGCAGGTAAGTCCGCCCAGGGTTAGTCGGGACCTAAGGCGAGGCCGAAAGGCGTAGTCGATGGACATCGGGTTAATACTCCCGAACCACGGGCTGGGCGACCAAGACGTTGGAGGGGCCAGGAGAAGGCTAATGCCGGTGGCACGGCTGGAGTTCCGGCCACCTAACCCGTAGGAGGGGCCGCCAGGCAAATCCGGCGGCTCAACTCTGAGAGGGGAAGCAAGGGACTTGTTCCTCAAGCGGCTGATGCCAGGCTCCCTAGAAAACCCTCGCCAACGAGCCCAGAACGTGCCCGTACCAAAACCAACACACGTGGGCGAGGCGAGAAGCCTAAGGTGCTCGGGTTAACTCCCGTTAAGGAACTCGGCAAATTAGCTCCGTAACTTCGGGAGAAGGAGCGCCCCGGCCGGTCATGCCCTTCGCGGGCAGAAGCGGGCTGGGGCCGCAGGGAATCGGCGCTGGCGACTGCTTACCAAAAGCACAGGACTGTGCGAAGCCGCTAAGGCAACGTATACAGTCTGACGCCTGCTCGGTGCTGGAAGGTTAAGGAAAGGGGTTAGCCTTCGGGCGAAGCTCTGAACCGAAGCCCCAGTTAACGGCGGCCGTAACTATGACGGTCCTAAGGTAGCGAAGTTCCTTGTCAGGTAAGTTCTGACGCGCATGAATGGCGTAACGACTGGCGCACTGTCTCAACGGGAGGCCCGGCGAAACTGTAACAGTGGTGAAGATGCCACTTACCCGCGGCAAGACGGAAAGACCCCGTGGACCTTTACTGCACCCTAATATTGGGTTTTTGTGCTGGTTGTGTAGGATAGGTGGGAGCCGTCGATCTCCGGGCGCCAGCTCGGGGGGAGGCAACCTTGAAATACCACCCTTCCTGTACGGAAATTCTAACCCGGACCCCGTGAAGCCGGGACGGGAACAGTGTTAGGCGGGCAGTTTAACTGGGGCGGTTTCCTCCTAAAAGGTAACGGAGGAGTCCAAAGGTTCCCTCAGCGCGGTTGGCAATCGCGCGGCGAGTGCAAGGGCACAAGGGAGCTTAACTGCGAGACCGATGGGTCGAGCAGATGCGAAAGCAGGGCCTAGTGATCCGGCGGCTCTGAGTGGAAGGGCCGTCGCTCAACAGATAAAAGGTACCCCGGGGATAACAGGCTGATCTCCCCCAAGAGTTCACATCGACGGGGAGGTTTGGCACCTCGATGTCGACTCATCACATCCTGGGGCTGCAGTCGGTCCCAAGGGTTGGGCTGTTCGCCCATTAAAGTGGTACGTGAGCTGGGTTCAGACCGGCGCGAGCCAGGTCGGTCCCTATCTGCCGTGGGCGGAGGAGAGTTGAAGAGGAATCTTCCCTAGTACGAGAGGATTGGGAAGAACGCACCCCTGGTGTTCCAGTTGTGCCGCCAGGCGCACCGCTGGGTAGCTAAGTGCGGAACGGATAAACGCTGAAAGCATCTAAGCGTGAAGCCTCCCTCAAGATGAGCTCTCCGAGTAAGGGTCCTGGTAGACCACCAGGTTGATAGGCCGGATGTGTAAAGCCGCAAGGCCCAGCTGACCGGTACTAATCACCCGCGTGCTTGACTGCAATGGGTCGAGTCCCTGCCGTCTGAGGGGCGGCCCGTTGCGAGCAGCAGACTAGAGCGCTTCTTCGGCAACCGGCGCGCCGCGCGCGGACGGGTCCAATGGGCGGATCCCTCCAGGAGCGGGCGGCACCGCGCGTTTTCCGGCGACTTTGGCGGAGGGGAAACACCCGATCCCATTCCGAACTCGGCCGTTAAGCCCTCCTGCGCCGATGGTACTGGGGGCCCGATCCTCCGGGAGAGTAGGTCGTCGCCGGGTTTTTCTTCCAGAGCCCCGTCACGAAAGTGGCGGGGCTCTTTCTCTTGCTTTGCCGGGGCAGCCGTGGTCTAATGGCGGCGGAACGAAGGAGGCAGCCGTGTTGAGAAAAGTGCTGGCGGGTTGTGTTCTGGCTTTCCTGGCCGCGGGCTGCATAACCCCGGGAGATGTGGCCGGGGAGGCGCTGGACAAGGCCGTCGAGGTCCAGGGCACCAAGGCGGACAAGGAAGACGCCTGGTGTCCCTACTGCGGCAGCGAGGCCATCAAGCTGACCAAGTGGGGCAAGATCGGCGTGGTGGTCGGGGGCCTCAGGCACCGCTTCAAGTGCAAGAAGTGCGGGAAAGAGTTCGACTAGAAGGGCCGATTATGCTCAGGAGCTTGGCAGCCGGGCTGGCCCTGGCGGCCCTGGCCGGCAGCGCGCTGGCCGGCACTCAGCCGGCACTGGCCCGGTGGGGCGCTCCGGATAAGGACCCGGTCCTGGCCCGGCTGGAGCTGAGCGCCAGACAAAAGACCGGGCTCGCCGGGGTCTTCAGGACCTACATGACTAGGCGCGCGGAGATAGAAAAGCGCTACGAGAAGGTGCGCATGGCCATGCTCCGGCGCCAGATGTACAAGGACCTCATGGAGTGCGACACCGAATATGCGGCGAAGTTCCGCGCGCTGCTGAAGACCGCCCAGCGCATGAAGCTCGCCGCCGGCGACGCGGTGGTCGCCAGGTGCGCCGCGGAGGTCGAGAAGGCCAGGCAGGAGCTGGCCGAGGCGATCGAGCTGCAGCGCAGCGATATCAAGAAGTACGCGGCGCTCAAGGCCGGGGTCGACAAACGCGTGGCCCAACTTCAAGCCGAGCGGGACAGGCAGCTCGACGCCAGGGTCGGCAAGCTGCCCGCGGCCGGGAAGAAGGGCTAGGGAGCGACCCCCAGGATCAATTCCTGCATTCGCGGGTACTTGGGCCCGGTCACCTTTATGACCATGCTGCCGTTCTTGGTGAAGATGCGTCCCGCGGAACGGGGCTTCTTCCAGCCCGGGCCCTCGGCCCAGTGGTAAGCCAGCGACAGCGGCGCGCCGTAGCTTGCCGCCTCGACCTTCACGACGTTCTCCCCCGGCGCGAGGTGGGGCAGGGCATAGGGGTTCAGCTGGAAGTGGGTGATCAGCTTCATGGAGGTCACCGCGCCGCCCGCGGGGATGGCCAGCTTCAACCAGTAGCCCGAAAGGCGGCCCTGGATCTCCTCGACAAAGGGGCCGCCCGAGTTGGTCAGGAGCCCCGTCGGGCTGGCCGGCTTCCAGGTCTTGCCCTTGTCGGTGCTCACGGCCGCCCTGACCATTTTCCTGGCAACGGTCAGGTTGAGCTCCCCGGCAGTCAGGACGTAGGGGCAGTTCACCGAGAAGATCACCTCGCCCGGCCCGCCCCTTCGCACGGGCACCAGTGCGGAGACGCCGCCGGCCCTGCCGCGCTTGACGCCCGGCTCGCCGACGACCGCGTCGCGCCAGCTGTCCTTTGAGAAGTCCGGCAGGTACCATATCCGCCCCGCGCCCCAGTGCCGGTAGCTGACCCGGCCCTTGCTGACCTCCCAGCCGTGAGGTTCGTATATGGGCCAGTTGACCGCGTCCTTGCGGTCGCGGCGGCCGCAGCCGTGGCGGGGGCCGACGTCCTTCTTGTGCCAGTCCTTGCGGTACCAGTACTCCCCCGGCCGCCAGGTGCGAATGTAATGCTCCCCGCGGCGCAGGGTGATGCGCCCGAACGGTTCCTTGAGGATCGTCTTGCCCTCGAAACCCTCGGGGAACTCGCCGTAGTTCTTCCAGCCTCCCCGGCCGGCGAAGGTCTTGGGCGAGTCGCCGCACAGTAGGAAGCCCGGGCAGGCGCGCTTCTCCTGCACGGCCGCCAGGGCCAGCGAGGGGTCGGCCTTGAGCTCGGCGACGCTGGCGATGGCCCGGGGCTTCGCGCGGTTGTAGACGTAGAAGGTCATGTGCGGGTCGAGGCAGTGCCAGGCGCCGCCGTAGCGCACCTCCATGAGGTGGTGCCCGTGGCGGGTCCAGTTCCGGGTCTTGTAGCCCATCCGGTCGAGCAGCACGGCGACCAGCCGGGTCTGGCGCACGCAGCTGCCGTGCCCGCCGACGTTGACCAGGTAGTGGAAGTCGCGGGCGTGCTTCTCCAGGCCGTCGCCGTGGTAGACCGCCCTGCGCACCCAGTGGAAGACGGCCAGGACTTTCTGCTCGTCGGTCATATTCTTTTTGATGAGACTGGCCAGGATGCGCTCGACGCTCGAGGCGTCCACCGACCGGTCGGTGCTGACGCGGGGATCGCGTACTCCGGGAGTGGCTTGGGCCATCGGCGTTCCTTTCGGATTGCAGCCCGTGCCGGGCAGCAGGGCGAGGATTGTGAGGGCCGTGCCGGCCCGGGTGATTGGGATTCTCATCCGCTTTCTTCTCTCAGCGCGGGCGCCGCGGCCGCTTGCGAAGGAGCGGCGCGCTGGCCGGCGGCGGCGGCGCGGCCCTGGCCTCCCTGACGTCCGACCAGCCCGGGCGCGGGTTCTCGTGGATCTTGGCCCCGGAGCCGCCGGAGAGCGCGGCGGCCTCCGC
>CAZONU010000283.1:0-2618 GCA_964581145.1 uncultured Planctomycetia bacterium
GCCTACTTCGGACCGGCCGCCGGCTCCCGGGGATAGAGGTGCGCCAGCCCCACGGCGCGCTCCAACCGCGCCGTGCTCAGGACCAGCGTGGGCCGCTCGCCGCGGTTCACCTGTGACTTCCGCAGCTGATCGTGGTGGTAGGTTATGTTCCGTATCCGGCGCCGGTCGTAGATCAGCCAGACGCCGCCCGCCTCCCGCTCGGCCAGGCGGAAGAGCTCATTGTAGCTGGTGATCTCCGCGGGCGGACCGGCGACCTTCCACGCCGCGGTCCACTCCGGGGGATGGTTGACGTGCCTCATCGGGCGCAGGGGTTTCGCTAAGTAAAAACCGCTGCTGGCCACGTAGCCCTTGTAGGACAACACCTTCTCGCCGGGCGGGAGCCTCCCGGCTATCCACCGGCAGGTCTCCCGCGAGGAGAGCCAGCTCTTCACCGCCCCGTGCATGGGCACGGAGAGCGCCCAGAAGGCCAGGGCCGCCGCGAGGAAGCAGCCCGCCGCCGCCCGGGGCCTGCCCCGGCCCAGGGCCAGCAGGCAGCCCGCCGCGCACAGCGTCCCGACCGCCGCCGCCGAGGCCACCAGCGCCAGAGCCCAGCCATCGACCTCCGGCCTTATCACGAAAACCGCCAGGCAGGCCGGGCCCGGCAGGAGCAGGGCCCCGCCGGCCAGCCAGGCCGCAAGCCGTCGGCGGCGCCCCGCCCCGGACCACCCGGAAGCCAGCCGGCTCCAGCCCAGGCCCGCCGCGGCGGCCAGCGCCGGCACCAGCGGAGCGACGTAGTTGGGCCGCTGGAAGTTGGCCAGGCTGAAGACCGCCAGGGGGATCAGCACCCAGGCGGCCAGCAGGCCGCCCGCGCCCGCTTTCCTCCCGCCCCCCTCGTCGCTCCGGCGGCGCAGGCCCGCGACTGCCAGCGGGACCGCCGGCAGCGCTCCGAGCAGCAGCATGAGGATCGAGATCCCGTAGGCGTGGTCGCTCACCTGAGCGCCGAGGACCCGCTTGCCGAACTCCACGCCGGTTATCCAGGCGAACCACTCCGGGAAGGCGCGGTGAATGCAGAGGTACCAGGGCAGCGCAATCGCGGGAAAAAGCAGCCAGGTCGGCGGCCAGGCCAGCCGGCGGGCCAGGCGCCAGCGCTTCCCGGCCAGCGTCCAGGCGGCCACCGGCACCGCGGACAGCAGGAGGATCAGGTGGCCCTTGGCCAGGGCCCCCAGCCCCAGCGCCGCCCAGAAGACCAGCGCCGCCAGCCAGGGACGCCGGCAGTCCTCGCGGGAGGCCTCCCACGCCGCCCAGCAGGCGCCCGCGGCCAGCACGGCCAGAAGGACGTCTATGGAGATGGTCCGGGCCAGCCCCAGGTACAGGGGGGAGGCGAGGTACACCGCCGCGGCGGCGGCGCCCGCAGCCCGCCCGCCGAGCCGGCAGGCGAAGCCGGCCACCAGCGCCAGGCCCAGCGCCGCGACTATCGCGTTCGAGAACCTGGCCCCGAACTCGTTGGCGCCGAAGACCCGTATTCCCACCGCCACCAGCCAGTCGGTGAGCGGCGGCTTGGTCAGGTGCGGCCGGTAGTTGAGGGTGGGCACCAGCCAGCGGCCGGACTCCGCGAACTCGCGCCCTATCTCGGCGTGGCGGGCCTCGGTGGAATCGGCCAGGGGCGCGCGCCCCAGCCAGACGAGGTTGAGCACGACGGCCGCAGCGAAAACCACCAGCACCAGGCGCGCCGCCTGCCCGCCCTCTCTGCCCGGAGCCGGGTTTGCGTTCATCCGTCCGCTACAAGCTCCCCGAGCCGGCCTCCGACTCCCGGACCGCCGGAAGTCCCGTCAGATGAACGGTCCATACCGTCATCGGCTCCCATGATAGGTGACCGGAGGCCGGAATCAAGCGGCCCCGGCCGGCGCCCCCCTTGATATCGCTCCTAATTGAGCTTAGGATTTCCCGCCGTTAAGGGTGTGGGCGAGCATGCCCCTGGGGGCGAGAGAGAGCCAGTGGCGAAGCCGAAGTTCATTATCGCGTGCGCCGGGGCGAAGGCAGGGGGGAGCTGATGCCCGGGCGCAGGCTCACGCCCCTGGCCGCCCGCCTCGACCGGCTGCTGCCCGACGGGGGCTACCCCCGCCGCTACCCCTGGCGGAAGCTCTACTTCCTCGTCGCGGTGCTGGCCGACCTGCTGATGGTGGCCGGCGCCTGCGCCGCCAGCTACGGGCTGACCTTTCACGTCATCGGCCGGCAGCCGGCGGGCAGCCACTACCCCGCGACCCTGATTATCCTGTTAGTCACCGCCTTCCTGGCGCTGAAGGCCTTCGGCCGCTACGAGGACCGCCGGCTGATGCAGGAGGGCTCCGACCTCGCCGAAGTGGCCAAGGCGCTGCTGGCGGCCTTCGCGGTCTCGGTCATCCTGCTCTACGTCATCAAGGGGCTGCACGTGTCGCGGATGTTCCTGGGCTTCTACCTGGGGCTGGCCCTTTTCCTGGTGGCCCTGGCCCGCCGGCAGCTCAAGCGGCTGCGCATGCGCCTGCGCGCCGCCGGCATGGACCTCACCCGGGCCATCATCGCCGGCCACAACCGGACGACCGAACGGCTGCTGGAGGCGCTGGCGACTCACCCGGAGTGGCCGCTCACGCCGGTGGCGGTCG
>CAZONU010000283.1:2628-6844 GCA_964581145.1 uncultured Planctomycetia bacterium
AGGTCCTGCACCGCGAGGACGGCCTGGCGCGCTTCGTGAAGGTCGCGCGCGCGGACGAGGTGGTCATCTGCAAGCCGGACGCGCCGCTGGCCGAGCTGGCCGGGACGCTGGCGGAGCTCAGGCGCCTGGGGATCCGCGCGCGGGTGGTCTCGCGCTCCTTCTCCGTCCTGGGCCGCAAGCTCCGCCTGCAGTTCGACGAGATCGACGGCATTCCCGTCATCGATTACCCGCTCCGGCCCTTCCGCGGCCTGCGCGCGGCGGTCAAGCGCGGGGTGGACGTCGTCGGCGCCGGGCTGATCCTGCTCCTGGGCCTGCCGCTGTGGGCGGCCATCGCCGCCGGGATCCTCATCACCGGCGGGCGCCCGGTGATCTTCGCCCAGGAGCGCGTGGGCACCGGGGGCCGGACCTTCCTGATGCTCAAGTTCCGGACCATGCGCAACGGAGGAGGCGCGGGCGGCGACGCCCCCGACGGCACGGGCAACGTGATGCGCGGGCCGATGTTCAAGGCCCCGGGCGACGCGCGGGTCACCTGGCTGGGCAAGTGGCTGCGGCGCTTCAGCCTGGACGAGATCCCCCAGGTGGTCAACGTCCTGGCCGGCCAGATGTCGCTGGTCGGCCCCCGGCCGCCGCTGCCCGCCGAGGTCGCCGAGTACGAGCCCTGGCACCACGGGCGGCTGGAGGGCCGGGTGGGCATGACCGGAATGTGGCAGATCTTCGGCCGCGACCTGCTGGACTTCGACCAGGTGGCCCTCATGGACATCTACTACCTGAGCCAGGGCGCCCTCTTCCTGGACTATCGAATACTGCTCCGCACCGCCGGGGTGGTCCTCGCCGGCCGGCCGGACCCGCGCGAGCGCGCAGGTTGAAGTCGGGAAGCGAAATCCTCTTGCGGCCCGAAAGCGCGGCGCTAGCCTTGTGATCGACGATGGTTGAGGATCCGACCGGAGCGACGCGGAAGTGGCAGCACTGGGCCTATGGCGCCGTCGAGGCGCTGCTGGCCCTTTTTGTCCTGTTAACGGTATGTGACAAAGCCCGGAACACCGCGAACTACGTCGTCACCGGGGCGGCGGTCATTGGCTGGCTGCTGGCCCTGGCGCTGTTGCCGATCTTTGCCTGGTTCCGCACCGGGGAATGGTCCCGGCCGCATTGGATCTTCGTTGGCGGGCTGCTCGGCTTCCTGGCGCTTAACATGTTAGCAGCCGCCCTCGCCGAGAGTTTCCCGGGTCGGGGGAACTTCGGCTACGACCGGCTGCACGTTCCCGGAGTGGCCGTCGCCCTGGCGGCGGGGGTCGGCCTGCGGGGACGAGCCGCGGTCGGGCGGATTCTCATCACGCTCCTGGTGGCTTTCGGCGCCTGGTACGTCTGCGAGGCCGCCAGCCTTCCCTGGCGCGCGGATTCCGCCTTCGACGGCGGCCGGCTCAAGGGCTTTCGCAAGTACCACATGCAGTTCGCCAGAGAGCTAGTCGTGTTGTGCTGCCTGTATCTGGGCTGCGCGCTGGCCGCCAGGCACCGCTGGCCGGGGCTGGCCTCGCTGGCCGGGGCGCTCTTGAGCGGGGCCCTGCTCTACCTGACCAGGGCCCGGGGTGCGCTCTTGAGCATCGCCCTGGTGTCCGTGCCCGGAGTTGGGTTCTTCCAGGCGCGGCTCGGCACCCGGAAACAGAAGGTCATTGCCGCTTGCCTGTGGCTTCTTCTCGTGGTCCCGGCGGCGGGGCTGGTCTGGTGGCAGTTCGCGCCGCCCTCCCGCCGTTCAATGGATACGCTCAACTCTCGGCTGCAGGCCCAGAAGATATGTGTGCAGATCCTGGCCCGGGGTCCGTGGTACCGGGTGGCCATCGGCCACGGGCGCAGCAGCCGGGTCTTCCCCGCGGCCGCCGCGCACTACGGCACCGAGTGCCCGGTCTCGGTGGGAGAGCCGATGCTGCACTCCCACAACGTGCTGACCCAGACCCTCATAGAGACCGGCGTCCTGGGGGTGGTTGCCCTGGTGCTGGTCTGGTGCGCGGCGGCTTGGGCGGCCCTCTCCGCCTGGCGCCGCGAGCGCGGAGCCGCGGCCACGATCGCCGGCACGCTGCTGGTCACTCTGTTGACCATCGCCGCCCTGAGCCAGGTGGAGTACACGCTCTGGAAGATCGGCGGGCGATTGAGCTGGCTGGTCCTGGGCATGGCCTTCGCCTGGGGAGTCCCCGGCGTTGAGGGCGCTCCGCCGAAAGCCGGGCGGGAGACGGAATCGCCCGACGCGCGTCCGGCGAGGTGAACGGAGCATGAGCAGCACGGTCTTGGTCACCGGAGGCGCCGGCTTCATCGGCTCGAACCTCGTGCGCTTCCTGCTTCGCGAACGGCCCGACGCGAGAATCATCAACCTCGACGCGCTGACCTATGCCGGGAGACTGGAGAACCTAGCTGACGTGCAGGACGAGCCCCGCCACCGCTTCGTCCACGGGGACGTCTGCGACGCGGCCCTGGTCGAGAAGCTGATGGAGGAGTGCGGGGCGGTGGTTCACCTGGCGGCCGAGAGCCACGTGGACCGCTCGATAGTGGACTCCAGGCCCTTTGTCCGCACCAACGTCGAGGGAACCCGCACGCTGCTGGACGCCGCCCGGCGCGCCGGCGGCCGGCGCTTCGTGCAGGCCAGCACCGACGAGGTCTACGGCAGCCTGCCGCTCGACCGTCCCGAACTCAGGTTCACGGAGGAATCCCCTCTCCGGCCCAGCAACCCCTACGCGGCCAGCAAGGCGGCGGCGGACCTCCTGGTCCGGGTTTACCATCGGACCTTCGGTCTTGAAGCGATAATCGCCCGCTCCTCGAACAACTTCGGGCCCTGCCAGCTCCCGGAGAAGGTCATCCCCCTCTTCGCGACCAACCTGTTCGCGGGCAGGAAGGTCCCGCTCTACGGCGACGGCCGCAACGTGCGCGACTGGCTCCACGTGGAGGACCACTGCGAGGCGCTGCTGGCCGTCCTGGAGCGCGGCCGCCCCGGCGAGGTATACAACATCGGCGCGGACAACGGGCACAGCAACCTGGAGCTGACCCGCGCGCTCCTGGAGCTGACCGGTCACGGGGAGGAGATGATCGAGCGCGTCGCCGACCGCCCCGGCCACGACCTGCGCTACGCCCTCGACGCCTCCAAGATCGAGCGCGAGCTGGGCTGGCGCGCGACCCGCTCGGCCTGGCCGGCGGCGCTGGCCGAAACCGTCCGCTGGTACCGCGAGAACCCCGGCTGGTGGAAGTCGGCCAGGAGCGGCGACCGCATAAACGGCTCGACAACAGGGGGTTGCGCATCCGGCCCGCCGCCTGCCGGGGACGCGTAATCGTGTGCGGAATAGCTGGAATCTGCGGAGCGGGTCTCCCTGAAGGGACGCCCGCGAGGCTCCGGCAGATGCTGGAGGCCGTCGCCCACCGCGGCCCGGACGACGAGGGCACCTGGACGGACCCCGACGGCGGCTGCTTCCTGGGCCACAAGCGCCTGTCGATCATCGACCTGGCCACCGGCCACCAGCCCATGAGCAACGAGGACGAGGGCCTCTGGATCACCTTCAACGGCTGCATCTACAACTACCAGGACCTGGCCCGGCTCCTCAAGCAAAAGGGCCACCGCTTCCGCACCAGCAGCGACACCGAGGTGGTCCTCCACGCCTACGAGGAGTGGGGCCCGGACTGCGTCGCGCGCTTCAATGGCATGTGGGCCTTCGCGGTCTGGGACGGCGGGGAGAAGACCCTCTTCTGCTCGCGGGACCGGCTGGGCATCAAGCCCTTCTACTATGCGTGGGACGGGGGGCGCTTCGCCTTCGCCTCGGAGATCAAGTCCCTGCTGGCCGCCGGCCTCCTCGCGCCGGAGGTCAACCCCACCGGCCTGCGGCAGTACCTGACCTTCCAGTTCTGCCTCGACGAGGCCACCCTGTTCAAGGGCGTGGACAAGCTGCCCCCGGGACACAACCTGCTGCTCCGGCCCGGCAAGGCTCCCCAGGTGGCCCCCTACTGGGACCTGGCCTTCAACGTGGACGAAGAGCGCGACGAGGCCTGCTTCGTCGACCGGCTGGCGCCGCTGCTGGAGGACGCGGTGCGGCTGCGCCTGCGCGCCGACGTGCCGCTGGGCGCGCACCTCTCCGGGGGGCTGGACTCGAGCACGATCGTCTCGATCGCGGCATCCGCCCTGGACGTGCCGGTCCACACCTTCACCGGCGCGTTCAAGGAGCCCGGGGTCGACGAGCGCGCCCAC
>CAZONU010000284.1:0-6840 GCA_964581145.1 uncultured Planctomycetia bacterium
TCGAGGAGGCCCAGTACAGGGCGTCCATGGAGGCGGCGGCGAAGGCCCGGGCGACCTTGACTAAACTCCTCGACAGCGAGGACGAGCGCGTGGCCCTGCGGGCCGCGCAAACCCTCATGGCCGACGACCGCGGCCGCAAGAAGAACGCGGTCCTCAGCGAGAAAAACGACATCAGCGCCGGGAACGTGGAGAGGAAGCGCAAGAACTCCGAGAGCTGGGCCCAGCTCCGCGACGCCGAAATGACCCTGGCCGCCTGCCGCCGCGGCGTGGCCCGCCCCCTGGCCCTGGAAAGCTCCCCCTGGCAGGAGTCCTATGGCGGCAACGGGGATGGAGAGGAGGAGCCGCGCGAATAACTTTTTTTCAGACGGCGCAAGCCACTGGGGGAGAAGGACTCAGATACGTCCAAACCGCAACCGCAGATGCACGCAGACCGGCGCAGATCAGAGCTTGGGTCGCGGCGGGGCGCCCGAGGTTTCACCAGCAGGTGTTTCCGCGGAAAACTAGCCGCGTTCATCGGCGTCCATCTGCGGTTTCAAGAGGTGTGATAACTTTTTTTCGGGGCTCGCAAGCCACTGAACGGCAGGGACTCAGGTGCGTCCAAGGCTATGGGGTTCGGGTCTGGGGTCAGGAGCTTGGAGGGCTGAAAACCAGGGCCCAAAGGAGGTGCCAGTAGACCAATCTGCGGCATCTGCGAAATCTGCGGATAGTGCTCCCGGT
The DNA here is from genome assembly GCA_964581145.1 of uncultured Planctomycetia bacterium. Classification (GTDB taxonomy): domain Bacteria; phylum Planctomycetota; class SZUA-567; order JAKLDR01; family JAKLDR01; genus CAZONU01. The sequence goes on from CAZONU010000284.1 coordinate 718, forward strand.
GTCCTGGCGGTTGGAAACTTTTTTTCGGGGCTCGCAAGTCGCTGAACGGCAGGGACTCAGGTGCGTCCAAGAGGGAGGGCCGGCTCGGGCTCAGAAGCGCTTGCGGCCGTCTATCTCCCACCACTCCGACCACACCGCGCGGTCCTTCTTCATGCTCTCGTCGGTGAGCAGCTTGAGGGCCTGCCAGGCCATCTCCTTGACCCGGGCGTCGTCGTCCTCCAGGGCCTCGATGAAGGTCTCCACGATCAGCTTGTCGCGGAAGGCGGCCATGGGCCCCACGAAGTTGCGGCGGTCCTGGGGGTAGCGCTCAAAAGCTTTGATGAGCGGGAGCACCGCCTTCTTGTCGCCGAGCTTGGCCAGCGCGGTGGCCGCCGCGGCGCGCACCCGGCCGTCGCGGTCCTCCAGCAGGCGCTTGGTGATCAGCGCCAGGCTGGCCTTGTCGCGCATCTCTCCCAGGGCGGTGACCGCCGCGGCGCGCATCCGCGGGGAGGTGTCGCCCTGGGCCATCCTGCGCAGCTGCGGGGCCGCGCGCGTCTCGCCGAGGGCCCCCAGGGCGATCACCGCCGCGTCGCGGGGCTTCTCGATGTCGGTGAGCATGCCCATCAGGCGCTTGTAGATGCGCTCGCGGTCCTTCTTCTCGACGAGGTACTTGAGGGCCTTGGCGGCCTTGACCCGGGCCAGCTCGGACCGGTCGGGGAGCATCCCGAAGACCGGCTCCAGCCCGTCGCGGTGGCCGATCTGCCCGATGGCCTCCGAGCAGCCGCCGCGGACCTTCTCGTCCTCGTTGCCCAGGCCCTGCTTGACGATCTCGGGGATGGCGTCGGGGCCCAGGCGCACCAGCTCGCGCAGGGCCCGCTGGTACTGCTTGGGGTCGGGGTCCTTGAAGCCCTGGATGGCCACCTGCACCGCGGCCTTGATGCGCTTGAGCTCCTTGGCGTGGGTCTCCAGCATCAGCTTGATGATCTTCTCGGGGACCTTGGCCTTCTTGAGCTCGACCAGCTTCTTGGCGCAGACGTCGAAGCGGCACTTGCTGGTGCTGATCTTGAGGACGATCAGCTCCTCGCCCAGCCCGCTCTTGACCAGGTCGACCACGTCCTCGTTGGTGAGGGTCTCGGCCCCGGCGGGGCCGCTCGCCAGCAGCGCGGCCAGGGCCAGCACCGGGATTATCGGGTAATGCCTGCGCATCGGTTCGCCTCCGAAAGAGCTAGTCGCCGTGGCGCAGCAGGATCTTGACCGCGCCGCTTTCCTCTTCGTCGAGCATCCGGAAGGCCTCCGGGGCCTCCGCGATGCCCAGCTCGTGGGTTATCAGCTTCTCCACCGGCACCCGCCCGGAGCTCACCAGGGCTATGGCCCGGGGGAACTCGCCGCGGCTGACCCGGCTGGTGATGATCTCGGCCTCCTTCCAGACCAGCGGCTTCCAGGCCACCGGCTGCTCGCCGGGGCCCTGGCCCAGGACCAGCACCCGCCCGCCGGAGCGCACGCACTCGGTCGCGGCGGTGACCGGCGGGCGGCGCCCGGGGACCTGCTTGCAGGTGCCCACCGCCTCGAAGGCCAGGTCGATGCCCTCCCCCCCGGTCAGCTCTAGGACGCCCTCGACCGGGTCGGCGTCCCGCACATTAATGACGTCGCTGGCCCCCAGGGTCTTAGCCAGCTCCAGCCGGGCGGGGTTGAGGTCCACGGCCACCAGCCGCGCCGGCGAGGACTGCCCCAGCAGGGCCAGCAGGGTCAGCCCCAGCTTGCCGGCGCCGAAGACCGCGACCGACTCGCCCGGGGCGTAGCGCGCCCGGGCCGTCGCGTGGCAGGCGATGGAGGTCAGCTCCACCATGGGCCCCAGCCGGAGGGGCAGTTTCTCGGGAACCGCGAAAACCGCGTGCGCCGGCGCGGCCACCAGCTCGCCGAAGCCGCCGTCCAGGTCGATGCCCAGGAGCTTGAGGTCGCGGCAGGAGCTCAGCTTGCCCTCCCGGCAGGCCCGGCAGCGGCCGCAGTGCAGCACGGGGTCGACCACCACCCGCGCCCCGGTCTCGAAGCCCCCGGCGCCCTCGCCGAGGGCCTCCACCGTCCCGCAGAACTCGTGGCCCAGGACCGCCGGGAAGGTGACCCGCTCGCCGAACTCGCCGAGGTAGGCGTGGTGGTCCGAGCCGCAGATGGAGACGTACTTCACGCGGACGAGCAGCTCGCCGGGCCCCGGGACCGGGTCGGCGAGCTCGGTAACGGCGATACGGCCGGGCTTCTCGACGACGGCTGCGCGCAACGCTACTCCCGGATGATGGACTGGAGCGTGTCCTGGGGCTCGGAGCCGTCGCTCATGCGCACCACGATGCGGCCGCCGCCGGCCTGCTTGCCCACCGCCGCGGTGCTGGTGCCCACGGTGACCAGCTCGCGGCTGCCGCCCTGGCCGAGCTGCACGCTGTCGGGGGTCACCGCCGTGCCCCGGCTGGCCAGGGGGTCGGCGGCGTTGAACTCGAAGTTCTTGGCCAGGAAGTGCTGGCGGAAGGTGGACAGCCGCCCGCCGGTCTTGTTGAGCACGTAGCCCATGGGGGCGCCGATGCGCACGGCGCCGCCGGTGAGGTTGGTGAACTTCCAGTAGATGAGCACGGTCCTGCCGTCCTTCTTGAGCTCCACCCGGGTGACCCGCACGGTCTTGGGCTTGGGCGGGTCCTTGGGCTTGGGCGGGTCCTTGGGCTTGGGCGGGTCCTTGGGATCCTTGGGCGTCTTGGGGTCCGTGGGGGTCTCCGGATCCTTGGGGTCCTTGGGGGGCACCGGGGGCTTGACCTCCGGGGGCTTGTAGGCCACCACCGGGGGTAACAGGTTTCTGGTGAGGAAGCGGTTGTCCTCGGCGGTCTTCCCGGAGGAGCTGGCCCTGCGCGCGGCCTTGAGGCGAATCGCCTCCCTGACGCGGGCCACCCCGGCCAGCGAGCCGTTGCGCAGCTTGCGGGTCTCGGGCAGCAGCTCGTCGCCGGGCACCAGGCGGCCCAGCAGCCTGCTGGCCTGCTCGGCGGCGTTGGCGTAGTGCCGCTCGGCCTTTTCCAGGCTCTGGATCTTCTCGAAGGCCTGGGCATCGGCGTAGGTCTTCCGGGCGTTCTTGAGACTGGGCGCGGGGATGCTCTCGCCGCAGCCGGAGGCGAGCAGAAGGAGACCCAGGAGCGCGGGCAGGGCCCGGCGGGCGTGAGCGCTCATCTCCGGCTACCGGTAGCTGATGCCCCAGAAGCGCCCGGACCCGCGGCAGACCGAGCAGGGGTACTTGAAGCGGCCGCCGCCGCCGCCCACCCCGATGTTCATCGCCTCGAGGGTGCCGGTGCCGCCGCAGTTGATGCAGTTCTCCTGGTAGACCTTCTCGACTTTCATGATGGCCTCGGCGCACATGGCCTTGAGTATCTGCGCCTTGGTTTGCGGCGTCTGCTTCTTCCACCAGGTCTCGGGGTCGTCCCACTTCGGGGCCCCCCGCCCGCCGGTGCCGCCGCGGGTGCCGCGGGTGCCGCGGGTGCCGCGGGTGGAGCCACCGGGGCTGGTGCCCGGGCGGCTGCCGGCCGCGCCGCCCGGCCTGGTCGTGCCCGTGCCGCGGGTGCCGCCGGCGCCCGCGCCGCGCAGCCAGGAGCCCACCGACCAGTGGGCGTCCTGGTAGGAGGTCACCAGCTTGGGCCGCTTGAGGCCGGCGGGGCCCACTTCGATCACGTCGCTGAGCCGCTGGCCCCAAACCTCCTTGACCTTCTTCTCCTCTATTTCCAGGTCTTTGCCGATGGAGGAGACGATGTCGGCGGAGATGCCCCCCTTCTTGTCGGTCACGTACTTCTTGCACTCGGCGAAGGTGCGCATGCGGAAGGGGCCCTTCTGGATCATCTTCTGCTCGATCTTGGCGATGTGCTCGCGCTTGACCGAGTAGGTCAGCCCGCGGCTCTCGATGATCACCACGGCGGCGTCGGCGCTGCTCTTGAGCGTGCCCTGCACGATGTAGCCGCTGGTCAGGTAGATGACCTTGACGGGCACCGCGGGGGTGTCGGAGACGCGGTCGTAGGCGCACTTCTGCACGCAGTGGTCCATGTACATGTAGAAGAGGCTGACCACCTCGCGGCGCAGCATGGTCGCGCGCTTCTTCTCGATGATGGGCTTCAACATGCCCAGCTGGGTGTTCTCCTCGAAGTCCGGGTACTCGGCGGCTAACATATCAATGATCTTGAGCACCTTGCCCAGGCGGTCGGCGGCCTTGGCGTGGAGGAGCTGCACGTAGAGCTTGCGGGCCTGCACCTTCTTGGCCAGGGCGTCCAGCAGGGGCTTTTTGTCCTTGCAGGGCTCCCTGTAGCTGTCGTCCAGCAGCTGGCACTTGGCGAAGTGGTCGCCGGCCTCCACGACCAGGTGGTTGTCCATGCACCACGCGCCCATCCGGAAGTGGTCCTCGGCGCTCTTGGGCTGGACGGTGGCCATCCTGGTCAGGTAGCGCTCCTTGGGGGTGTAGACCAGGCCCTCGTAGATCTTGATGGGCGTGACCTTCTTGATGTCCTTCTTGCTGATGGCCATGAAGGGCACCCCCCGGCAGCGGATGAAGAGGTGCGAGGGGATGCGCCGGTCGGTGAGCTCGATGCCCCGGTAGCGAATGCCCTTGTGGACCAGGACCTCCACGCCGTCGATCTTCCTGCCCATCGGCGTCCCGCTGCTGGCCTCCTGGCTCTGGACCAGGCCCTTCAGGCGCCGGCGCTCCATGGGCGAGAGCTTCTCCCATTCGATCTCGGTGATGGTCTTGGCATCCAGCAGATAGACGGTCAGCTCCTTCTCGTCGTGCTTGACGATCTTGCAGGGGAAGGGCATGTCCCCGATGATGATCACCGTGGTGGCGCCGGCCTGGGCCCTCCCGGGAACGGCCAGCGCGGCCACCAGGACGAGCGCCGCGGGCAGCAGTCCGGCAAGAGCGATTCGCTTCTTCATGATTACGTCTCCGCTTGTTCCCACCGTCAGGACGCAGCAAACTGCCTGCACAACAGTATATATGAACCGCTGACAGTAAGTCAAGCCACATAGACCGCTTGACGAAAGGGCCTCCTCCCGATACGCTACCCCCCTGCCGACAAGAGACTTGCGGAGGCGTGCCAACATGCGCATCGATTATCTGGGACATGCCTGCTTCCTGGTCACCGGCGATTCGGGCGCCAGGGCGGTTTTCGACCCCTACGAGCCGGACTGCTTCGGCGGGGCGCTGCGCTACGCGGCCCCGGACGTTTCCGCCGACCTGGTCTTCCTGAGCCACGACCACGCCGACCACGGCGCCGCGCGGGAAATCGGCGGCTCGCCCCGGGCGGTCAGCTCGCCCCAGCCGGGGGAGCAGGGCGGCGTCTCCTGGCGCGGGCTGGACACCTTCCACGACGACTCCGGGGGCTCGGCCCGGGGGCGCAACGTGATCTTCGCCGTGAAGCTCGACGGCGTGACCTTCTGCCACCTGGGCGACCTGGGCCACGCGCTGACCCCCGCCCAGGCCGGCGAGCTCGGGGGGGCCGACGTGCTCTTCGCCCCGGTGGGCGGGCACTTCACCATCGACGCCGCCGGGGCGGTGGAGGTCGGCAAGCTCCTGGCGCCCCGCGTCTTCGTGCCCATGCACTTCAAGACCGCCAAGGTGGACTTCCCCATCGCCCCGCTGGAGGTCTTCATGAAGGCTTCGCCCTGGCCCGCCGAGGTCAGGCACGGCTCCGTCGAGTTCAGCGCCGCGGACCTCCCCGCCGAGACGCGGGTCTGGCATATGGAGCCCTCGCGATGAGCAGAAAAGTCAGGGCGCTGCTGGCCGGCGGAGCGGTCGTGGCCGTCGCGGTCGCGGTCTGGCTGGTGATCCCTCCCGGCTACGACGTGGTGGTCTACACCTCGGCCGACGCCGCCTACTCGCGACCGCTGATAAAAGCCTTCGAGCAGGAGACCGGCCTGAGCGTGGGGTTCGTGCCCGACGCGGAGGCCGCCAAGACCACCGGGCTCTATCATAGGCTGCTGTCCGAGCACGCGCAGAACCGCCCCCAGGCCGACGTCTTCTGGAACAACGAGATCAGCCGCACGCTGCTGCTGGCCCGGCGGGGCGTCCTGCAGGGCTTCGAGCCGGCCAACCTCAAGGACATCGGCAAGGACTTCCGCGGCAAGGACGGGCTGTGGTAC
>CAZONU010000285.1:0-3600 GCA_964581145.1 uncultured Planctomycetia bacterium
GCCTGGCGCTCGAAGCGCCGCGAGAGGAAGCCGAAGACCCCCCGCCAGCAGAAGACCATCAGGGCCACGATCAGCATGCCCATCAGCCACTTGCTGGCCTGCACGGCGTCGGGCAGCATGCTGACGATCAGCATCCCGAACAGCAGGAAGGCCAGGATGAAGAGCATGTAGAAGCCCATGTGATGGTGGCGCACGTGGCCCAGCTCGTGGGCCAGCACGGCCTCGACCTCGCTCTCGTCCAGGTCCTCGAGCAGCGCGTCGGTGAAGACGATGTACCGCGTCCAGGGCACCGGGCCCATCACCGCGGCGTTGGCGATCCGGCCGCGGCCGGTGCTCCAGACCACCAAGTCCCGGCAGCGGACCCTGGCGCGCTCCAGGAGCGCTTCCAGGCGCCCGCGCACCGCGCCGGCCGGCAGGCGCCGATGGGGCCAGAGACGGACCATGTAGAGGGGAAAGAGCACCACCATGGCCAGCAGCACGGCGGCATAGGCGCCCAGTTGCGCCGCGACGCTGTTGGCGTACAACTCGGCCGCGGGCTCCGGCCAGTAGATGTGCGAGTCGTGCGCCGCCATCATCACCAGCCAGGGCCCCAGGAGGAAGAACACCCCCCGGGCCTGGTTGCGCAGGTACTCGCCCAGGCCCCAGCGGGCGGGGGAAAGCGCGCGGCTGGCCGGGTAGTTGGCCAGCCAGATGGCCAGGCTGCCGAGCAGGAAGGGCAGGATCTGGAGCAGGTCGTCGCCGATCACGGTCATGCGCGCGCCGGCCGCCAGCGCCGGCCAGCCGGTGCGATCAGCCAGGACGAGATAGGCGGCGACCAGCAGGACCTGCTCGGCGACCACGATCCGGGAGTGCACGTCGTAGACCCGGGCGCGCTCGGCGGGACCGGCCCGCAGCCGGTGGACGCTCCAGGCCGAGCCGGCCAGGGCGATGAAGTAGAGAAACGAGCAGCCCACGACGATGGCCGAGACCGTCCAGAGCAGCGTGCCCGGCGCCAGCTCGGGCAGCTTCTCGCCGGCCTCGGGGGCGTAGAGCCTGGCTATGACGATGACGATGATAAGTTCAAGGGGCAGGCGCATCGCTCACCGTGAACCGGGACCGGCGGCAGGGCGCCGGCCGCGCCGCGGACTCCGGGCGTCGGAGCTTACGGCTTCGCGAACTTGTTGCTCTTCAGGCAGCGGGCGCAGAGCCTCATCCGGCGCACGGTGCCGTTTTCCGTGCGCACCCGGACCTTCTGAATGTTGGGCGTGAAGGTGCGCAGACTTTTGCCGACCACCTTCTGGCCGACGCCGCCCTTGGCCTTGGCCAGGCCGCGGCGCTTGTAGCGCACTCCGCTGGTGGGCCGCTTGCCGCAGGCCTCGCAAACTCTGGACATCTCTAGTGCTCCCCCCGCCGGCTCCTCGGAATTCCACAGGGACCAACATATTACCCGCGGGGAGGACCGAATCAAGCGCAAATCGGCCCCGAAAGCCCCCTTGGGAAGCGCCCCCGCTCCGGTTGACTTTGGCCCTCGGAGGGCTATCATCCCGGGGACTCGTCATTTGAGCCAGGAGAACCGGTGGAAAAAACCCTGGGGCTGCTCTTCTTTGTACTCTACTGGGTGGTGTTCCTGTACTCCATCGTCCTCCACGAGGTGGCCCACGGCTGGGTGGCCTTCCGGCTGGGCGACCCCACCGCCTATCGCGAGGGGCGCATCACCCTCAACCCCATAAAGCACATCGACCCGGTCTGGTCGCTGATCGTGCCCCTGGCCACCTGGCTCCTGTGGGGCTTTCCCTTCGGCGCGGCCAAGCCGGTCCCGGTCAATCCGCTCTTCTACCGCAACCAGCGCTGGGGACAGCTCATGGACGCGGCCGCCGGGCCCTTCACCAACCTGCTCATCGGCTGCTTCATGGCCCTCGGCCTGCAGATATCCAAGGTCGCCGCCGGGGCCACGACCCTGCAGAACCTGCCGCTGACCGGCCGGTTCTTCGCCGCCTGCCTGCTCATCAACGTGCTCCTGGCGGTCTTCAACATGCTGCCCATCCCCCCGCTGGACGGGTCGCACGTGCTCGCGGCGTTCCTGCCGGCCTCCCTGCGCCGGGGCTACGAGAGCCTGCGGGCCTGGGGCTTCATACCGCTCATGATCGTGCTGCTGCTCAACCGCCTGGCCAACGGGCTGATCCTGACCGTGCCGATCCTGTTCCTGGGCGGGCTGATCCTCTGGGGCATGGGCGTGATCTCGGGGGTGGAGGACTACGGGCAGCTCCTGCCGTACTTCAGCCCCATGCAGTTCCTAAAAGGAGGTTAGCGACTTGGCCAGGAAAGGACGCATCCTCTCGGGCATGCGGCCCACCGGCGAACTGCACCTCGGCCACGTGGTCGGGGCGCTGCGCAACTGGACGGCGCTCCAGGAGGAGTTCGACTGCTTCTACTTCGTGGCCGACCACCACGCGCTGATGAGCGAGGCCGAGCGCCCCGAGGTCATCCGCGCCTCGACCCTCGGCAACGTGGCCGACTGGATCGCCTGCGGGGTGGACCCCGACGTCTCCACCATCTTCGTCCAGTCGCACCTGGCCGAGCACGCCGAGCTGCACGTGATCCTCAGCTGCATTACCCCGCTGGGCTGGCTGGAGCGCTGCCCGACCTACAAGGAGCAGCTCGTGGAGCTGGAGAAGGGCGGCAAGGACGTCCGCAACTACGCCTTCCTGGGCTATCCCGTTCTGCAGTGCGCGGACATCATCATGTACAAGGCCGCTTACGTCCCGGTCGGCGACGACCAGATACCCCACCTGGAGCTGACCCGCGAGATCGTCCGGCGCTTCAATCGCCTTTTCGGCGAGGTCTTCCCCGAGCCGCAGCCCCGGCTCACCGAGACCCCGCGGCTCCTGGGCCTGGACCGCCGCAAGATGTCCAAGAGCTACGGCAACTGCATCTTCCTGGCCGATCCCGCCGAGGAGGTGGCCAGGAAGGTCTCCACCATGTACACCGACCCCACGCGCATCAGGAAGAGCGACCCCGGCCACCCCGAGGAGTGCAACGTCTGCGACTACTACAAGACCTTCGCCCCGGAGCGGGCCGAGGAGGTCGCCGACAAGTGCCGGAACGCCAAGTGGGGCTGCACCGACTGCAAGAAGGAGCTGGCCGCCGTGCTCAACGCCTTCCTGGACCCCATCCGGGAGAAGCGCTCCGCGCTCCTGGGCGACCGGGCGGAGCTGGAGCGCATCATCACCGAGGGCACCGAGCGGGCCCGCCGGGTGGCCTCCGAAACCATGCGCGAGGTCAAGGGGGCGGTGGGCTACTGGGGCTCGTAAGTAGCGCAATAAAGCCGTTTATGCGCACCAAATCGAGTTTCCGAACCCCGCCCCGCTCCCGACGGATTTCTTTTCGTACGTCCCCCCCTCCGCCGCAGTAACTCTGCGGAAGGGACGAGCGCGTGGAGGAAGCCATGCCCGCGGCTGATCACAGGGACCTGGAAGAGTTCGCCCGCAGCGGCTCAGCCGCCGCCTTCGAGCGGCTGGCCCGGCGTTACGCGGGGCTGGTCTATGGGGTCTGCCTGCGGTGGCTCGGCCGGTCCCAGGACGCCGAGGACGGTTTCTAACACATGGTCCTCGTAACCTGCCT
>CAZONU010000285.1:3610-6824 GCA_964581145.1 uncultured Planctomycetia bacterium
GGCCCGCAAGGCGAGGTCGGTCCGGCCCGGCAAGCTGGCCTCCTGGCTCCACGGCGCGGCCATCCGGGCCTCGAAGATGGCCGTCCGCACCGCCGCCACCCGCGCCCGCCACGAGGAGGAGGCCGCTCGCATGCGCAGCAGAGAACCGGAACGCGACTCCGCAAGCTGGGAGGAGGTGCGCCCGCACCTCGACGCGGAACTGGGGCGCCTGCCCGCGCGGCTGCGCGAGCCGGTGGCCCGGCACTACCTGGCTGGCGTCAGCTACGCGCAGATCGGCGAGGAGCTGGGCCTGGCCAAGACCACCGTGGCCGGACGGGTGCAGGTCGGCGTCGAGCGCCTGCGCTCGCGGCTGGCCCGGCGCGGGGTGACCCTGGGCGCGGCGGCCCTGGGAGCGCTGCTCGCCGAGCACGCCTTGAATACGGCGCCGGCGGGCCTGCTCGCCGCCCTTCCGCAGCTCTGGACCGGGACCGCCGCCGGCGGGGCGGCGGCCGGAGGGGCTGCTCCCGAGGTCATAGCGGAAGGAGTGCTCAACATGATGTTCTGGGCGAAGGTCAAGACCGTTGCCGCGGTCGTCTGCGCGGCTGCCGTCCTCGCCGGGGGCGGCGGGGTCGCGGTCAAGCTCGCCGCGGCCGAGCCGAAGAAGGCGCCGGCGGCGAAGCCCAAGAAGCTCAATCCCAGGATCCTGGCCATGGCCGACGGCACCTGGCTGAAGATGAACCCCAAGCGCGAGCCCGACGGCCGCAACTACTCGGGGTGCTGCTGGGGCGACTGGGGCCAGGGGCCCAAGATCTTCTACTTCGGCGGCGCGCACTTCAGCTACCAGTACGACGACATCGCCATCTACGACATCGCCACCAACACCTGGACGAAGACCTGGAAGCCCGGCAGCACGAAGTTGAACGTGGAAAAGTCGGGCACGGAGAAGGGCAAGAAGAAGGACCGCGGCGCATCTCTGCGCGCGGCGGCGGAGGCCGGCCGCCTCCAGGCCACCCACACCTATCAACAGGTGTGCTGGGTGCCCGAGCGCAAGGTCTTCAGCTACCTGGGCTGGTCCGGACACTGGGAGTTCGACCCGGTCAAGAACAGGTGGACGTGCCTGTTCCTGCCGACTCTCTACCAGCAGGGCGAGAAGAAGCTGGTGCCCTGGACCCGCTGGGCGGTGCAGACCCATCACCTCTACTACTCGCCGGTAGCCAAGAGCCCCATCGCCATCACCACTCACCGGCCCCAGGGCGACTGGATCTACGACGCGAAGAAGAAGCAGTGGAAGGGCCTCAAGCGCAGCATCGGGTCGATGGGCGGCGAGATTTACTCGACCTACGTCCCCACGCTCAAGGCGCAGGTCCTATCTGCCGGGAAGAGCGGCTTCTACCTGCACAGGATGGTCAAGGACGGCGCGGGTTGGAAGACGGCCTGGACGCCCCTGAAAGATGTCCCCAAGGAGTTGATCGGCTGCAAGGCCCTGGCCTACGACTCGGCCAACGACGTGGTCATAGCCCTCAAGGCCGGAAACAGGAAGACCCCCGTGCGCGCCTTCTGCTTCGACCCCAAGACGCTGAAGTGGTCCGAGGTCAAGCCCGCCGGTCCGGTGCCCAAGGGCGAGGGGCGCTTCGCCCCGCTGTGGTACGAGGAGGACCACAACGCCTTCTTCTACATGAACCGCACCGGCCAGACCTCCTGCGAGACCTGGTTCTTCCGGTACAAGGGCAGGAAGGCGTCGAAGTAGTGAACCGAAGGGAACACGCCCGGTCCTGCGAAGACGCCTTGGGCAATTCGTTCGCCGCGGTCCACGACTTCCTGGACCAGTACTCGCAGGCCTTTCCGGGCCAACATCGAAAGGTCTACCATCACCGCCAGGGGCTGGCCATCGTTGCCGAGAGGTTCGGCCCCGAGGCCGTCAAGGCGGCTGAGCGACACATTCTCGAGGATGAAGGTCTTGTTCCTGAAGATCATACGTACTATCACACTGACAGCGAAGAGCTCCTCCGCCTCGTCCGGCGGACATACCCTGCCTCCGAGGATCGCGGGCCGGAGAACTAGAACTGCAGCAGACCGAATTTCTCCCGTAGTGTCCCAATATTCGAACTCAGGGCATTCTCGCCATAAGAGAACTACGGAATGCCGCAATTGGCCACCCAACAGACAAGAGCTACGGGCCCCGCCCTGGCTCATTTGGAATGACAAGTAGACGCCCAACTGCCACGGTCCGGGCCGGGGAGCGCTCCCCGGCCCGCTTCTTTTCGTATTGATTGACCGGCCCTCGGCAACTAACATACCCGCGCCATGGTCGCCGCCACCGCTTACGAAGTCCGGGTCGAGTCCTACCGCGGCCCGCTGGACCTGCTCCTCTTCCTCATCAAGGACGAGGAGGTGGACATCTACGACATCCCCATCGCCCAGATCCTCGACCGCTACCTCGCGGAGCTGGCCAGGATGGAGTCGGTGAACATCAACGCCGCCGCGGACTTCCTGCTCATGGCCGCCACGCTCATGGAGATCAAGAGCCGGCAGATGCTGCCCCCCGAGGAGCGCGAGGCCCTGGAGATCGAGGAGGAAGACCCCCGCGCGGACCTGGTCAGGCAGCTCCTGGAGTACCGCCGCTTCCGCCAGGCGGCCGACGAGCTGGGGGTCATGGCCGCCCGGCGCGCCGGGCTCTTCGGCCGGGCGGGCTTCGCGCAGGGCCTGAGGCTCGACGAGGGGGCGCCGGTGAACCCCGCCGAGGAGCTCCGCGAGGTGGAGATCTTCGACCTCCTGGCCGGCTTCGAGTCGCTGATGAAGGCCATCCTGGCCGACGTGCCCCGAACCATCGTCTACGACGACATCTCCGTCGAGGAGCGCATCGAGGAGCTGGTCACCCACCTCCGCGAGGCCGACCGGGCCCGCTTCAGCGACTTCGTCCGCCGGGCCGCCGACCGGACCGACGCCGCGGGCATCTTCGCGGCGGTGCTGGAGGCCACCCGCCGCAAGCTGGTCACCATCTACCAGCCCGAGCCCCTGGGCGAGCTCTACATCTCGCTGCGCGGTGAGCGTACCGACGGCGACCTGGCCCCGCCCCTCGAGGAGCAGCCCCGGGAGCTCACCGAGAAGGAAATGGTCGTCCGCCGGGGAACCTTCAAGGGCTTCATGGAGGCCCAGGAGGAGGACGAGGAGGACCTCGAGTTCGCCTTCGACGTCGAGGGCCGCAAGGCCATCGGCCGCCTGGACGAGGCGGTCC
>CAZONU010000286.1:0-6813 GCA_964581145.1 uncultured Planctomycetia bacterium
CCCCCAGGCGGTCCACGTGCTCGCCGAATAGAACGGGGCGGACCGCACGGCCCGCCCCGAGTCTCGCGCGCGGCGAAAACGGCTCTAGAGAACCAGCAAGTTCCGGACCAGTCACCGCGGCGGGGGGCTGCTTGCTGAAGTCGCGCGAACGTGCAACTTACGCCCGAAAAGAGCCGTGGGCCGGCGTCGAACCGGCCCACAGGTCTGTTGCAAAGCCCCGCGCTTTAGGGGTTCAGGTACTTCAGCCAGCGGCTGGCGTGCAGGTAGATCAGCTTCTCGTAGACGTGCCGCTGGCGGCCGACCACGAAGGTGAACTTGACGGAGATGGCCATGGGCAGTGTGAAGTAGGCGATGTCGAAGTCCTGAGCGGGCTGCACCGTGGCCGCCTTGTTGATAAGGTCGTTACCCGACTTCTCGTAGGTCCCGCCCACGCGGGGAATGATGGTCTTCTTGGGCATGTTGGCGTCCAGGCCGTTGGCGTTGGTCGGATCGTTGTCGTCGTCCCAGGGCCACCAGTCGGCGTAGATGAAGCGGTCGCTGGTGCGCAGCTTGTAGAGGTAGTAGAAGCGCAGGTCCGCGAAGCCCTCGCCGATCACCGTGCCGGTGTCGATGCGGTCGTCGTTGTCGGTGTCGCCATCGCCGTCGGCGTCCCAGTTGACCAGCGGGCCCTGCCGCTCGTCGGCCTGCGGCGGGAAGTCCGCGCGGGAGTAGGGGCCGTGGTAGGAGTCGCGGTAGTGGTTGGGCCGGCCGGCGGGCGCGTCCCACTCGGCCCAGCGCATGTGCTTGTCGAACCGCTTGCGGAACATCAGGCAGCCGCGGTCGTCATACAAGATGCGCAGGCCCGCGTCGCCGTAGGGGTCGTCGTAGTCGTTGTCCTTGCCGTCGGACCAGACGCGCCGCTCCTCCGGCGGGTTGTAGTACCACTCGGTGCGGTCGATGGTGAAGCCGTCCAGGGTGGAGTAGTAGCTCATGTAGCGCGGCCGGAAGTTGATCTTGAACAGACTGCGCCCGCCGGGATCCACCTTCCACCAGTCCGCGGCGCCCAGGGCGGGAGCCGGGTTGTGGACCCCGCTCGGCTTGTAGGAGCCGTCGTCGGTGCATTCGGTCCAGGGGTAGGGGTCGCTGTTGAGCCAGGCGTCGCCGTGCAGGTACTTTATCCCGGTGGTCCAGAAGATCACCCTGTGCCAGCCGGACCCGTCCTTGCCCGCCACAACCGGGTGGGCGTACACCGAGGACTTGAAGACCATGGAGTTGACCTCGCGCTCCAGGCGGTCGGTGGTGTTGCGGAAGGCGGCCAGGGCTTGGAGCTGCTTCTCGGTGCGGTAGTAGCTCTGCATGCTGGTGTTGTAGGCCATGACCACTATGGTGCCCAGGATAACAGTGATGAACATGGCCACCATCAGCTCCACCAGCGTGAAGCCGCTCTTGGGGGCTTGGGGCTCGCCCTCCGGGGCTCGCTCCGCGCGCCGCGCCGGTTCAGGAATTGCGCTCATCTCTGCCGTCTCCCCGCGCCGCTAGGGCTGCCAGCGCTTGACGATGTCCGGGTTGAACACCGAGAAGTAGTACTCGGTGTGGTTGAAGACCCTGATCTTGTGGTCCTCCTTGTCCTTGACCTGCGCGTCGGTCAGGTTGTAGACGTGGTCCTCGCTCTTGACCTGCCACATTATCCGCACCCGCAGCCGCAGGAAGTAGTTGCTCATCCTGTCGCTGTTGTAGAAGATGCGGTAGGGGTTGTCGACGTAGGCGTTGCTGTGCGCCGGGAAGCCGGCCGGGACCGAGGAGTGGATGGGCCCCGGCGAGGGGGCCGGCCAGCCCCGGTTGGTCTCGGGGACGCCGTCGCGGTCCATGTCCACCCACCCGTAGCCGTCCCAGTCGGTGAACTGGCTGTCCTCGCGGGCCAGGCCGCGCAGGCCGGTGGTCAGGGCGATGTTCCACTCGTTCTCGCTGGCGGGGTGAACGTCCCTGCGGATCCAGGGGTAGTCCGGAAAGCCGTCGCCGTCGCCGTCGGTCTGGTCCGGCCAGCGCCACATGGGGTGCACCGTGAAGTAGAAGTTCTCGTAGAGCGGCACGTCGGACTCGATGGCCGGCTTGGAGCGCCCCCAGTGCAGGCCGCTGGTCGTCTCCCAGGTGTTTCTGTTGCGCACCCCCCAGCCGACATCCTGCGCCTGCGCGGGATCGGCGGTCTCGTTGATGGCCGCGGCCACGGCGTAGGGCGTGCCGTCCCGCGGGGAGCCGTACTCGTCGAAGGAGGGGGGCGTCTCGGCGCTGACCCCGCGCTTGAAGGAGCGCTCGTGGCCGGCGCGCGCGGAGGCCACCACCGCGTTGCGGGACATGATGTCCCGCTGGATCATGGAGACGACGATCTCCTCGCGGGCCATGCGCGCCAGGCGCAGGTTCTGGAAGTAGATGCCCAGGATGGCCATCATCGCCCCCAGGAAGATGCCCAGGGCGATGAGCACCTCCACCAGGGTGAAGCCCCGGGACGGGGCTCGGCGTTTTCTCCTCACGCGCTTCATCAGTCAACCCCCTACCACAGCGAGTACAGCGAGTTCGCGGCTATGAAAGCGCCCACCTCGTCGCCGAAGAGGTAGCGCTGCCGCGTGAACGAGGAGCTCGGCGGCACGAACAGCAGGGCCAGGTCGTCGGTCATGGCGTCGTGCAGGATCACCGTGTTGACCCGGGTGGTCCAGCCCTCCACGTCCGGCGGTTGGGCCGTGCAGGTTCCGTCGGGCAGCAGGTCGAAGAACACCTTCTTGACCGTACTCTTCTGGTCGACCACGTCGCCGGGATCGTACTGGTCGATGGCTATCTTCTTGGGCGTGAGGACGTAGTGGATGTTGGGGGGCAGCTCCATGGTCTTGAGCGAGCCGGAGTCCTGGTCCAGCAGCCAGCTGAAGCCCCCGGTCACCGTGTCGCGCATCCGCAGGTAGGGGATGATCCGCACCGTGCGGGGCACGTGCGAGACGCTCTCGCCGGTCTCGCCGGTGTCGACCTCCGCGGCGATCTCCAGCGTGGCGGAGTTCACGTCCGCGCCGTTGGCGCCGCTCCCTGGCCAGAGCGCCAGGGAAACGGTCTTGTCCCCGGCCTGCTCGGCGGCCACGAAGATGGAGACGTTCAGCCGATACTCCTGGGTGCTGGTCACGGTACAGCTGTCCAGCACCGCGCCCGCCGCCGGCTGGGTGCTCCACTTCACGGTGGTCTGGCTCCAGGTGTCGTCGGCGATGCTCTTGACGTCCAGGTTGATGTTGTCATTGGAGTTCCAGGTGCTGACGTTCAGAACCAGGGTGGCCTGGATGATGGTGCCGGCCACCCCGGAGACGTCGAACTTGAGCAGCCCCCGGCGGTCGTAGCTGTCGCCGCCGTTGACCCACTTGAAGACCGCGTTTTGTCCGTTGTAGTTGGTGTTGGTGTAGCTGCCGGCCCGGACGCGCACGGCTTCGCTGGAGGCGACCATGGTGGTCACCTCCTTGATCCCGTAGCTCGGGCTGATGAACTCGACCATCACCTTGGTGCGCCGGCTCATGGCGTACTGCCGGCCCATGCGCAGTGCGCTGACCACCTGCCCGCCGGCCAGCTTGATGCGCTCGGTGTCCAGGAACTGCTTGAAGGCCGCCACGGCGATGCCGGTCATGGCCATCATGATGAAGATCACCACCAGCAGCTCCAGGATGGTGAACCCGCCGCGGGAGCGGACGGCCCTGGTGTCACCGGCTCTTTTCACGGGAATCCCTTCCTACCACAGCGAGTACAGCGAGTTCGCGGCTATGAAGGTGTCCACCTCGTCACCGAAGAGGTAGCGCTGCCGCGTGAACGAGGAGGCCGGCGGCACGAACAGCAGGGCCAGGTCGTCGGTCATGGCGTCGTGCAGGATCACCGTGTTGACCCGGTCGGTCCAGCCGTCCACGTCCGGCGGCCGGGCCACGCAGGTGCCGTCGGGCATGAGGTCGAAGAAGACCTTTTCAGCTGTAACCCTCTGGTCTACGACATCGCCAGGGTCGTACTGCTCAATACCTATCTTCTTGGGCCTCAGGGCGTAGTGGATGTTAGGCGGCAGCTCCATGGTCTTGAGCGAGCCGGAGTCCTGGTCCAGCAGCCAGGAGAAGCCCCCGGTCACCGGGTCGCGCACCCGCAGGTAGGGGATGATCCGCACGGATCGCGGCGCAGTGTCCGATACGTCGCCAACGACGGTGGATACGGTAACCTTCAACGTGGCGGTGGTCAAAGTGTAGGCGTTCGTGGTCCCGTCGTGTCCGCCGACAGCGGTCAGCTTGAAGCTGAGGCTCGATCCGCCGCTCTCCAGTTCGTTCACGGCATGTATCGTGGCGTCAATGTCGAAACTGGTCTCCGCGGCGGTTGCCGCTACGGTCTGGATGGTCGACTGCGACCAGCCGCCATCAGCGTTCTCATCGCCGTCATTCCACGAGGAAACCGGCCTGCCCCAATTATCCGGTCCCGAAACCAGCGCAACCTTTATGTTGGTGTCGTAGCTATGGGTGCCTTCTATGTGGAGCTTCGCCCCCGTTACGGTGAAGCCCGCTGGCAACGAACTGAGGTCGTAACGAAGGGCGATCGCCGACGACCCGTTGTACGAGTTCGAGCAGTAGCCAAGCGCGCCGCTTCCGCTATTCTTGATGACGTTCCTGTGGTTACTGCCGCCCCGCAGCCAGGCCCACTCGCTGTGGGTGAGCGTGTGCGTGGTGATTTCGGTGGGCGCCGGCGGGTCGATGAACTCGACCATCACCTTGGTGCGCCGGCTCATGGCGTACTGCCGGCCCATGCGCAGTGCGCTGACCACCTGCCCGCCGGCCAGCTTGATGCGCTCGGTGTCCAGGAACTGCTTGAAGGCCGCCACGGCGATGCCGGTCATGGCCATCATGATGAAAATCACCACCAGCAGCTCCAGGATGGTGAACCCGCCGCGGCTTCTGGCTCTGGTTCGCATCTCTCCGCCTCCTGCTAGAGCGTGCCGATGTCGTCGCCGGTGCCGCCCGAGCCGTAGAAGTAGTATTTCATGACCGCGTCCCCGGGGAGGTCCTCCGTCTGGTTGGGGGGCATCTTCTTCCAGTCGCCGGCGGGGACGCTGCCGTCGTTGGTCTCGTCGGTCTTGTTCTGGCCGGAGGACCAGATCACCGGCTCCATGCCGTCGGGGTTGATCCGGAACTTTATCACCCGGTCCCAGAGGTCGACCATGGTGTCGCCGTCGCCCTTGTCCCTGACGAACTTGCCGGGGATCTTGCCCAGGTAGTCCTGGACGCTGTTGATGGTGCCGCCCTGGCCCTTGAGCTCGATGTAGGCCTGGTAGGTCAGGATTTCGACCTCGTCGGGGGCGGTTTCCATCTTCTTCTTGGCGTCCGGGGGCTTGGTCCAGGGGTACTGGCCATACTCCAGCCGGAAATTCTGGCAGGCCAGCTCGCACTCCTTGACCAGGCTGGAGACCTGCACCATCTGGGCCCGGCGCCGGACCGCGCCGAGCACCGGCAGCAGGATGCCCATGAGGATGCCGATGATGGCGATCA
Source organism: uncultured Planctomycetia bacterium (assembly GCA_964581145.1). Classification (GTDB taxonomy): domain Bacteria; phylum Planctomycetota; class SZUA-567; order JAKLDR01; family JAKLDR01; genus CAZONU01. Next base: position 5,517 of record CAZONU010000286.1, read on the forward strand.
CCACCATCAGCTCGATCAGCGTGAATCCCCGTCGGGTCCGTCTCAGCACCGGCTTATCCTCCGAAAGGTATTTCGGTGATTACCTCTTCGATGTCGTCCTTGGTTCCCGGCAGGCCGTCTATCCCCGCGCAGCCGATCTTCTCGATGATCACGTCGTCGTCGCGCTTCAGGCTGTAGACGTAGGGATGGCCCCAGGGGTCCTGGAACTCGCCGTTCTTGATGCGCTTGTCCTTGCACGGGTAGTAGCGCCGCTTGCGCCCGTTGAGGTGCGGGGTGAAGGTGGCCGACCAGGCCTTGTTGGTGGGGTCCAGCTCCTTGGCCAGGTCGATCTCCGGATAAGCTTCCCCGCCGTCCTTGATGATGAAGTAGTCCAGGGAGAGCTCGTCCGCGGTGAAGTTAGCCCCGTCCAGGGTCAGGGTGCTGACTGAAACCGCGGTGACGCTGCGCTCGCCGGTGTCGGCCCCGCTGAGGATGTAGACGGTGTCGCCGGCGGAGATGCCGTCGGCGCCGAAGTCCCGGTCCGGGTCGGTGAAGCTGGTGGCGCCCTTGCCGGTCCGGCCGCCGGTCCAGACGCCTATGGGGGTCATGGGGTCGTAGTCCGCGTTGCGCTTCAGGGAGGTCAAGCCGACGTGCATGTTCTTCATGGTCAGCTTGGCCTCGACCTTGGCGAAGTGCCGCCGGGCTCCCCAGATGCCGGTGACCACCATGGTTATCAGTATGCTGATGATGGCCATGACCACCATCAGCTCCACCAGGGTGAAGCCCGGGGACTTGCGGGTCGGGGATCGGGGCGTCATCGGGCGTCCTCCCTCAGCCGCGTGGGACCTGGTCATCGCCGTTGCCGTACTCCCACCTGCGGTTCTCGCCGCAGGAGTAGATCTGGAAGTACTTGCAGAGCGCATCGGACGGCTTCTCCTTCCACATGATAATCCGGTAGGGCCGGCCCCAGGGATCCTTGAAGCTGCCCGTTTCGTTGAGCTCCGATCTCTCCAGCTTGAGCAGCGGGTCGCGGTTCATCACCCCGTTGAGCTGGTCGATCAGGTCGCAGTTCTGGTAGTCGGTGTCGGCGTCGTTCTCGGCGTCGTACAGGGTCTGCACCGGCAGGAAGTTCATCAGCGCCTGGTAGGCCTCGATGGCCTGGGCGATGCGCGAGGCGCTGGCCCGGGCCACGCGGACGCGCATGGTCTGGCGCACCTTCATGGCCGCCGAGGCGGTGATGGCCGCGAGGATCCCGATGACCGCGATCACCACCATCAGCTCCACCAGGGTGAAGCCGCGGCGCGGTCGGGGCTGGCGG
>CAZONU010000287.1:0-6802 GCA_964581145.1 uncultured Planctomycetia bacterium
GGGCTGCACCCGGCAGCCCCTGAGAGAACGGATTATAGGTAACTGAGAGCGGGTGTCAAAGGCTCAGGTCAGCGCCTCGATAGCCCGGTCGTTGTCGCGGCACTTGAGGACGATGGCCGCGTCGCCCTCGTCGTGGCTGGAGGCGTACATGTACTCTATGTCCACCTCGGCGATGCCCAGCTTGCGGGTGATCTCCGCGGCGACGCCCACCTTGCTCCCGGCGACCACCGTCAGGACATTCTCGATGGAGATGTCGTACTTGCTCTTGTCCAGCAGCTTGGCGGCCTTCTCGTCGTCGGAGGTCTGGAGCATGAAGACGCCCTTGGAGCCCATGGAGTAGGCGCACAGGCTGTGCACGTTGATGCCCGCGGAGGCCAGCTTGGCGAAAATCTCCTCGCTCATGCCGATGCGGTTGGGAGTTACCGCGACCACCTGGCTGACTTCGGTCACCCTGAACTTCATCGCCGCGCCCCCTTCGATCAGACGTTCCGAACGCCGAATGTAGGCGGCCCCGGCGGCGCTGTCAAGCGACGCGGCTGCTAGGTGAAAACCTCGACGGCCTCCGACGGCGCGCCCATCTCCTCCAGCCAGGCGAGCAGCTTGCCGTGGATCTCCTTTACCGCCTGGGGGTGCCCGGCGGCGACGTCCCGCTCCGCGGCCGGGTCGTCCGCGAGACTGAAGAGCATCGGCCGGCCCTCGTCTCCGATTGGCGCGTAGGCCCACTCCCGGGTGTAGAGCATGGGCGTCACCGACTTGGGCCGGACGCGCCCGTCCTCCTTGCGCAGGAACTTGGAGGCGAAGGCGAAGTCGCGGTCCGGGCCCCCGGCCTCGCCGGCCAGCAGCGCGGCGAAGCTCCGCCCGTGGAAAGGCTCGGGGGGCTGGGCCTCGACGCCGGCCAGCTCCAGCAGCGTGGGCAGGACGTCGGGGGGCTGGAGCAGCGCGTCCACCGTGCGGCCGCCTTCCAGGCCCGGCGCGGCGATCATCAGCGGGATGTGGGCCAGCTCCGGGTAGAGCGGCCAGTAGCGGTCGTCATTGGGGACGTAGTTGGACTTGCCGGTGCGGTCGCGCTCGCCCAGGAACATGCCGTGGTCGGTGGTGAAGACCACGATGGAGTTCTCCCACAGGCCCAGGTCGTCGACCTTTTGCAGAATCCGGCCGGCCCAGCGGTCGACCAGCTCGGCCTCCGCACAGTAGTGGGCCCGGAGGTTCCTGAGCTCCCCGGGGGTGTAGTCCGAGGCCCGCCCGTAGTTGGGATGGAGCATGGGGGTGCCCGCGTAGCCGGGATCGTAGCGGCGGACCATGTATTCGGGCGGGTCCCAGGGCTCGTGGGGGTCGAAGAAGTCCGCCCACAGGAAGAACGGCGAGAAATCGCAGTTCTCCTCCAGCCACTCCACGGCCAGGCCCGCGGTCCGCGGCGGGAAGCGGTCGGCTTCGCCGCGCCAGTTGCGGTTGGTCCAGGAGGACAGGTTCACCAGCTGATGGCCGCGGAAGTGCGTGCTGCGGCGGGTCTTCTCGGAAGGCATTACTTGTTCTATGGGATGGTTCATGCGCAGGAAGTAGGTGTCGCCCTCCTGGCCGCGGACCGCCTGCGCGCCGTCGAAACCCATGTTGACCGCGGCCTTGAAGAGGTGCGGGCAGTCGCAGAGCAGTTGGGAGACGTAGCCCGCCGGACGGAGAACCTCCGGCATGTGATTGGGGCTGCTCCCCCGCCGATCCTGCCAGGGATACCAGGGCCAACCGTAGCGCCCGGTGGTCAGGTCGGTGCGGTGCGGTATGGTCGGGAAGCTGGACACGTAGAAGCCCGACAGGCTCACCGCCCGCTCGCTGAAGCGGTCCAGCTCCGGGGTGCGGACGGGCATGGCCGCCCGGTCGAACAGGTTGTCGTAACGGAAGGTGTCCGAGATTATCAGGATGATGTTCACGATCGCTTCCCTTCAGTCCAGGAGTTCCAGTACGCGCCGGGCGCGCGCGGTCCAGGAGTGCCGCGCCGCGAAGGCCGGGCCCTCGGCCCGGGCGCGTTCGCGGAGCGCCAGCGCGCGCTTGGCCGCCTCGACGAGCTCCGCCGCGCCCCATCCGGCCGCCGGGACCACCAGCCCGCCGGTCTGCTTTTCGAGCTCCAGTGCGGCGGGCATCGGCGTCGAGGCCACCGCCAGCCCCGCGGCCAGCAGCTCGTAGAACTTGAGCGGCCAGGCCGCGCGGTTGAACTCGCTGTCGGCCAGGGGCACGAAGGCCGCCTCCCAGTTGCCCAGCCAGTCGGGCAGCCCGGCGTAGGGCGCGGGGCCCGGGAAGTGCAGGTTGGCGGCGCCGCCGGGCAGTTCGACTTCGCCCTGGGGTCCGAGCGCCACCCACTGCCACTCGGGGGCCATTGCCGCCGCGCGGGCCACCATGCCCCAGTCCTCGCGGTCGGTGACCTGCCCCAGAAAACCCACCCGCGGCCGGCCGATGCTTTTCTCCTCGTGTGGGTCGCATTCCGGCGGGCGCGCGAAGTGCTCCGCCTCCACGCCCAGAGGGATGACTTCCGCGCGCCTGGCCGTCTCGCGGCGCGATTCGGCCAGGATCGGGCTCGAGAACACCGTCAGGTTCGCGCGAGCCAGCAGGCGGTCCTCGATCTTCCGCACGTAGCGCTTCCGCCACTCGCTGCCGCGGATGTTGAGCGCCGCGGTGTGGTCGTCGAGACATTCGTAGACGTGTTTGGCACCCTCGCGGCCGGACAGGAACTCCGGGAAGAACCATCCGTAGTGGACGGCCAGAACCTCCCGATCGCCGGCGCGGGCGTCCAGAAAGGCCGCCGCCTTGCGGGAGGCCGACCGGCAGTGGAAGTAGCGGGCCACGTTGGGGAAGGACAGGCGCGCGCCCGGCAGGCGCTCGGCGCGGGCCAGGAAGAAGCCTTCCTTCCCGGGGTGCTCGTAAACGCCGGGGCTGGCCTCCTCCAGCGAGGGGGTCCTCTCGCGGAAGAGCGCGCCGCTCCCGCCGCACTCAACATAGAGCACCTGGCAGCCGGCGGCGCCCAGGGCCAGCGCCATGCGCAGTCCCTGGCTGGACCCCGGCGCCCAGAACTCCTGGCCGCCGGTGACCACGACGGTGGTGCTCTCGGGCTTCATGCGCTCCCCGCCAGCACCGACTCCGGCTTGCCGTCGATTATCCGGTTAACGACCTCCAGGCCCTGCATGTAGCAGTGGTCCATGTTGCCGACCTCGTAGCGCCAGGCGCCGAAGCGCCCCCGGGGATACACCGAGCGCTTTTCCAGCGCCGGGACGATCTCGGCCAGGGCCGCGTCGCGCCCCACGGTCGGCAGCGGGTAGGCGAAAGGCAGCGCCCGGTGCCAGCGGGAGACCACCCCGGCCTCGGCGGGAACCAGCCCTTCGCTCCTCGCCGCCTTGGTCACCTTGGACCAGAGCTCTTCCGGCTTCGAAGGCCAGCTGGGCCGGCGGGCAATCTCCAGCATCAGCGACCAGGTCTCCTCCGGGCGGGGCACGTTCTCCGGGGAGTAGTTGCTGAAGACCGTCACACGATAAAAGGGACAGCGGGCCTCGGGGAAGTACATCCAGCACATCTCGCGCACGGATTCGGGCGGCGAGCCGGCCAGCCCCAGCCCCAGGATCTCGGCGGAGTTGTGCGCCAGCTTCCCGGCGGCCTCCTTCAGCTCGGCGAGGCCCGCCAGGCCGATCAACCCGGTGAGCGGGGCGGTCCAGACCAGGTGCTCGTACTCGATCTCGCTGCCGTCGGCCAGGCGGCAGAGGCGCTTCTCGGCGTCCAGGCCTGACGCCGCCGCGCCGAAGCGGAGCTTCTCTTGCGGCAAAGATTCGGCCAGGCGGCGCCAGAGCTCGCCGGTGCCCCCGCTCTTCGGGAAGGTGAAGGTGGCGTTGGCCCCGTAGCCGTCGTCGTCGCGGCCGGCCTTCACGTTGGCAATAAGCTTGTCCAGGTCCGGCAGGCTGACCCGGCCGGCGACCCAGGAGGCGGACATCTCGGAGAGCTCGCAGCACCACAGCTTGCGGTTGTAGGGCCGCATGAAGTGCTCGGCGATGCCCCGCCCGAAAGCCGCGTCCACCCAGGCGCTGAAGTCCCCGGCCGCGGAGGGGTCGGCGCCGGACTCGCGCGCGGCGACCATCCCGGCCACGCACTCCTCGCGCACCTCCTCGGGCAAATGGTGCAGGTTGTTCTGGAAGGGATAGGGCACCCAGCGCCCGGCGATGCGGATAAAGGCCCGCCGGCGGTGTTCGAGGAGGTCGCCGCGCATGGTCTCGTCGACGAACTGGCTGAAGGCCTCGTAGTGCGAGTGGATCACGTGGCCGCCGAGGTCCCAGGTGAAGCCGGCCTCGTCGCGGAAGCTGGCCGACAGCTCGCCGGGCACCGCCTCGCGCTCGACGAGCAGCCAGTTTTCGCGGCCGGCCCCGGCCAAGCGCCGCGCCGCGGCCAGCCCGGCCGGCCCCGCGCCGATGATGAGTATCCCGGTCTTCACGGGGAATATGTTATCCGGCGTGCGGAACGGGCGCAACGGTACGCTGAGAATCGGCGATTTGTGCGAAACCGCCGCGCTCGTCAGCGGTCTAATATGATGCCGGAGAAGACCTTGCGGGCGGAGAAGGGAATAATGAAGCGACGCTCCCAATGCGCACTGGCGAGCGCTCTGGCCGCGGCGCTGGCGGCCGGCGGAGCGTGCCTCTGGCTCGTTTTCAGGGACCCGCCGGCGGCGAAGCGCGCGGAGGCGGTCGAAGCGGAACCGTTCCCCGGCCGGGGAAAGTGGTCGGAGCCGGTTGCGGGCGTGCGCGGAAAGGTCTTTCCGGCCAAGGACATCTTCGCATTCGGCGACCCGGTCAGGGTGCGCGTGGTGGTGGAGAACTCGGGGGAAACCGAGAGGCGCTTGCTGCTCTACGGTAACCGGCCTGCATCTATTACCCGCAGTGACGGGGAAGAGGTAGAGGCCTCGGGCTGGCCGGCGCGCGTATGGCTCGTCAACCACCGCGGCTGGGACACATACTTGCCGGACAACCTGCCGCCCGGTTCCCGGCGCTGGATTACGTTGCCCGCCGGGAGCAGCCTGCACTTCGACTGTTGGGTTTTCGAGTTGGGCCGCCGCACGCCAGTGCCCAGCGGCCGGCTGAGCGTTTCGGTCTGGCTAGGCGTCGGCTCCGGGAAGGACGGGGCGCCGCTCGGGCTCAAGCTGCCCCGCGCCGAGACCCGGGTGCTGAACCGGAAGGCGTTCGAGGCGGCCCTGAAGCTGGTGGAGGCAGCCCTGGCCGATGAGGAGGTTGACAGCCACAAGCTCTGCAAGGCGTTCCACACGCTCTCGGACAATCCCGATCCGCGCCAGATTCCAGTAATGCTGCGCGCCGAGAAGCACAATTGGGGCCCGCGGGCCAAAGAGTGGACGTTCAAGAACGCCTCCGAACTCATCTGGCGGGCGCTCGGCCAGTTCGAAGACCGGCGAATAGCCGAACGCGCCATGGAGAGAGCGACAGGTCCGGCACTGAAAATCCACCCGGCGGCTGACGTCCTGGCAGCACTCGACCGTAACAGGCGATACCTGGAGCGAGCTAAGATTCTCAAGATGCGGGAATCATCCTGGAAGGCTACGGTGCTCCTGGCGCGAGTGGCGACCGAGGAAGACCTGCCCAAGCTGGCCGACCTACTCGTTGAGCACTACTGGGCAGCGGGCGGGGGCGGAGATATGGCACCGTTCCGCAAGGCGTTCTTGGCGCACCCGGAGACGGCCAAGAGCCAGCTTCGCAGACAGCTAAGGAAGGGTTTCAGCAACGGAAAGCCTGCACGAGATATGCCCGGCTCCTACTTGTGGAACAGGGAGCTATTCGAGTTCATAGTGAGCCTTCTCGCCGAGATGAAAGACCAGGAGGCCATTCCGATCCTGGAAGATTACGGCAAGGCCGGCAAGGATTGGCTATCCAGATACCTCGCCAAGTTTGACAGTCCCGCGGCGATGAAGTCCCTGCGCAATCTGGGCACCAGATCAACCCTGGAAAGAGCCAAGCTGGGTGACCCGGCAGCCATCGATGCGCTGCTGGCGCAGCTCAGGGAATTGCGCAAGCCCGCACCCTCTGGAGTCAAGACGTGCGGGAACGATGGTAGCCACGCGATGGAAGGATTGATTCACTCCTTGGGTTGTCCCTGGGACATGAATGTCGAGGAGTGGTGGGCGCAGAACCGCCCGAAGTTCGTCAAGGCCTTCAGGCAGAAGTACGGTTTCGATCCCTGAGCTTGAACCGGGGAGCAGTTACTTCGACTTCTTCCCGTACTTCCGCCTGCGGTCCGCCGCGGCCATCTTCTTGACCAGCCGCTTCTGCTTGGAGCCGGTCTGCTTGGCGCCGGCGGCGTGCTTGCGCTTGCGCGCCGCGGCCTTGCGGGCGGCCTGCTTTTTCATGCGCTTCATCTCGGCGTTGAGCTTCGCTTTCGGGGCGCGCGCGGGCACCACCGGCGAGATGCCCAGGTCGGTGCGGATCGGGAGGCGCCTGGCTACGGGGAGAATCCCGAAGGGCTTGTGGGGTTCGAGCTGGTACCAGTAGGCGGTGGAGGCCCATTCGTTGGCCAGGTGGTTGCCGTGGCCGTGCTCCATGGTGACCAGCACCGACTTCCTGAAGTGCACCGGGTTGGTGAGGTAGAAGACGTAGCTGACCTGGTAGGGCGGCTTGTCCTTTTCCCACAGGCTGGAACCGTTGAAGAGGTAGGCGTTGGGCTGCATGCCGTAGGCCTGGTTGAGGAAGTCCTCGCTGCCGGTGCCGTGGAGGTCTGGCGGCCACTTGTAGCCGTCCACCCAGATCATGTCGTCGCCCTCGCCCCACCAGGTGCC
>CAZONU010000288.1:0-2405 GCA_964581145.1 uncultured Planctomycetia bacterium
GGGCGGCGGGCGGGGCTTGACCGCTATCGGCCTGTGGACGATGACCTTGCGCCGCGGGCGCGGGCAGGGCCGCTTGACGGCGATGGGCCGGTGGACGATGACCCTGGGCGGCGGGGGCGGGCAGGGCCGGTGGACGGTGACCCGCGGGGGCGGGGGCGGGCAGGGCCGCACCACCAGCCGCCGGCGGGAGTAGGGATCGCGCCACACCAGGGTGCATCCGGACGCGGCGGACGCGGCGCCCAGGAGCGCCAGGCCCCCGGCCAGCTTCACTATCAGCGTGTTCATCTCGGGCCTCCTTTCTGCGCGTTTCCTAACTGACCGACGGGTCAGTTGCGGAGGCTATTCACCGGAGCCCGGGATTTTTCAAACGCTTGTTTGAGTCCCTCCGGCGGGAACATTCAAGCTCTTCTCCCGCATACACTTGCGCCGGTCGCCCCCCGGGGTTAGAGTCGACCTTCGAAAGAGAGGAGGTCCGCGCATGCGCAGGGCCGTGCTGGAGGGGCCCGGCAGGTTCCGGGTCGTCGAGGCCGACGGGCCCGCGCCGGGGCCCGGCGAGGTGCTGCTCAGGGTCCGCGCGGTGGGCATCTGCGGCAGCGACCTGCACATCTTCCGCGAGGCGCGCATCGGCGGGGATCCTGTTGGAGAGAGCTTCACCCCCGGCCACGAGTGCATGGCCGTCGTCGAGGCCGCCGGGGAGGGCGTCGCCGCCGAGCTGGTCGGCCGGCGGGTGGCCGTCGACCCGGCGATCCCCTGCGGCTCGTGCCCGGCGTGCCGGGCCGGCTGGGGCAACCTCTGCCCGGCGGTGCGCTTCCTGGGCGCGCCGCCGGTCGCGGGCGTGCTCGCGGAGTTGCACGCCCATCCCGCCGCCGCGGTCGAGCCCCTGCCCGGGGAGCTTTCCGACGACGCCGGGATGATGCTCGAGCCCCTGGGCGTGGCGGCCCACGCGCTGAGGGTGGGCCGGGTCAAGGCCGGGCGCTCGGCGGCGGTGCTGGGCAGCGGGACGATAGGTCTTTCCTGCATCATGCTCCTTTCTCGGATGGGCGTCTCGCCGATAGTCGCCACCGACGTGCTCGACTACCGCCTGGAGGCCGCGCGCGAGCTGGGCGCGACCCACGTCCTCAACCCCGGGCGCGACGCCGTCTCCGACGCCGTCAGGGAGCTGACCGGCGGGCAGGGTGCCGACTACGTCCTGGAGTGCGCCGGGGAGGCCGGGACCGCCCGGCAGATGGCCGAGGCCGCGGCGATCGGCGGCAAGCTGCTGGTCATGGGCATTCCCGTGGAGGACCGGCTGGCCTTCCGGCACAGCGCCGCGCGGCGCAAGGGCCTGACCATCGCCATGGTCCGGCGCTGCAACGTGCCCCTCCGCGAGCTGGTCGCCCTGGCGGTCCGCGAGGAGCTGCCCCTGGACCGCCTGGTGAGCCATCACTTCCCGCTGGAAGAGGTCCAGGCGGCCTTCGAGACGGCGTCGGAGTACGCCGATAACGCGCTCAAGGTGGTGGTCAACCCGTAGCTCCATCATAGACCGCTCCGCTTTCAGGGCCCGTCGCGCGGCCGGGCAGCCGGGGTTTCACCGCAGAGTACGCGGAGGACGCGAAGCTCCGCGGAGGTTCCCAATCCACAGACTTCACCGATGGCACGGATTGGAGCTCCTCTGGATCATCTGCGGAATCTGTCCGCCGGAAACGGACCCTTGAGGGGCGCGGTTACGGGCGGCCCCGGGAAAACCCCGCTGTCAGCGGACAGGAGCGGGGACCGCCCGCGGCCGGTGACCCGGGGGCGCCTCGGCGTTTTCTAACCCCTATCTTTGGCGCGGACGCGGGCCGGCGGGCCCGCCTTCTGGAAGTGGACGGCCATGGCCTGGAAGGTCAACAGGAAGCTCGTCTGAAGCCGGCTTCGCCGACCTCAAGTACGTCCCCCGGGGGCGCTGCGGGTGGGACGCCACCCTGGCCTGCCTGGCCTACGCGGCCCGGATGGACATTGCCGGGCGCATGCCGGATCTCGCCGCCTGGGCGGCGCGCCACGCGGTCCCGGCCAGCCGGCGCTATTGCGAATTGGGGGATAGCGCCCTGGCCCTCTGGCACGGCACCGGCCGCGAGAGGGCCGAGCGCATCGCCGAGCACGGCCTCTTTCACAAGAAGGGCCTGTGGACCGCGGCGCACCCGGGCATCCCCCACGCCTTCTGCCGGGGGCGCTCCGAGCAGTTCGGGACCGAGGGCGCGGTGGTCTGCCTGGTCCTCGACCGCCGCGATAACTCGCTAACACTGGACCCCCACGGCATTACCCTCACCGGCTATGTCCTCGAGTCGGCCGAAGGGATCTTCACCGGCGGACCGGCGGAGAACCTCGGCTGGTTCGCCGAGGTCACCGACACCTGCATCAGCGGCAACAGTGGCTTCGGATTCACC
>CAZONU010000288.1:2415-6774 GCA_964581145.1 uncultured Planctomycetia bacterium
GGCGGGCGGCACCGTGGTGCGCTTCCAGCACGGCCTGGGCCCGGAGGTGGTCGAGTACGTGCTGGTCCGCGAGGAGATTCTTTTCACGGGTCGGGAGCGCGCCCGCGACCCGGCCGCCTGGCCGGGGGCCCGGTTCAGGAAGCGCGCGGGCAGGTGGGCCCCGGTGCGGAAGGCCCCGGTGAGGTACTCGGGCTCGGCGGGCTTTTCCAGCGCCAAAGAATTCGCGGCGCTGTGCATCGGCCGGCTCATTGACGAGCTTGGCGAGGTTACCGCGCTGGAGATGTTCTCAAGCGTGTATGCGGCGATAGACCCCCCGGACGCGCTGGAGCACCGGGCCTTGCTGAAGATTATCGAGGAGAGGTGCCTTCCCGGCCGCCGCCGGGGCAGGGGCGGGACCTACCGGGCGCGGGCGGAGCGGGAGTGAACCTTCGCCGCGGGGTCAAGGGGTCAGCGGGCTACTTGCCGAACGGCGGATACGGATAGAGCAATCGGTCGTTCTCGTCGAAGTAGAAGTGGAAAACGTAACGGTCCTCTACGTTCACCCTATAGCAGCGAAGCGGCTGTGACTGTGGGCCGGGCAAGTAAGAATCGGTCTCAGCAACTTCGGCGGGTGCCAACAACCGACGTACCTCCTCCAGGGGCATGCCTTCAGGGAGGTGGGTTTCCACCATCATCTCGATGCCCCTGGCCCGCTCCTTGGGGTCGTCGCTGGCGATCAGGTGCTTGGCGTAGGCCAGGTGGAAGGTCTTCCAGTTGGCGCCGGCCAGGGCCAGGAGGAGCAGCACAACTGGGACCACCACCAGCCAGGCGATCATCCGCCGGGAGCCGGCTTTGGGCTTGGCCGCGGTCGCCGCTTCATTCACCTGCATGGAACCAGGCCTCGTGTATCCTGAATCTGCCGTCGGCTCCGGGGTTCACCGTCACGCCGCCGCCGCCGCCCACGCTTATGCTGTCGTCGCCCTTCCGCGGCACTCTCCTCTGGCTGGAGCTGATGTTCAGGCCATCCAGGCTCTCACCATGGTCGAAACGGAGGGATAGGGTCCATGTCATCTCGACTGCCCCACTACGGGCCTGCTCCCTTACGAAGAGCCCCTCTGGGAAATAACCGTGCTTACCTTCCTGCAACTGAAGCGGCAGGAGCATCCGGGCGACTTCCTCCCTGGACATGCCGCTGCGAAAGTGAACGTTGACCAGCTTGGTCAGCCCCCCCAGACGCTTCCGGTAATCGCTGCTTCCCATCAAGTTCTTGCAGTACGCCAGATGAAAGGTCCGCCAGTTTGCCCCCGCGAAGGCCAGGAGCAGAATCACAATCGGCACGGCAATCATCCAGACCACCATCCGCCGGGAGCGTTTCGGTTTGGGCTCGGGCGCGGGCGCGGGCGCGTTCATATACGGGGAACATAGCTCCGCCGGGGGGCGGGGTCAAGGATTCCCTGGACCTTGCCCGACGTAGCCTCGGCGGAGTCGGGTCGTAACTCTCAACTCGCAACTCGGAACCGGCCAATGGCCGGGTGGGGTCAAGGGGTGGGGGAGTTAAGGGTTGTGGCCCCAGAATTCATGATAGGTAAGCTCCTATCAGACCGTAACCACCCGTAGAAGCCACAACGATAAGGACCTTGTGGATGCGCTTCATTCCTTCACTTCACCTTGACCACCACTAGTATCCGGCTCTGGCCCGGGCACCCTTGCGAAGGCTGAAGGCGACACCGGCGAGGAGGAGGAAGGCAAGCAGGACGCACCCCCAGCCGAAGTTGGCACGGATTATTCGCCACCCCTGCCAGACCGGGGCGCCTGCGTACAGCGCGGCCGCAACCCGGTCACGGCTTCGCCACCACACGCCCGCACCCATCAGAACCGCCGGCCCCACACCGACGACAACTTCCAGTGCTAGCGACTTCTCGCCGAAGAGCCATATTGTTCCCAGCAGAAAGAGAACCGGCGCGAGCCGGGCCAGCACGCGCGGGAACGTCCGCGGAAAGACCAGGTACACCACCCAGAGAGTGATTGCCTCCGTAACCAAGGCAAGGGCCCAGGGGTGGATGGCGTAGGTCCGCGCAGCTGTCTGGACCACGGGGCTCGCGAATACGCCCCCCCCAACGGCAACCGCGGCGGCGACAGCCCATCCGACCCGCCGGGTCACCACGGCCATCAGGACTAGGCCTCCCGCGAACAGCAACACGGATAGGAGCCAGAACGGCTTGGCCACGCCCCCTCCCGCAGGCGGGTCGAGAGAGAGAACCGCAAGGCTCGCGTAGAGGATCGTGATGGCCCAGGGGATGTTCCGCTTGAGCCGGTACGCTTTACATGCCATCGCGACGGCGATCAGCGCGGAGAGGACCGCCGGGTGCCAGAGGACCTGCACATTGAAGCCCGGCCCGCCCCCAAACCATCCGGCTCCCAGGCCGACCGCGATCCCGAAGGCGGGCAGCAGGACGAGGAGTTCGTCCCACCGACCCCACACGCAGCCGAAGACCCGCCGGTACTGCACGGCGAGCAATAAAGCGAGACTCGCGAACGGGAGCAGGTCGGGCCAACTCCAGGGGAAACCTGCCGAGTTCGCTCCACGATCGAAGACGTGTGCCACAGCGAGTTGGTGGCCCACGGCCGTCACCAGCAGCACCGCAACGAAGATCCAGCCCATTCCCCGCGTACGGGCGAAGGGAACTGGTGAAGCGTCCCCCCCATCTGGTTCTCGAACCGCCGCGCCGCAACGCCACGCATCTCCAGAAGGACACAGGCCCGCCGCAACATAGAGAATGGTCCCGGCAATAACGAGGATCCACCACCCGGCAAGCCATCCCGTCCGGAGGCCGATGCCGTCGACGCGGGAATTCAGTTTCGCGAAGCCGACGGGGGCCAGGTATCCGTAGGCGAGAACCAGAACGATCACGCCCGTCACAACCTTCCCCATCCCGGGTGCGAGCCAGCGGCGGATGGCCCACAGCTTCCCCCCACCGAGTACAACGAGCGTCAGACCGAAGGCGAGGGCGAGAGGAAGGCTGTCGTGCGCCACCGTCTCCAACGCCAGGCCGCCAACCCCGAGAAAGACCGCCATGAGTACGAGAAGGGATATCGCGTCGTCGGTCACGTTCCGCCACCGCACAATGAGAACCGCCGCCCCGAGGAGGCTGAGTTCGTAGACATAGAGCACCCCTAGCGAGGGAAAGAGCTTGGCCGGATCGAAGCTCTGCGCCAGCACCGGCCCGATGATCCGCGTCAGCCCAAACAGGAGCGAAAGTGCGCTCAACAGGTAGAGCAGGCTTGCGCCATTTCCAGCGATCAGCGGGGACCAGGCGATGCCGCGACCCGCCCTATGTCGTCTCTGGTCCATCTGGTCTGTCTGCTCCCCGACGGAGTCGGGCGCAGAAGATGAGCGGCCGTTCCCGCTCGGGCTGCTATTCGTCGTTTGCATCACTCCCCCCTTTAGCAGACTGCCCGTTCATCCCGCCACTCACTTCTTCCTCTCGCCAGGCATCAGCCGGGTCAGCTTCTCGGTATCAGCGTAGGTATGGATGTACCCACAGGCAGCGCAGACTCGGGCCTTCAGCGGGACCATTGCCTCAAGGAAAGTCCAGAACTTGGTTTTCTTCGGGCGGAAGTATAGCCGGCCGGTTCCCTGGAGGGCGCCGTCGACGAGAACATTGTGGCCGCAGGAAAAGCAGCGCCCGGCAGCAGCCTCAGCTTCCTTCAGGCCGGTGGTCTTCTCGACAACTGCGTCGAGACCCTCCTGTGAAAACCGTGTGGCCTTCCCGATCTTGTGAAAGGAAAGGATGCCTTGCTTCATCCACCGGAAGATAGTGGCCTGGCTTACGTCCAGATACGCAGATGCCTCCCGCACAGTGAACCACTGCTTATCAACAGCTCCAGTCGTTTCCATCTCACTCTCCCCGCTGTTGCCCATGGGCACCCCCCAAGACTTGTACGCACCCTCACACACTCTAGTATACTTGTATACGCTCTCATTGTCAAGCAAGAAATGCCCATCTCAACTGGAACTTTCGGTGCTAATTTGCCCCTAATCACGCCTTGGCGTCCCTCCTACGCCCTCCAGGCTCCGGCGGGCAAGCTTGGCGGTTAAAAATGCTGTTAGCCACCCGCGGAAAATCTCCGAAAAAATCACACAAAGCCACAGAGACGCAGAGAGGCGCTTGGGCTGGCCGCGGATATCGGCGCCCGGTTGACCGGACAACTCCCGCCGCGACCTGAAAAAAGGCCGTTCTCCGTGTCTCCGTGCCTCCGTGGTGGAAAAATCTTGTTAGTCACCCGCCGAAAATCTCCGAAAAAATGGCCTTGAAATCGCGCCGCTTAGCGTCTTCCGGGCGGCAGAAACTTCCGCTCCATGGCTAACAATCCCCATTA
>CAZONU010000289.1:0-6683 GCA_964581145.1 uncultured Planctomycetia bacterium
GTCACGTAGGCGCCCTCGCGCTCCGCGCCGCCGGAGAGCCCCGCGAGGGGGGAGGGCTGCAGCGCGGCGGCGAAGCCGCCGCCCGCGAGGACGAGCAGCAGGACCAGGACCAGCCAGCGCCGCCGGCTGCGCTTGGTGGCGCGCTCCTCGGCCTGGGTGTGGGCGTTGAGCCGCTCGGCTCGGCCGAGGGCCTCGAGGTCGTCGAGCAGCTTGCCGGCGGGCATGTCCTCCTGCTCGGGCTTGACCGCCAGGCACTCGGCGAGCAGGTCGGTGCGGCCGAGGACCAGGCCGAACATGCGGTCGGCGGCGGCCAAGCGCAGGAAGAGCTTGCGGCAGGCATCGCACTCCGAGACGTGGCGCTCCAGGGTGGGGATGCGCTCGGGGGCCAGCTCGCGGTCCAGCAGCGCGGAGAACTCCTCGGCGCGGGGGCACTGCTCGGGGCTCACAGCCCGGCCTCCGGGGCGGCTTCGGCCAGGCGGTCGGCGAAGCGCTTGCGCTCCTCGTGCACCGTCGCGGCCACCGAGGCCAGGGGCATGCCGTTCTTCTTGGCGATCTCCGCGTAGGGCTTCTTGAACTTGTAGAGGCTGCCCAGGACCCGCGCGGGGCGGTCGCCGACCTTCTGGAGGAAGTCGTCCATCAGCCGGTCGACGTCCTCGCGGGTCATGTAGGGGGCGCGCTCCCGGCTTGGCGGGCGGGCCAGCACCGCGGTGGCCACGTGGTGGCCGCCGAGCTTGGCCTCGGCCTCCAGCGAGCAGGTGAAGACCCGGTACTTGGAGCGCAAGAGCCCCAGCGTGCGCCAGGCGGCCAGGGCCCGCACCGAGGGCGAGAGCATGGCCGGCGAGCGCATCGCGCGCAGCCACTGGAAGCGGTCGGCGGCCATGCGCTCGAAGACCTCCAGGACCACCTCGTCGACGTCCGCGTCGCTGACCGGCTCGTGGTAGCGGTCGAAGACCAGGCGGACCACCGCGCGCACGTTGGGGCCGTGGCGCTCGACCAGCTTGCGCCAGCCGTCGGGCGAGTAGACGAAAACCCCCTCCAGGATCTCCGCGTCCCGGCTGGTGCTCTTGCCCTTGCTCCGGCCCCTGCTCCTGGCCACTATACCCTCCCTCGGGCGGAAGTTTATTCCCTCCGGGCTTTGCCCGCAAGGGGAAAGGCGCGGGGGCTAGAGCGCGGCGGTCCAGCCGCCGTCGACGTAGAGAATCTGGCCGGTCACGAAGTCGGCGGCCGGCGAGGCCAGGAAGACCGCCGCCCCGGCGAGTTCCTCGGGCCGGCCCCAGCGGCCGGCGGGGGCGCGCCGCTTCACCCAGGCGTCGAACCGGGGGTCGGCCTTGAGCGGGGCGGTCATCTCCGTCTCGAAGTAGCCCGGGCCGACCGCGTTGACGTTGATGCCGTGCCCGGCCCACTCCACGGCCAGCGCGCGGGTCAGGCCCAGCAGCCCGGTCTTGGAGGCGGTGTAGGCCGGTATCGTGGCCCGGGCGCGCGCGGAGAGCAGCGAGCATACGTTGACGATCTTGCCGCCGCGCTTCCCGGCGATCAGCGCGCGGGCGAAGCACTGGGAGAGAATCAGCGGCGCCTCCAGGTTGACGGCCAGCACCCGGCGCCACTCCGCGAAGCTCTGCTCGACGGCCGGGCCGCGGCAGGTGGTCCCCGCGCAGTTGACCAGGACCTCGGGCGCGCCGGTCGCGTCCTTGACCCGCTCGAAGAGCGCGGGCAGCGAGTCGAGGTCGGCGAGGTCCGCGGCGAAGACCTCCGCCTTCCCGCGGGCCTCGGCGGCGACGGCCTTGAGGGCGTCCTCGCCGCGGGAGACCAGGGCGAGGTCCGCGCCGCGCTCGGCCAGGGCCAGGGCGATGGCCCGGCCCAGCCCCCGGCTCGCGCCGGTGACCAGGGCCAGCTTGCCGTCCAGGCGGAAGGGGTCGCTCTTGCCGCTCACTGGCAGTCTCCTTTCGGGGGGATTATATCCACCTGCTCCGGGCCCACAAACGCGCCCAAATGAGCCGGCCCGGGCAGAGAAGCCCGGGCCGGTGCCTGTATGCGGAATCTCGCTGCCGGTCAGAACTCGTTCTTGTCGGGGGCCTCCGGCGCGTCCTTTTTCTCGGGGGGCTTCTTGGGCTTGGCGGGCCGCTTCTTCTTGGCGGGCTTCGCGCGCCCGGCCCGCTTGCCGATCTTCTCGTCGAGCTGCTTGTTGAGCTCGGTCCTGAGCGCCTTCATCTTCTCGCGGAAGGCGGTCATGGCTTCCTTGGCCTTGTCCTTGTCGCCGCCGGCTGCCTTGCGGGCCTTCATGAATTCGGCCCGGGCGGCCTTGAGCTTCTTTTCGTACTCGGTCAGGAGCACCATCCCGGCCTCGTACTTCTTCTTCTGCTCGTCGGTGAGCAACTCGACGATCTTCTTCCTGAGCTCCTCGGTCATGGTCTTGAGCTGCTTCTGGACTTCCCTGAGCTTCTTGCGGTCCTCGCCGGCCGCCTCGCAGAGCTCCTCGAGCTTGGTCCGGACCTCGGCCTCCAGGGCCTTGACCTTGGTGACCTGCTCCTCGCTGAGCCCCAGGCGGGAGATGACCGGGTCGAACTTGAGCAGGCTCCTGAACTTCGGTTTCCTCGCCGCCCGCTTCTTCTTGGCCGGGGGCTTCTTGGGGTCGTCGCCGCCGCCGTCCTGGGCCAAGGCCGTCGAGCAGATGGCCAGTGCCGCGGTAAGTACCAGAAGCTTCTTGATCATGGCTTTCCCCCCCCGTCGAAGTGCCGCAAGTGCGCGGTTCCGCCCGTCGCCCGGGCCGCATATATTATACCGGCTGCCCGGCCGCGGGGACACGGCAAATAACCCGGCTCAGGCCGGGGCCGAAGCCCAACCGGCGAAGCCCGGGCGCGCCGGCCCGGAGTCAAGGCTTTTGCTTGCATGGCGTCAACGCTTGCGGTATCATGAACTTCTCGGGAGAGCCGCTCGAGGGGGGAGGATCGCAATGGGAACCGTCAGGAAGCTGGCCAACCTGGGACTGGGCCTCCTGGACATAACCGAGGAGAAGGCCCGGGAGATCGCCGACGAGCTCATCAAGCGCGGCGAGGCCCGCAGCGAGAAGCCCGGCCAGCTGGTCAAGGACATCCTGGCCCGCGGGGAGGAGGTCAAGAAGACCCTCCAGAAGCACGTCGACGCCGCGGTGGAGAAGGCCCTGGCCAGGGCCAACGTGGCCACCGCCAAGGACCTGGCCGAGCTCGCCGCGCGCCTCGAGGCGCTCGAAAAGAAGATCGGCGGCAAGTAGACCGGCCGGCCCGCCGGCACTCCCGCGATACGGAACCCGTCCGTGCGAATACTCGAAATCGCCCGCACCTACCGCAACCTGAAGCGGCTCAAGGACATCGTCCTGGTGCTCACCCGCCACGGGTTCGGGCAGCTGGTCGAGCGCATCGACCTGGGGCGCTACGTGCCGCTGATGAGCCGGATCGTCGGCGGCCGCGCCGGGGCGCCGGGAGAGATCCCCACCCCCGCGCCGGAGCGGCTGGTCAAGGTCATCGAGGAGCTGGGCCCCACCTTCGTCAAGTTCGGGCAGCTGATGGCCACCCGGCCGGACCTGGTCCCCGAGGAGTACGTGGAGGCGCTTACCGCGCTGCAGGACAAAGTGGAGCCCTTCAGCCCGGCGGCGGCCCGGGCCATCGCCGAGCGGGAGCTGGAGCACCCCCTGGACGAGGTATTTTCCCGGTTCGGGGACCGGCCGCTGGCCTCCGGCTCGCTGGCCCAGGTGCACCCCGCCGAGCTCGCCGACGGGCGCCGGGTGGCCGTCAAGGTCAAGCGCCCCGGCGCGGGGAAGACCGCGCTGGCCGACCTGGACCTGCTGGCCGGCATAGCCGAGCTGGCCGAGAAGCACGTTCCCGAGCTGGCCCGCTTCCGCCCCACGATGATCGTCGAGGAGTTCAGCCGCTCGCTGCGCCGGGAGCTCAACTTCATCACCGAGGCCAGCACCCTGGTCAAGTTCGGCAAGTTCTTCAAGGGCGACGCCTCGGTGAGTATCCCCGCGGTCCACTGGGAGTACTGCGGCCCCAACTTGTTAGTCATGGAGCGGATCGAGGGCCACCCCCTGACCGACCTGGAGGGGCTGCGCGGGTCGGGCTGCGACCTGCCCAAGCTGGCCGGGAGGCTCTGCAACGCCTTCCTGCGCCAGTTCTTCGAGTTCGGCACCTTCCACGCCGACCCCCACCCCGGGAACATCATGGTGCTGGAGGGGGCCCGGCCGGTGCTGCTGGACTTCGGCATGGTCGGGCACATCTCCGCGGAGCTCAAGGGCCAGCTGGCCACCACGCTGCTGGCCCTGGTCCGCGGGGACCTCGACCTGATCATCAGCGTCTACACCGACATCGGGGTCTTCAGCGAGGGCGCGGACCTCGCCGCGGTGCGCCTGGACCTCCTGGAGTTGCTCGACCGCTACTACGGCGTGCCCGCCGGGACCATCGACATGTCCCAGGCCTTCTACGACGTGCTCCACGTCGCCCGCCGGCACGAGGTCAACCTGCCCCGCGACTTCGTGATGCTCGGCCGGGCCTTCGTGCTGATGTGCTCGCTGGTGCGCAGGCTGGATCCAGGGGTGGACATCGCCTCGGCGATCCGGCCCTACGCCAAGAAGCTGCTCCTCGAGCGCTTGAGCCCCAGGCACATCCTCAAGCGCGCGGGCACCAGCCTGTACTACCTGACCAGTTTCCTGAACGCGCTGCCCCGCGACCTGCGCCAGTTGATGCGCAAGGCCCAGACCGGACGCCTGGCGCTGACCTTCCGGCACGAGGGCCTGGAGCGGCTGGTCCAGGAGATGGACCGCTCCAGTAACCGCCTGGCCTTCGCGATGATCATCGCCGCGGTGATCGTGGGCAGCTCGGTGGTGATGCACGCCGCGTTGGGGCCCACGGTGGCGGGCATCTCCATCCTGGGCCTGCTGGGCTTCGTGCTCGCCGGCTTCCTGGGCCTGGGCCTGGCCTGGGCCATATATCGCTCGGGGAAGCTGTAGGGCCGCGCGGGCGCTTTTGCCCTTTAACGAATCGCGCCGCGCGCATAGAATAGCTCGTTCACGGAGGTCGGGAAATGGTCAGCAGCCCTGAGAGCGTTCTCGACGCGCTGGAAGAGAACCGCGAGGCCATCCGCCGCTTCGGGGTGAAGCGCCTGGGCCTGTTCGGCTCCGCCGCGCGCGGCGAGGCCGGCGCGAAGAGCGACCTCGACTTCGTGGTCGAGTTCGAGAAAAAGAGCTTCGACGCCTACATGGACCTCAAGCTGTTCCTGGAGTCGCTCTTCAAGTGCAGGGTGGACCTGGTCCTGACCGACGCCATCAAGCCCCGGCTGCGTTCCTCAATCCTCTCGGAGGCGGTCTATGCCCCGGGACTATAGGGTTTTCCTCGAAGACATCCTGGATTCCGCCGGGAAAATCCGGGAGTATCTGGAGGGCATGGACCAGGCGCAGCTGTCCGCCGACTCCAAGACGCTGGACGCGGTGGTGCGCAACCTGGAAATCATCGGCGAGGCAGTCAAAAAGGTCCCCGAGGAAGTGCGCACCAGACATCCGGGCGTCGGTTGGAAGAAGATATCCGGCCTGCGCGACATACTCATCCACGAGTACTTCGGCATCGACAACGAGATCATATGGGACATCGTCACCAACAAGCTGCCCGGCCTCGAAGAGCGGGTCAGGAAGATTCTTGCCGAGTAGGCGTCGAAAGGGCGACCGGGCCATGAGCAACCCCACCCACTCAACCACCGTCCTCCTCGTCCGCCGCGGGAAGGAAGTGGCCATGGCCGCCGACGGGCAGGTGACCTTCGGCGACCAGATGATCAAGGGCAAGGCCGCCAAGATCCGGCGGCTGGGCGAGGGCAAGGTGCTGGTCGGCTTCGCCGGCGCGGCGGCCGACGGCCTGGCCCTGATAGAAAGGTTCGAGAAGCGCCTCTCGGAGTACGGCGGCTCGGTGCGCCGCGCGGCCGTGGAGCTCGCCAAGGACTGGCGCACGGACCGCTCGCTCCGCCGGCTGGAGGCGGTGCTGCTGGTCGCCGGCGCCGACGGGGTGCTGCTGGTCGGCGGCTCCGGCGACGTGCTCGAGCCCGACGACGACACCCTGGCGGCCGGCTCGGGCGGGGGCTACGCGCGCGCGGCGGCCCGGGCGCTCTTGGCCGAGACGAAGCTCTCCGCCGAAGAGGTCGCCCGCCGGTCGCTGCAGATCGCCGCCGACCTGTGCATCTACACCAACAGCGAAATCATCGTCGAGAGGCTGGAGAAGTAGGCGCGCCGTGGCGAATCACCTGGAAGTCAAGGACCTCGCCCCCCGGCAGATCGTCGCCGCGCTCGACCGCCACATCATCGGCCAGGAGAAGGCCAAGCGCGCGGTGGCCGTCGCGCTGCGCAACAGGTGGCGACGGCAGAAGATCGCGGCCGAGCTCCGCGACGAGGTCGCCCCCAAGAACATCCTCATGATCGGCCCCACCGGGGTGGGCAAGACCGAGATCGCCCGGCGCCTGGCGGCGCTGGTCGGCGCGCCCTTCGTCAAGGTCGAGGCCACCAAGTACACCGAGGTCGGCTACCACGGCCGCGACGTGGAGAGCATGGTCCGCGAGTTGGTGGAGAACGCCATCGGCCTGGTCCGCGAGCAGGAGCGCGACGGGGTGGAAGAGGAGGCCCGCCGCCGGGTGGAAGAGCGGTTGCTGGACCTCTTGGCCCCCATCCCCCCCAC
>CAZONU010000290.1:0-6674 GCA_964581145.1 uncultured Planctomycetia bacterium
TGGCACGCCCGGGAGGACTCGAACCTCCAGCCTCCTGATCCGTAGTCAGGTGCTCCATCCAATTGAGCCACGGGCGCGCTGGAACGCTCCCCGATTATAGCCGCCTTTTGACGGGCAGGAGAAACCGAGCATGGCCAAGGCCATACCCCTTGTCAGTCACCACTTCGCTGCCCGGCTTCGCGTGCATCTTCTTCGATGCCTCCGGATCGCAGCCCAGGCGCTCCCCGGAACCGTCGTCCGGACGATGCTGACATCATCTCGCGAGAACTTCATCACCGGTCTCGACCTTGAGGAATTGGTTCTCTCGGGCAAGCTCGGCGTGAACCAGTCTGGCCAGAAGGAGGCACACGGGATGTAGGAAGTCGCTCATGCGCTGGAACCCCTTTCAGGAAAAAGGAATTGGCTACCGACAGGAGAATCGGCTATTATTAGGCCACTCGCGCGCGGAGGAGATGCGTGATGCTGACCCTGCGGCTGGATCGATTGAGCGTTGCGGCCATGCTCCTCGGCACGGGATGGCTCCTCTCGGCCTGCGCGGAGGCCAAGGGCAAGCAGGACCTGTGGATGCGGCAGAAGCCGGGGATCCTGGATGCCCTGCGCGAACAGGCCATCGTCCAGAGCGCCGAGCCGTCGAACCGCATCGAAGGAGTCACCATTCCGGCGGAGCGCCTGCGGCCGGTCGTCCTCGGCAAGGCCCGGCCGCGCGACCGCTCCGAGGAAGAACTGGCGGGCTATCGTAAGGCCCTCGACTGGATGTTCACTCGCAAGCGGCCGGTGGCCGTCGAACCGCGGGTGATCCGGCACCTGCACGCCCTGGCCCAGGGCGGCTTCTCCGGCGACGCCGGGAAGTGGAAGCGCAAGGACAACGAGATCGTAGAGATACTGCCCGGCGGCGAGCGGCGGGTGCGTTTCTTAGCCCGCTTGGCTCCAGACGCCTTTACACGGCCGGCAGCGCGTAACCCTGGATCCTGGCTGGCATGAGGTTTGCTGCCTACCCATCCGGTCGGACACCAACTGGTGCCGGGTAAGAGTTTGTTCCGGTTGCCAGGAACTCCTGCGGAGTGGAATTCGGATGCCAGCGAACGCCGGGAACTCCGGAATCTGCACAACGTGCAGGCATTCAGCAACCTGCGTGTACCTGGCGGGTGCCAAACGTCCTGTTCTCTATTGCGAGGAGTTCGGGCCCGGCGAGGTGCCCCCGGCAGGGAAGACGCCGAAGGCGTCCTCTTCAAAAGGGTCCTCGCCTGCCTCGCAGGCAGATGGGAAAATCTCTGTCGAACTCATGGGCCTGTGCGTGGACTGCGAGAACCGCCACACCTGCACTTTCCCCAAGCCCGAAGGTGGCGTGTGGCACTGCGAGGAGTACCGATGAAATGACAGCGACACGGAAAGGAAACAGTAAAGGCGCGCCGGGCAACTCTCCCGAGCGCATTGCGGAGGGCGACAGTCTCTACGCCGCCGACAAGGTTCGGGTCAACGCCGCGGCCGATCTCATGGGCCTCGATGACCGGGTGAGGGCCATGATCGCCGAGCCGCGCCGGGAGGTCATCTACAACGTCCCGGTGAGGGTTACCCAGAGCAAGGTCCCCGGCGAGAACGGACGGACCAAGAGCTTCCTGGCCTACCGGGTGCAGTTCAACAACGTCTACGGGATATACAAAGGGGGTATGCGCTTCCATCCCCGGGTGTCGCTGGATGAGGTCAAGGCGCTGGCCGCGGCCATGACCTGGAAGTGCCCCCTCCTGGAGATCCCCTTCGGCGGCGCCAAGGGCGGGGTGGCCATAGACCCGCAGATGTACGGGCCGAAGGACATCGAGGCCCTCACCCGCCGCCTTACCTACGAGATGCTTTCGGACATCGGCCCGGACCAGGACTGCCTGGCCCCCGACGTCAACACCGACAGCCAGATCATGGACTGGATATACGACACCTACTGCACGCACGCGCCGGCCAAGTTTAACATCATCAACGCAGCGGTGGTCACCGGCAAGAGCGTGGCCTGCGGAGGGCTGTCCGGAAGGGCCCCGGCCACCGGACAGGGCTTGTTCATGGCCGTCCGCGAATGGGCGAAGGACAAGAAGAAAAGCCTGGACTCGCTGCGCTTTGCAATCCAGGGCTACGGCAAGGTGGGCTCCTACGCCGCCCGTTTCCTCCAGGACGCCGGCGGCAAAATGGTGGCGGTGGCGGACATCAGTGGATGCTTGACCAACCCCAAGGGCATTGACGCCCACGAACTCGCCGAGCACGTCAAGAAAAACCGCGGCCTCATAGAGGGCTTCCGGGGCGCCACGGGGATCAGCCAGGAGGAGTTCTTCTCGTCCGACGCGGAGGTCTTCATCCCCGCGGCTCTGGAGAATTCCGTCACCGAAGGGACCGCGCCGCTCCTCAAGTGCCAGGTGGTCGCCGAGGGCGCCAACTGCCCGACGACCGTGGCCGGGGACAAGGTCCTGGCAGAGCGCGGCATCGATGTCCTGCCGGACATCTTCTCCAACGCCGGGGGCGTAGCGGTGAGCTACCTGGAGTGGCTGTACAACCACGGGACGCAGGCCCCATCGCTGGAGCACGTCAGAAGCTTCCTCTCCGAGCGCTACGAGCGCAACTATGTGGCCATTGCCGAAGCGAGAACGAAGTACAAGACCGATCGGCGTACCGCGTGCTACGTTGTGTCACTGGGCCGCATCGGGGAAAAGGTCCTGCGCCGGGGGCTGTACCCCTAGAAGGAAACCGGCATCATGAGCGGGAACTCGTCTCCCACGCAGAGATTGGCTGACTTCAAGAACGTTGTAAGAAGTCTCATGAAGGATGCTGAAAAAGTTCTGGGCGAGATCGCGATGCTTGGCGATGGCGAAACGTTTGTGGAGCAGATTCACCTCCTTGGGCATTACCTGAACTACACCCGCCGACTCTGTCAGGATAATCGGCCCGGCAACCAGCATCCCTGTAGCGATCGGCCTCCGGGAGAACGCCCTGCAGACACTGCGAAAGCCCCCAACCCAGGACGGGGATCGCGGGAGGCACTTCCGATGAGCCCTGACATCTTCGGCGGCCTGCGCGACCGGGGGAAGGTGCTGGACCGGATCGCCCAGCTGAAGGGATCCGAGAGTCCGGACGAGCATCAGGAAGGTCTGACCAGGATACTGCGATACCGGGGCAACCGGCGCCTTCGGGAGGCGGCTCTGAAAGCCGGGGGGGACATAGCTTCCCCCGCGGATGAGCTCCTCTCACAGGTGCTTGCGGTCATGATGGACGAGGACGTCTACTGGCAGGCGCGGGTCATGGCCGCCGAGGCACTCAACCACCTGATACAAAAAGAGTTCGGAGGCACCGCTTCACTTAACCCGGCCGAGGCGATTGAGAAAATAGACGCGCTTCCGTCCTCGCCCCAGCCGCCGGCCTTTCATGATGGAGTCCGCCGCTTTCTCAAGACCGTCAAAGGTACCGAGAGAGCCATCGGGCAGTGAGGCAGTGCCCCCGGCGGCTCAGGAAGTCACAGGACGACACGGAGGCTCCGCCATGATCCTCGGAATACCCAGGGAAATCCTCGAGAACGAAAACCGGGTCGCCGCACTCCCGGAGACGGTGGTGAAGTACATCGAGATGGGATTCCGCGTCTTTGTAGAAGCGTCGGCTGGCGACGGAGTCCTGCGCTCCGATGAGGAATATGAGAGGGCCGGGGCCGAGATCATCCGGGACGCCGGGACTTTGCTCGCGGGGGCAGACCTCATTCTGAAGGTCAAGCAGCCCTGCTTCAACAGGGAGCTCGGGGCTCACGAGGTGGCGATGATGCGGGAGGGCGCGATTCTGATAACCTTCCTCCATCCCGCGGCGCCGGCCAACCACGATGTAATTCGCAAGCTGCGCGACAAGAATATCACTGCCCTGACGATGGACGGCATCCCGCGCACCTCGCGCGCACAGAGGATGGACGCGCTGACTTCCATGAGCACCGTCACGGGCTACAAGTCGGTGCTCATCGCCGCCGACCATTTCCCTAAGTTCGTTCCCATGATCGGCACCGCCATCGGCACCATCAAGCCGGCTGGGTTCCTATGCATCGGCGCGGGTGTGGTCGGCCTGCAGGCCATAGCCACCGCGAAGCGGCTCGGCGGCGTGGTTACGGCCGTTGACGTCCGGGAGGAGGCGCGGCGGGGGGCCGCAAGCCTCGGTGCGAAGGTTTCCGGCTTCGATGTGCCGCCGGAGCTTGCGCTGGGCGAAGGGGGTTACGCCAAGGCCCTGCCGCCGGAATGGCTGGAGCGGGAAAGAGAGGCGTTGAGGCCCCTGGTCGAGGAGGCGGACATTATCGTGCTCAGCGCCCTGGTTCCCGGTGAGGTGGCTCCCGTACTCCTCACAGAGGAGATGGTCCGCTCGATGAAGCCCGGGTCCGTTGTCGTGGACGTTTCCATCGATCAGGGCGGCAACTGCGCCCTTACCGAGCCGGGCCGCGGGGAAGTGAAGCACGGGGTGTTTGTGTACGGGGCGCTGAACATCCCGGGATCGGTGCCCGTCCACGCGAGCTGGTTGTATGCCAGCAACATGATCGAGTACGTCAGGAACCTGTTCAAGAAGGGCGTCGGGACACTGGACATGGACGACGAGATCGTGCGGCACTCCATGGTCACCCATCAAGGTAGAATCGTGCACAGGGGAACCCTCAGAACCATGGGCGAGACGTGACTGGGGACCGGCAACGCGATGGGGACTGACGAATGGCCGATGCGCTCCTGATGCTGTCGGTTCTGGCTGGTTCATTCCTGGCCGGGCACCTGCTGATCTCGAAGGTGCCGCCGTTGCTGCACACCCCGCTCATGTCCATGACCAACGCGATTTCGGCCGTGACGATCCTCGGGGCTTTGCTGCTTTTCACCCTTGAGACAAGCTGCGCCGAAGGTGCGCTCGGCACGATCGCGATCGCCATGGCGGCGTTCAACATGGTGGGCGGCTTCGCGATCACTAACCGCATGCTCAAGCTGTTCAGAGAGAAACAGCGGTCCGGCGGTCCGCGCAAATGATCTTCTGAGCGCGCAATGCCGATGTGAACGCGCGCTGGTGGGGGTTAACATCTCGTGGGAAAGGGCTGGCACACCTTTGCGGATGTTGCGATCATCTTGGCAATCATCGCAGGCATAAGGCTCTTTCGAACGCCAAGACGCGCGCGCGCCGCCAACCTTATCACCGCGCTCGCGCTCTTGTGCGCTGTGGGTCTCGTCCTGTCCCGGCACTCCTGCTCGGCACCTATCCTCGTCATGGCCGCCCTTGCCATGGGGACGCTTGCCGGCTGGCTCGTGGCGATGCGGGTGGGCATGATTCACGTCCCCGCGCTGGTGGGATTCCAGAACGGTGCCGGTGGGGCCGCGGCGTTCCTGGTCTCTTTCGTCGAACTGCAGCGCGGCGGGCACCTCCTGCCGGGGGTCAGCAGAGTCGGTGGCATTCTGGGCCTGATTGTCGGTGCCGTGACCTTCAGCGGCAGCCTGATAGCGGGCGCCAAGCTGAGCAACCTGTTGAGACAGACGCCGCTTGTCTTGCCCGGACACGACCGCGTCCTCCTGGGGTTGCTTGCAGGCGTGGTAGCAACAGGAGCCTTGGCGGGGGCGGCGACCGGTACCGCCCTGCTGTTCTCCTTGCTGGTCCTGCTCCTGGTTTCTCTCATGCTCGGCGTCGTCTTCTCCGTCCGCGTCGGCGGGGCGGACATGCCGGTGACCATTTCCTTTCTCAACGCGCTGACGGGGCTGGCCGCCGCGTTCTGCGGCATCGTGACCCAGAATCGTCTGCTCATCGCGGCCGGAGCCACGGTGGGCGCGTCGGGCTCTATCCTCACTTATGCCATGTGCAGGGCCATGAACAGGAACCTGCTCAAGGTTTTTCTGGGCGTCAGCGCAAAGCCGACTGCGCCGGAACCTCCGTGCGCGCCGGAGGCGGAAGGCGAGCCCGAAACGGGCGGAAGAGAGAGCCCCATCGAAGAGGAGGCCGAGAAGCCCAGCTTGCCGCCACTGGAGCGCGCGGCCGAGGCCGCGCGGAAAGCCGGCAAGGTCGTGATAATCCCCGGGTACGGCATGGCACTGGCACAGGCCCAGTTTGAGCTTGAGCGTCTGGCCGGAAAGCTTGAGGAAATGGGCAAGGAAGTGAAGTTCGCGATCCATCCCGTCGCGGGCCGAATGCCCGGCCACATGAACGTTCTCCTGGCAGAAGCGGGAACAGGCTACGACAAGCTGTTCGAAATGGACGAGATCAATCCCGAGTTCAGGGAAACCGACCTCGCTCTGGTCGTGGGTGCCTGCGATGTGGTGAATCCCGCGGCGATCCGGGCAGAGGGCACTCCCATCTCGGGGATGCCGATTCTGATGGCGCACGAAGCCAGGCACGTCATCGTATGCAACCTCGACCGGGAGCCGGGATACTCCGGCGTCGAGAACCCCCTCTATGACGAGCCCAAGGCGATCTTGCTGCTGGGAGACGCCAAGGACACCGTGGGTCAACTGTTGCGAGGATTGGGTTGAGGGCGTGCACGTTTGTTTCTTCAGCGTACCGGAGAAAGCGCCTTCAGGCGCGCAGGACACGGCTGTACGGCGGGAGCACGGATGGCCAGAAGGAGCCTGCCGGCAAGACACGCGATTTACCGTTCGGTGTCCTCCTTCCCGAAATGTTTGCCAGTTTAGAGGGATAAATGTCTGGAGTAA
>CAZONU010000291.1:0-6669 GCA_964581145.1 uncultured Planctomycetia bacterium
GGTGAGCCGGGCGGTGGCGGCTGAATCGCGCGCTGCCGGGAAGCTGCTGAAGAGAATCCACAAGCTGGCCGAGCCGGCCTTCAAGGAACACGAGTCCGCCCGGCTGCTCGCCGAGTACCTGGCCGATCGAGGGTTTCAAGTAGAATTTCCCTTCCGGAAGATTCCCACCGCCTTCCGGGCCGCGTGGGGCGGCGGCCGCCCCCGCGCCGGGATGCTCGGCGAGTACGACGCGCTGCCGGACTGCGGGAAGCACGAACGGGCCTGGGGCCACGGCTGCGGGCACGACCTGCTGGGAGTGGGCGCCGCGGTGGGCGCGGCGGCCGCGGCGAAAGTGCTCTCCCGGCGGCGCGGCCGCACGCCGGGGCGGGTCGTCTTCTACGGCTGCCCCGCCGAGGAGACCCTGGCCGGCAAGGGCTACATGGCCCGCGACGGGGCCTTTCGGGATGTGGACGCGTGCCTGGCCTGGCATCCCGGCGGCAAGACCCGCGCCAATAACCTGGGCGGCTCGGCGCTGGACTCGCTGGTCTTTGAGTTCTTCGGCAAGACCGCCCACGGGGCCTCCGCCCACGCCGGCCGCAGCGCGCTCGACGGGGTGATGCTCACCGACGTGGCCGCCAACTACCTGCGCGAGCACGTCCCCGAGAACGTGCGCCTGCATATGGTAATTCGCGACGGCGGCGACGCCCCCAACGTGGTCCCCGGCTACGCCAGGGCCTGGTACTACGTGAGGGCCAAGGACCGCGCCCAGGTCGACGAGGTCCGCGAGCGGCTGACCGCCTGCGCGCGGGGCGCGGCGCTGGCCACCGGGACCAGGATGCGCTGGCGGCGCATCGCCGCGGTCTACTCGCGCCTGGCCAACGACGCGATGACCGACGTTGTTCGCGGCAATCTCGAACTCTTCGGCGCCCCGCGGGCCACCGCCGCCGACCGCCGCCGCGCCAAGCGCCGGGGCTCGAAGGGCGAATTCGCCCGGGGGGTGGCGCCCGACGCCGAGACGCAGGGCCGCGGCTCCACCGACGAGGACAACGTCTCCTGGCTGGTCCCGCTGGGCAGGTTCACCGTGGCCTGCGTGCCGAAGGGGACCACCGGCCACCACCGGGACTGGTCCGCGCAGGGGGGCCTGCCCTTCGCGCAGCGCGGCTGCCTGCAGGCCGCCAAGATATTCGCCGGCTGCGCGCTGGACCTTATTCTCGACAAAGCGGCGCTGCGCCGCGCCCGCGCCGAGTTCCGCAGGCGCACCAGGGGGTTCACCTACGACCCGCTCCTGACCAGGAGCCAGAAGGTGCCGATTGACCCGCCGTAGGGGCCGGCGATGACCCACCGGGAACGGATGCTCGCGGCCCTGGCCGGCCGGCCGGCGGACCGCATCTCCTGGACGCCGCGGCTGGACCTCTGGTACCGGGCGAACAGGCGGGCCGGAACGCTGCCGGCCGAGTACCGGAAGGCCTCGCTGACCGAGATCGTCGACGACCTGGGCTGGGGCTTCCACGCGGTGATCCCAGACTTCCGCGACCTGGCCGGCGGCGGCGACGACTCCGACCGCGCGCTGGGCATTTACAATCTGCGTGTCCTGCCCTTTCGCACGGTCATTGAGAACGTCGAGAAGAGCGTCACCATACAGGGCGAGCGGACCATTGTTGAGTACCGGACCCCCAAGGGCCGGGTCCGCACCGCGACGCTCTACACCCGGGCCATGGAGCAGGCGGGCATCAGCATCACTCACGTTGACGAGCACGCCTTCAAGTCCGCCGCCGACTACCCGGCGCTGGGCTGGCTCTTCGAGAACGCGCGCGTCGAGGAGAACAGCGCCGGCTACCGGGAGTTCGCCGCCTCGGTGGGCGAGCGCGGCCTGGCCGTGGCCCGCTACAACCTGGCGGCCTCGCCCCTGCACCTGATCCAGTGCGAGCTGATGCCCGTGGACCTCTTCTTCTACGAGGTGCACGACCACCCCGACGAGCTGGCCGGGCTGGCCGGGAAGGTCGGGCTCTACTACGACCGGATGCTGAGATCGGCGGCCGAAAGCGCCGCGGAGGTGATCCTGCTGGGCGGCAACTTCGACGCCATGATCCAGTACCCCCCGTTCTTCGAGGAGCATATTCTGCCGACGCTGCGCCGCTTCGCGGACGCGCTCCACGCCCGCGGCAAGTTCCTGATGTGCCACACCGACGGGGAGAACTCCGGGCTGCTGGAGCACTACCTGGCTGCGGGCCTCGACGTGGCCGACTCGGTTTGCCCCGCGCCGATGACCAGATTGTCCTTCAAGGAAGTCAGGGACTTCTTCGCCGGCCGGATCACGATCATGGGCGGGGTGCCCTCAGTGGCGCTGCTGCCCCAGTCCATGAGCGGCCGCGATTTCAGTGCTTACCTCGATGAGTTTTTCGAGGCCGTGGGCGCCGGCGACCACCTGATCCTGGGGGTCTCGGACACCACCCCGCCGGCGGCCGGCTTCGAGCGGCTCCGGGAGGTCGCCCGGCGCGTCGAGGAGTTCGGACCGGTTGGAGAAGGAGCGTCATGAAGCCGCGCGAAATCTTCCTGGCCGCGCTTGGGCGTAAAGAGGTACCGCGCCCGGCGACGGGCAGCGCCACGTCCATCGCGACCGTCGACCTCATGGAGAAGGCCGGCGTCTTCTTCCCGGAGGCGCACCTGGACGCGGGGAAGATGGCCGGACTGGCCGCCGCCGGGCACGAGCTGCTGGGCTTCGACAACGTGATGCCGCTCTTCTCGGTGTGGCACGAGTCGGCCGCGCTGGGCTGCGCGGTCGACTGGGGCGCGCGCGACCGGATGCCCGACAGCCGCGACCACCTCGCGAAGCTGGGCGAGGACATCGAGGTCCCGCGGGGGCTGCTCGACCGGCCGGGCTGCCGGGTGCCCCTGGAGGCCATAAGGCTGCTCCGCGAGCGCTTCGGCGACGAGGTCGCGGTGGTCGGCAAGGTCTTCGGGCCCTGGACGCTGGGCTATCACGTCTTCGGGGTGCAGGAGTTCCTGATGGGCACGCTGCTGGAGCCCGACAACGTGCGCAAGGGCATGGAGCAGCTCAAGGAGGTTACCGTCCAGTTCGCATGCGCGCAGGTCGAGGCCGGCGCCGACGCCCTCTGCCTGGGGGACCACGCCACCCGGGACCTCTGCTCGCCGGACGCCTACCGCGATTTTCTCAAGGCCAGCCACGCGGAGCTCGAGGAGCGCATCCCCTGCCCGCTGGTGCTGCACATCTGCGGGGACACCTCCGACAGGATCGGCTACATCCGCGAGACCGGTATGACCTGCTTTCACTTCGACAGCAAGGTCCCGACACCCACAGCGCGCGAGCTGGCCGGGGAGGAACTTTCGCTCATGGGCGGCACCAGCAACTTCTCGGTGGTCAGAGAAGGCACCCCCGAGAGGATCGCCGCCGACGTCCGCGAGAAAATAGAGAACAGGATTGACATCATCGGCCCGGAGTGCGCCGTGCCCCTGGACGCGCCCTGCGAGAACATGAAGCTGCTGGCCGAGGAGGTCAAGAGGCTCCGATAGACGGCGGAATACTTCCCGCCGCAAACCCCTTGTTGCAGGGGGCGGAAGAGGCGTCGCGGGGCGCCCGGGAGGTTGAGGCACGCCATGAGCTGGTTCTTCCTGATCTTCCTCACTGTCTACGGCAGCATGCAGTTCTTCATCTTCTGGAAGGTCCGGCGCGCGTTTCCGGGGATGGGCTGGTGGCTGGTCCTGCCCGGGCTTTTCCTGCTGCTGATGCTGGCCGCGCCGTTCCTGGCCCGCCGCTTCGAGCGGGCGGCGCTCCTCGCCCCGGCGCGAATCACCGCGGCGGTGGGCTACACCTGGATGGCGGTGAGCTTCTGGTTCCTGGTCATCGGCGGCTCGGTCGAGCTCTGGAACCTGGGCGCGCGCCTGGCGGCCCTGGCCCGCGGGGCCGAGGTCCGGTTGCTGGTGGGCCCCCGCGCCCTGGTCGGCGCCGCCGGCGGGATCATCCTCCTGTTAATCCCCTGGAGCATCTACGAGTCATCCCGCGTGCGCCTGGAGCGGATCACGATACGCACGCCGCGCCTGGCGGCCGGCTCGAAGCCGATCACCGTCGCGCAGGTCTCCGACCTGCACCTCGGCCTGCTGGGCGCCCGCTGGCGGCTGGAGAACGCGCTCCGCCTGGTGGATGAGGCCCGGCCCGACGTCCTGGTCTCGACGGGGGATTTGCTGGACACTTCGGGACCGTCCGTCGACCCGCTGGCCCGGCGACTGGCTGAAGTGAAGGCTCCGCTCGGCAAGTTCGCGGTGCTCGGCAACCACGAGACCTACGCGGGGCTCGAAGACAGCCTGAGTTTCCACCGGCGGGCCGGCTTCCGGCTGCTGCGCGCCGAGCGCGAGCTGGTCGGTGAACGGGTCTGGATATGCGGGGTGGACGACCCCGCCCAGGCGCGGGGCGGCGGCGGGGCTCACCTCGACGAGGACCGGGCGCTGCCTCCGCCTGAGAGGGAGAAGTTCGTCATCCTCCTCAAGCACCAGCCGCGCGCCCGGGCCGGGTCGCTGGGGCGCTTTGACCTGCAGCTCTCCGGACACACCCACGGCGGGCAGGTATTCCCCTTCGTGCTGGTGATCAGGATATTTCACCGTTATGTGAGCGGGCTTCACGAACTGGAGGGCGGAGCGCGACTTTACGTCTCGCGCGGCACCGGCACCTGGGGACCGCCGCTGCGCTTTCTCGCGCCGCCCGAGGTGACGCTGGTGACCATTGAGCCGGAGGCCGGGGGAGGCACGTAGCGTCCGGGCGCGCTTCGGCGAAATTCGATATGGTGCGGAATAGCGGCCGCGGCGCGTTCGTTAATCTAAGCGGCAGGAGTGTCGATGCCGGCCGCCGGCCGCCGCGCCCTATGGCGGCGCGGAGAGGGTTGGGTCATGAAGACGCTGTTTCACACCGTCGCTCCCGGGGACATCGTGCTCGCCGACCGCGGGGTGGTCCTGGAACTGGTGCTGGGCGACGCAGCGGGCATGATCATCTACGACCGCGCGAGGAAGCTGGCCTGCGCGGCGGTGATGCCCGCCGCACAGGAAGCCGGACGCCCGGAGCGGGAGTGGCTGGGCCGGGTCTCTCTGGCGACGCTCTCCCGGATGCTGAAGGCCGGCTGCCGGGCGGAAAGGCTGGAAATATACGCGCTGGGCGCCCCGTTCTCGATCGAGCCCGCCAGCGCCCTGCTCGACCGGGCCACCAGGGCCACCCGGGCCTTCCGGCAGGCCCGGGTGGCCCTGGCCTACGGGCCGCCCGGCGCGCCCGCGGCGCTCCGCGCCGAGTTCGACGTCGACTTGGGCCGGATCGTCCTCGAACAGCCGGACCGTTCCGGGGGTGATTGAGGCCTGCCTTTCGCCCCGCCGGATTTTCTCTTCTCTTGGCGGCGGCTTGAGATATAATCAAACTGGACGGGCAGTCCCTTTCCGGGGGGGGGGAAGCAGAGATGGCCAAGACGCCTATCAAGGAAGTCCTCTTCGGCCGGCTGGCCAGCGCGGGCAAGTTCGTCACCGAGGAACAGATAGCCGAGTGCGTGGAGCTCCAGGAGCGCTACCGGGCCAAGGGCGGGCCGGTGCCGCGCTTGGGCGAGATCCTGGCCATGAAGGGCTACATGACCCCGGACCAGGTCCGGGCGGTGCTCGACGGCCAGCACAGCCGGCAGGAGGGCCTCTTCGGCGAGATCGCGGTGCGCTGGCGCTTCGTGGAGCGCAAGGCGCTGGATGGCGCCCTGGAGTTCCAGCGGGAGATGGACGCCGCCGGCAAGCACCGCGCGCGGATCGGGGAGATCCTGGTCGGCCGCGGCGAGCTGCAGCCCCACCAGGTGCGGGCCATCCTCGACGCCCAGGGCAAGAAGATCGTGCACTGCTCGGGCTGCAGCGCGCGCTTCAACGTGGCCCACTTCCGCGGCGGCGCGCGGGTCAAGTGCCCCAAGTGCGGGGCGCTTACGGTGATGGGCGAGGGCGAGCGGCACGTCACCGACCAGTCCCCGCTGGACGTGGTCAACACCATCTGGCTGAGCAAGGAGGAGGAGCGCGCCGCGGGGCACGGCGAGGAGAGCGACACCGCCGCGCAGCGCGCCCTGGAGATCGGCGGCTACGAGATGCTCAGCCGCCTGGGCTCGGACGCCACCGGGGTGATCTGCAAGGCCCGGCACCTGGCCACCGGCAACCTGGTGGCCCTCAAGATCATGCGCCCCGGTCCCCAGTTGGGCAAGGACTTCCTGGAGCGCTTCGTGGAGGAGACCCGCCAAGCGGTGCTGCTCGACCACCCCAACCTCAAGCGCATCTACGAGGTGGGTTGCGACCGCAAGCGCTACTTCCTGGCCGAGGAGTTCATCGAGGGCAAGAGCCTCAAGCGCCAGCTGGAGCAGGTCGGCAAGCTGACCCCCTCGGAGGCCGCCGACGTTGTCGACCAGATCGCCGAGGCCCTGGAGTACGGCCACCGCAAGGGCATCGTCCACGGGGACCTGCGCCCCAGCAACGTGATCATCGACGAGACCGGCCGCTCGCGGCTGGCCGGCCTGGGCGTGGCCAAGGACGCGGCGCTCAACCTGCGCTACTTCGGCCGGGGCGCGCCCAACGTGCCCTTCTACCTGGCCCCCGAGCAGGCCGTGGACGCGGCCCGCACCGACGCGCGCAGCGACGTCTACTCGCTGGGGGCCATGCTCTACCACATGGTCACCG
>CAZONU010000292.1:0-3579 GCA_964581145.1 uncultured Planctomycetia bacterium
GCCAGGAGCAGACCCGTAAGAATCGCCAGGTGGCTCAGTGTGCGCATCGCCTAATCCTCCTCACGCAGCTGGCCCGCGCCCGCCGGTGCCCCGATCTACAAGGCTCGCCGGTATCACAATCGTCGCCAGCGCGATGCTTTGGCGATTCATGCGCAGGAGCAGCCGGCGGACGCCCTCGCGTCCCATCTGCTCCTTGCTCCAAGTGACGTAGGTCGGGACCATTTCTTCATCCTTGAGCTGGTCGCCGCCCCACAGCACTACCCCGAAATCACCCGGTACCGCCCGGCCCTGCTCTTGGAGAGCGGCCCGCGCGCTGCTCCACGGCTCGGTGTGCGGGATCACCAGCGCGGTGGCGCCCTTCTTCAAGAGTTTCAGCACCGCCTCGCGCGCGTTCGGACCGGTCGGTGCGACGAAGCCCTTGACATCTAAACCGATGTTCACACAGGCGGTCCTGAAGCCCATCAGCCGCCGACTGGCGTTGAGATACCGCCCCTGCGGACGGAAGAAGTCCGTCGTGTCCAAGTACCCTATCCTGCGGTGCCCGCGCTCCCGGAGGTGGGCCACGGCCAGTTCCATCCCGCCGAGGTCGTCTTGGACGACCGCATCGACCCGCTGCCCGGGCCGCGAGGGGTAGTCCAGTTGGACGACGGGAACTCCCGCGGCCTGCAGCGCACGGATCGATTCCGGGCGAGTGTGGTCGCAGAGCACACCGCCGGTCACCGCGGCGAGGTCTGCCGCCCGCCCCGCGTCGAGCTCGTCCTCGGGAATGGAGCTGATCAGCGTGAGCAGGCCCGCCCGTGCGGCCTCCTCGCGGGCCCCCGCCCATATCCGGGCGTGGCGCCGGCCCTCCAGCAGTTCCTCTTCGCTGTGGCTGTGCACGAAGACCACCGTTTTCTGCGCTCCGGCTCTTGCCTCCGACTCCACAGGTCCGCGCAGGGAGTAACCCTTGCCAGCCTCGCGGCGCAGGAGTCCCTCTTCAATCAGTCGTTCCAGCCCGCGGCGCACCGTCCCGCGGCTCACGCCCATCCTGTCGCTGAGGACTCTCTCCGATAACACGCACTCGCCCGGGACCAGCTGCCCCGTAGCGACCTCCTCGCGTATGGTGCTGGCGACCTTTTCCGTGAGGTCTCCGGGAGCTCTTTGCCGGACTACTCGCATGTCGGCCCCTCCTGGTACTGTACCGGTACTAACCACCAATATTTAACCCGCTCGGCCTTGTTTGTCAGCAGAAAAGGGGATGATTCCGCTACTTTGACTTGACCGCAGATGTGGATCGCGCAAGTGATTGTCCCGCAGTCGGGTTCGGGCATTTCCACGACGCCGCATGAGCAGCGGCCGCCCGGGGGCGGCCGCCGCTCATCTGCTTTCAGGTGCGCTTAGAACTCGTCGGGGTTTTCTTTGGGTTTCTCCGCTGCGGGGGCTCTGCCTCCCTCGCGGCCGCCCCGGCCGCCCCGGCCGCCGCGCCCGAAGCGCTCCATCATCCGGTTTATGCGCTCCAGCCGCTCCTTGAGCTGGGCGGCCTCCTCCTTCTTGCCGGCGGCCTCCAGCTCCTTGATGCGGGCTTCCATCTGGGTGCGCATCTGGGTGACCCGCTGGCGCATCTCGCGGCCGCGGTCCTGCCCGCCGCCGCCGCCGCGGCCGCCGCCCAGCGCGGCCAGCTTCAGCTCGGTCTCCAGGGCCTTGGCGGCCTGCTCGGGGGTGAGCAGCTTCCTGGCCCGCTCGGCGAGGTCGGCCAGCTTCTCGACGTTCCCGGCGACCTGGTACTCGCGGGTCAGGCGCCTGATCAGCAGGGCCTTGGTCAGCGGGTCCTTGGCGGCCTTGAGCAGCTCCTCCAGCTTGGCGGCGCGGTCCTCGACGCCCTGCAGCAGCATCTCGATGGCCGCGGCCGTGGCCGGCCCGGTCACTTTCAGGAGCTCGGCCTCGGCCTCCTTCGCCTTGCCCCCCTGCTTGTAGATCCGCGCCAGCGCCAGGCGGGCGAAGCCCACCGCGGTCTCGTCCTTGCTCTTCTCGATGACCTCCTTGAGCACCGCCACGGCCTTCTCGGGCGCCCGCTTGGCGACGTGGGCCTGGGCCAGGGCCAGGCTGACCGCGTCGAGCACGTTAACCTGGCGCAGCACTGCGGCGCTCACCTCATTCTGGCGCATGCGCCGCCAGACCTCGCCGCCGCGGTCCCGCCGGCCGCGCTCGCCTCTCCCGCGCCGCTCATCTCCCCGGCGGGCCTCCCTGGCCGGCCTCTCGCCGCCCTCTCCGGCAGGGGGCTCGCCGCCCGCCGCCACGGCCATTGACAGGGCCGCGACTCCGGCCACCAGAACCACAACTCGCTTGCTCATGATTCGCACTTCCGCCCCCTTCCTTCTGCCTTCAGCGTCTGCCGTCTTACGGCTCCTGAAACCTGTGAATCGGGCCCGAGTCACGGCGCCCGGGCTAAAAATCGTCCTCGGGGTCAACGTCCGGTTTCTTTTCAACGGGCTTGTCGGCGGGCTTATCGGCGGGCTTATCGGCGGGCTTGGCCGCCTTGGGCTTGGCGGCCGGCTTCCCGTCGCCGTCCTTCTCCGCGGCGGCCTTCTCGTGGGCCGCGATCATCTCTCCCAGCCGGCCCAGCGCCTCCCTGATGCGGTCGTCGGCGGGCACCACCAGAACCTTGAGCCTGGCGGCGTCCGGGGCGTTCAGCACCAGGCAGGGCGCCCGGCGGACCCCGAAGCGCTTGGCCAGCTCCCGGTACCGCTTCCGGGCCTTCTTGAGGAGCTCCTCGCGCTTGGCGGCCTCCTCCTTGGGCAGGCCCGCGGCGGCCAGGCGCACCGGCGGCAGCAGGCGCACCGGCACGGCCTTGGCGCTGCGCACCGCCCGGCGCACGCTGTTGGCCTGGAAGCGGCAGTAGGTGCTGTTGCGCATCAGCTCCTCGGTGGTGAACAGGACCATCATCCCGCGCTTCTCGCGCGCGGCCAGCGCGGCGGCCAGGTCGAAGTCGGTCATCCACTCCAGCGGCTTCTCCGCGTTGCCGGTGCGCGGGAGGCCGACGACCCTTGGCTTTCGCCTGCCGCCTCTTCGCGACGGCCTGGCCTCGGCCTGGGCGGCCGCAAACAGGACGACCAGGCCCGCGAGAGCCAGTCTCTTCACGCAACGCATAAGCACTTCCTCCCCACATGCAAAGACAAAAGGGGTGCAGTTCAACGCTCGCTTCCCCCGGCACGGTCGAAGAGGCGGGGGCCCGTGCCCCACCTCCTCCGTTCGGTCGGCGCTCGTATTAGAAATCGGGCTCCTGCCCCGCTCCCTTGCCGCCTCTGCCGCCCATGCGGCCTCCGCGGCCCTGGCCACCTTTGCCGCCTCTACGGCCCATGCGCCCGCGGCCCCCGCGACCTCCGCGACCTCTGCGGCCCATCATGCCGCCCTTGCCGCCTCTGCGGCCCATGCGACCCCCGCGGCCCCCGCCGCCTCTGCGGCACTTGCCGCCCTTGGCGTCCTTGCCGCCGTGGCGCATCCCTTTGAAGCGCTCGCGGAAGGCCTCGAAGGCGGCCTTGAGCTCCTCCTCGCTGAGCTTGCCGTCGCCGTCCTTGTCGAACTTCTCGAGGAGCTTCTGGC
>CAZONU010000292.1:3589-6632 GCA_964581145.1 uncultured Planctomycetia bacterium
CTGCACCTTCTGCCGCAGCTGCTCCGGGTCAACGTGTGTATAAATCTGCGTGGTGGTAACATTCACGTGTCCCAGCAGCGCCTGCACTTCGCGCAGGTTGGACCCCTTGTGGTCGAGCATCCGCGTGGCGTATGTGTGTGGCGGAGGGTGTGCGGACTGACGCGCTTTTCGATGCCTGCCGCCTGTGCCAGGCGCGCCACCACCGCCTGCACATAGCGCGGCGTCAGCGCCCGGTGGCCGGTCCGCAGTCCAACAAATACCGGGGCCCGCGCGTTCAGCCCCGGGCGGCCCTCTTCTCCGCCCAGGCCTGCAGCCAGCCGAGGGTTTCCTGGTCAACGGGGATCACCCGGCCCCCGCCGCCCTTGCCGCCGCGCATGCCCTTGACGCCCCCGCCGTGCCGGCCGCGCTTGCCCCCCTTGCCGGCCTTGCCCCCCTTGCCCTCGCCCGCGGAGGCGCTCGCGCCGAGGATCAGGGCTGCGACGGCCGCCAGTGTCGCTATTTCCCGCATTGTCTGGCCCTCCTGAGTTTCCCCTGCCAGCGTCCTTACCTCACATTGCGGAGCAAGAAGCGCGCCAGAAATGGAGAAATCCCGAATATTGTTCGCAAACGGCTCGCTGCCAGGGTGATACGTAGCACCTGAGGCGCAGGCCCGCGTCGCTCAACCGGACTGTCAAGTGTGGAGAATCGCCACTGTGCCTGTGGCAGCCTCCCACACCGGGCGGGTAGGTGCCTGTCGGAAGCGGCGCCTTCGCTATCCGGTGCCGGCGGCGGGGCTCATCGCGGCCCCCCGGGCGGCTCGTCGTCGCCGGACCGGAACAGCGTCAGCCAGGGGGCCTGCAGCCAGCGGATGGCCGCCGGGCGGATCACGTTCATGAGCACCGCCGGGGCGCTCCTGCTGCCCGGGTCGTGCAGTCCGAAGGAGACCACGAAGGCCAGCATGCGCACCGCCGCCGAGAGCAGGAACACGGCCCGGAAGTTGGACAGCGTGGCGCCCATCAGGGTTACGCCGTCGGCCGGCAGGTGCTCGAGGACGTACCCGCCGCAGAGCGAGCCGGCCGCCCCGGAGAGGCCCGCGCAGGCCAGCACCGCGGCCACGAACATGGCCCGGTTCTGCGCCGGCGCCTGCTTGAGGATGAAGCCGGTTCGCGAAGCCTGCACCCCGGTGTTGAGCATGTTGTCGAGGAGCAGCACCGGCACCAGGATCAGCACCATCGGGCCGGGCTGCACGGCGGCCATGGCCAGCACGATCAGCGACTTCAACGCGGTGCAGAGCACGATCACCGGGCGCTGGCCGACCCGGTCGGCGACGCGCCCGAAGGACTTGGCGAACAGCGTTCCCCCCAGGGCGTGGCAGGCGAAGATCAGCACCACCAGGTGCACGCTCAGCCCGATCTCCTTGAGCAGGTACAGCCGGAAGAACGGCGCGCCGAGCATGGCCCCGAAGGTCAGCGTCGAGCTGTAGAGGATCAGCCGGCGGAAGGCCTTGCTGCGGAAGGGCTCCAGCAGCCGGACGTGGTGCGGGTCGGGGCTGAGCTGTGCCCGCGGCTCCGGAATCTTGATAAAGAGCAGGATGTCGACCACCCCGGCGACCACGCCGACGAGCGCGACGACCAGGTAAGTGACCTGGATGTCGACGCCTCGGAACAGGTAGAAGAAGCCGGCCACCGCCGGGAGCGTAACCGTCCCGGTCCAGCTCAGCCACTTGCGCCGGCCGGCCCAGAACTCGGTCTGGCTGGCCCGCGGCAGGAGCTCGCCCATCCAGGAGAAGAAGACCGGGTTGCAGAGCGTGCCCATGCCCTGGGCCAGCGCGGCCAGCAGTATGAACGGCCAGACCAGAACCGGCCCGGGCGCGCAGGCCGAGAGGATCCAGGGGATCAGCGCCAGCAGGGCGACCAGCGCGCGGCGCGCCACCATCACGGAGATCCAGATCCGCTTGCGGTAGGGCAGGCGGTTGACCGCCAGGGCGGAGATGAACTGCAGCCCGACCATGAACGGGGCTATCGCCCCGATCACGCCGAAGTGGAACTCGCTCGCGCCCAGCGAGCGGATGAAAGCGACCTGATGCCCGCCCCTGGTGGCGTGCATGAAGACCATGGCCAGGCAGCCCGCCAGGCTCACCCGGTTCATGATCCAGGAAAGCTCCGTCGCCGGACCTCGCCCCGCGCCGTCCTGGGAGGTGCCCGTCCCGGTCCTCGTATCGCGCTCCATGCCCGCCCCCGGTGCACTCAGACTGGGGCCCGGACCCCGATATGTCAACCGCAACTACCTGGACTGCGAGTCCGCTCGCCGCTGCAGGCCACCCCTGCTGCACCGCTGCGCGCGTATTCCGGTGACAGCCCTAGCCTGTCACCGGAATGGTCCCGAGTTCGAGATTGAAATCCCGAGGGTTAGGAGGATCAAGAAGCGGAGGAAGCGGCGGAAGGCGCTGCCGGCAGGTGGTTAACTGGCTGCGCAGGGCCAGGAGTTCCAGGACCCGGGCCGGGGTCAATAACCGGTAGTTGTGGGCCGGTCTCCCGCCCTTGCACTGGGGGTGGTGGAGGGGAGAATGGCGGGCGGAGGGGCCATGCCGGAAGCCGCCGATCAGCCAGCAGCGCCCAAGCGCGTCCGGAGCCTGACCGGCTTCTACGTGGCCCTGGGCGTCGTTCTCGCCCTGGGGCTTTTCGGCGGCTGGTTCTGGAAGACGTGGACCGTCTGGTGGTTCGATGCCGCCGAGGCCGGCCGCCGGCAGCAGGAAGCCGCTGCGCAGTTGGGCGTGCCGGTCGAGAAGGCCGTGGATCTCGGCGACGGTATCAAGCTGGAGCTGGTCCTCATCCCCGGGGGCAGGTTCCGGATGGGCAGTCCGGCGAAGGAGAAGGACCGGAGCGAAAACGAGGTTCAGCACTGGGTGCGGATAACCAATGCCTTCTATATCGGCAAGTACGAGGTGACCCAGGAGGTCTGGGAGAAGGTGACGGGGGCGAACCCCAGCTACTTCAAGGGTGCGAAGAACCCGGTGGAGAACGTGACCTGGGACGACTGCCAGGAGTTTCTGAAGAAGCTGAAT
>CAZONU010000293.1:0-6626 GCA_964581145.1 uncultured Planctomycetia bacterium
TAGTCGAGTTCGGCAAGTACGGCAACTTCGACTCGCAGTACGTCAACCCCAACACGAAGGCCGGCAAGGCGAAGAAGCCCACCGTGGCCGTGCCGGAGATCCCTTTTGCCTGGGTCACCGGCGCGGCCCTGACCGACGGGCACATCTACGCCAACGACACCTACAACCGCCGCGCGGTGCGCGTCGACAAAAGCTGGGCGGCGGAGGAGACCTGCGCGGTCAAGTAGCCTCCGACCTCGCTAGCCGAACGGGCCGGGAAGAACTTTTGCCTCCCGGCCCGTTTCACTTGCCGCGCGCGGCGGGTCGGCCTACAATCGGGCCGGCTATGAGCGCGGCAGCGAGCGCGGCCGGCGGAACCGGCATCATCGTAGTGCAGATCGACGGCCTGGGCCGCGATGTCCTCCAGCGCGCGCTGGGGCGCCGCCTGATGCCCTTCACCCGCAGCCTGCTGCGCCGCCGGGGCTTCGCGCTGCTGGCCGCCCGGGCCGGCATCCCGGCCACCACTCCCGCGGCGCAGGCCGCGCTGATGTACGGCATCGAAGGGACCGTTCCCGGCTTTCGCTGGTTCGAGAAGTCCACCGGCCGGCTGCGGGTGATGAAGAACTACGAGGACATCGGCTCGGTGCGCGCGCGGCTGCCCGAGGAGCGCGGGCTCTTCCGCGGCGGGGCGGTCTACACCGCTTTCTTCAGCGGAGGGGCGGCGCGGGCGGTCTTCACCCCGGGCCAGCCCGACCCCGGCTACTTCGCGGGCCCCGTGAAGGTGCGCCAGGTCCCGCTCTTCGTGCTGCGCCACTTCGGCTCCATCGCCCGCATCCTGGGGTTATCCCTCTACGAGT
Organism: uncultured Planctomycetia bacterium; assembly: GCA_964581145.1. Classification (GTDB taxonomy): domain Bacteria; phylum Planctomycetota; class SZUA-567; order JAKLDR01; family JAKLDR01; genus CAZONU01. The sequence goes on from CAZONU010000293.1 coordinate 837, forward strand.
TGTGGCTGGAGCTGCTGGACTACGTCACCGCCCTGATGCGCGGCCGGCCGCGGCGAAGCGAGGGGTTCTTCCCTTTCGAGCGCGTGGCCGCCAACGCCCTGCTCCGCGAGGTCAGCGCCACCGGGGCCATTGAGGAGACCCGCCGGGGGACTCCGGCGATCTACGCCAACTTCGTGGGCTTCGACGTGATGGGCCACCACCGCGGCCCGCGGAGCCTGTCGGCCGCGCTGGCCCTGGTGGCCGTCGACCGCAAGATCAGGAGAATCTGGCGGGCCGCCCGGCGGGGCCAGAAGCGCGGGGGCCGCGCCTACGAGCTCTACATCCTCAGCGACCACGGCCAGACCCCCGCGGTGCCCTTCGAGCGCCGCGCGGGCCGGACCCTGCGCGAGGCCATCCTCGAACACGCGCTCTCCGCCCAGGTCGCGGATCTGGGCGGCGCCGAGTACCGCCAGACGGTGCACTCCGCCGCGGTGCTGGGCCGCCTCCGACAGGTAGAGCGGCTGCTGCCCTGGCCGCTGCGGCCCATGGTCCGCGTGGCCGCCCGCTGGATCGAGTCGCGGCTGGCCGACGCCGGCCGGGCGGACGCGGCGGCCCGCGCCGCCGAGCTCCTGGTCCTGCCCACCGGCGGGCTGGCCCATCTGTATTTCCTGCGCCGGCCGGGCCGGCTGAACATCGCCGACGTGGAGGAGATGCACCCGGGGCTGGTCGCCCACCTGGTGGCGCTGCCCGGCGTGCGCGCGGTGGTGGGCAGGAGCGGCGCCAGCACCGTCGTCCGCGGCGCCGACGGCGAGCTGGTGGTCGGCGGGGATATCCGCCTGGCCGGTTCCGATCCCCTGGCCGGCGCCGGGCCCACCGAGGAGATCGCCCGGGAGCTGGCCGCGCTGGCCGCCCACCCGCAGTGCGGGGACCTGGTGGTGCTGGCCGGCAAGATCGGCCGCCGGAAGATCGTGCGCCGCGGGGTGATTTACGCCAACTTCCTGGAGGAGTTGGGCGGCCACGGCGCCGCCGAACCGCCCGAGCAGGAGACTTTCCTCATCTGTCCCGAGTCCCGCACGGGGCTCTTTCCCTCCGGCTGCCGGCCGGCGGACATCTACCGCGGACTGTGCAAGGTGAGGTGGGGGGAGGAGGCCTTGAACGGGGAGGGTTGACCAGCGGGGCAGGTCGGAAGCGGCTGAGGAAAGGTGCATGTGCTCGGGCCCGGGCCCCGGTTACAAACAAGCCTTCCGATTGTAATTGACGTTCGACCCCGGCCGGAGGTAAGCTGTAGGTGGAAGGGGCCGGGCGCGGCGAGCGGCTTGCGGAAAACCGGCGGGGGAGTTAGAGTTCCCGCCTGCGAGCGGCGCCAGTGAGGAGGGTTTGGCCATGAGCGCGTGGTGGAGCAGCCTGAAAGGCGTCGACATATTCTTCGTCATTTGCGCCACAGTCGGCGGGGTATTCTTTCTCTTCCGGCTGATCCTGCAGTTCTCGGGGGTCTTCGGCGACGCCGACGTTGACAGCGACGCCGACGTCGACGCGGACGTTGACGCCGACGTAGGCGACCACGTGGACGCAGCGGTGGACGACGCCGGCGCCATCGGCACGGCGGACTTCAGCTTCCAGCTGTTCACCTTCCAGGGCCTGACCAGCTTCTTCCTGATGTTCGGCCTGGTGGGCTACACCATGCACCGCCAGTTCGACACCGGCTGGGGCTGGGCGCTGCTGGGGGCGCTCGTCGCCGGCATGCTGATGGTCCTGCTGATCAGCTGGCTCTTCACCTTCTTCAAGAAGATGCAGCACAGCGGGACCATGAACCTCCGCAACGCGGTCGGGCAGGAGGGCAAGATATACCTGACGGTACCCGCCGGCGAGCCCGGCAAAGTCGAGGTCAGGTTCCAGGGCCGCCAGGCCATCCTGGCGGCGGTCAGCGAGGACAAGAGCGAGATTCCCACCGACTCCCGCGTGAAGGTGGTCGACGTGGTCAGCGGGAACGTCCTGGTGGTCAGGAAACTTTAGGGCTTCCTCGCCGGAAGCGGGGGGCGAATAGAAAGGAGCGCGCCAGATGGAAGGGCTAATCGTCATTGCCATCGCGGTGGCGGCACTGCTGTTCTCGACTTTCCTCCTGTACGCCACGCGCTACAAACGTTGCCCGTCGGACAAGATCCTGGTGGTCTACGGCAAGGTCGGGCGGGGGCAATCGGCCAAGTGCATCCACGGGGGGGCGATGCTGGTCTGGCCGCTGATCCAGGACTACAGCTACATGAGCCTGACCCCCATCACCATCAACATCCCGCTGAGGAACGCGCTCTCGCTCCAGAACATCCGCATCGACGTGCCCAGCACCTTCACGGTGGGCATCAGCACCGAGCCGGGCATCACCCAGAACGCCGCCGAGCGCCTGCTGCAGCTCCGCTTCAGCGAGATCGAGGGCATGGCCCGGGAGATCATCTTCGGCCAGCTGCGCCTGACCGTGGCCTCCCTGACCATCGAGCAGATCAACCAGGACCGCGAGAGCTTCCTGACCTCCATCCGCAAGAACGTGGAGCCCGAGCTCAACAAGATCGGCCTTTACCTCATCAACGTCAACATCACCGACATCACCGACGAGTCCCTGTACATCGAGGCCCTGGGCAAGAAGGCCGCGGCCGAGGCCATTAACACCGCCAAGGTTGACGTGGCCGAGCAGGAGAAGACCGGCGCGGTCGGCGAGGCCGTGGCGGTCCGCGAGAAGGTCGTCAAGGTCGCCGAGAACGAGGCCCAGGCCGACAAGGGCAAGAAGCACGCCGAGGCCGACCGGCGCATCTACGTGCAGGGCCAGGAGGCCGAGGCCGTCCAGGGCGAGAACATCGCCAAGGCCAACATCGCCGACTACAACGCGACACTGGCCGCCAAGCAGGCCGCGGCCATGCAGAAGGGCGAGGTCGCCAAGCGCGAGGCGCTGGTCGAGATCCAGAAGGCCCAGTACCTCGCCGAGCAGGAGCGCCTCAACGCCGCGGAGGTCGTCAAGCGCGAGATCGAGAAGCGCAAGGTGGTCATCGACGCCCAGGCCGAGGCCGAGCGCGCCCGCGAGGTGGCCCGCGGCGAGGCCGACGCCGTCCTCTTCAAGTACGAGGCCGAGGCCAAGGGCATCCGCCAGGTGCTGGAGTCCAAGGCCGATGGCTACCGCAGCCTGGTGGAGGGCAGCGGCGACGCCAAGGGCGCGGCCACCCTGCTGATGATCGAGAAGATCGAGGATATCGTCGCCCGCCAGGTGGAGGCCATCCAGAACCTCCAGATAGACAAGATCACCGTCTGGGACTCGGCCGGGGGCGACGGCAAGGGCTCCTCGACGGCCAACTTCGTCTCCAGCCTGATCAAGAGCCTGCCGCCCATCCACGACGTGGCCGGCATGGCCGGCGTGGAGCTGCCCGGCTACCTCGGCAAGATGGCCGATGGCGGGGGACTGGCCGAGGCGGGGGCGGCCAAGCCCGCCGCGCCCAAGGCTCCCCAGGGAGGCGCCAAGGGCTAGCCGCAGAGAGGCGAGAAAGATCGGGGGCCCGCGGCGCGCGGGCCCCTTTTTCTTGGCCGATTGCGACCCCCTCGACCGGAGTTCGGCTTGCGCGGCGGGCGGCGGGCCCGGACAATGTAAGCGGGGCAGCGCCGCGCGGGGAGGGTGAAAGCCATCAGCGTCAAGGCCGACGGATACCGGGGCATCTGGTACATGAACCAGCCCTCGGGCGACGAGTACGTCTACAAGTACAGCGGCGGCCTGGGGACCTACTGCGCCAAGCACCAGCCGTTCGCGGTCTACTGCCCGGAGGTGAAGAAAACCTTCTTCTGCTACGGCGGCGCGGCGGCCGACGACGACCGCCGGCTGCTGCACATGGTCTCCTTCTACGACCACGCGACCGGCACCGTGCCGCGGCCCACGCTGCTCTTGGACAAGGAGACCGACGACGCCCACGACAACCCGGTGATCTCGGTGGACGGGGACGGGCACATCTGGATATTCTCCACGGCCCACGGCACGCAGCGGCCCGCCTACATCCACAGGAGCGTCAGTCCCTACGATGTCGAGGAATTCGAGCCGGTGCCGGCGACCCGCGAAGGGAACGGGAAGAAGGTCCCCCTCGACAACTTCTCCTACATGCAGGTCTGGCGCGTCCCCGGCGGGGGCTTCGCCTGCTTCCTGACCCACTACCGCGACCCGGCGACCCGGACCTGTTTCTTCATGAGCAGCCGCGACGGAGTCCGCTGGGGAGAGTGGCGCCGGATCGCGGCCATTCACGAGGGCCACTACCAGGTCAGCGCCTGCGATGGCGCCAGAGCCGGCACCGCGCTGAACTTCCACCCGGCGGACCAGGGGCTCAACTGGCGCAGCAATCTTTACTACATGGAAACCCCCGACCTGGGTGCCACCTGGCGCGCAGCCGACGGAACGCCCCTGGAGGTCCCGCTCACCGAACCGGCCAACCCCGCGCTGGTCCACGACTACCGGCGGGAGGGGCTGAACGTCTACCTCAAGGACACCGTCTTCGACGGAGAGGGCCGGCCGGTGATTCTCTTCCTGACCAGCCGGGGGTACGAGGCCGGGCCGGAGAACGCTCCCCGCCTCTGGAAGACTGCGCGCTGGACCGGCGAGCGCTGGGATATCCAGGAGGCGTTCAGCTCGGACAGCAACTACGACACCGGCTCGCTGTACGTCGAGGACGACGGGGCATGGCGGATCGTCGCTCCCACTGAGCCCGGGCCGCAGCCCTACAACCCGGGGGGCGAAATGGTCATGTGGACCAGCCGCGACCAGGGAGCCAGCTGGGAGCGCCTCGCCCAGCTGACCGTCGGCAGCGAGCGCAATCACAACTACGCGCGCCGCCCGGTGAACGCGCATCCGGACTTCTACGCGCTGTGGGCCGACGGGCACGGCAGGAAACCGTCCGGGTCCCGGCTCTATTTCTGTGACCGGGCGGGGAACGTGCGCGTCCTGCCCCGCGCGATGGAAGCGGATTTCGCCGAGCCCCAGAAACTGCCAGCCCAGGGAGGAAGCAGGCCTTGACCGGACGCGAGCGGTTCCTGACGGCGCTGGAAAACGGCAGGCCCGACCGGCTGCCCTGCCAGGTGCACAACTGGATGCGCTACTACCTGGCCACCTACCTCGACGGCGCCGACCAGTTCGCGGCCTACCAGCGCTTCGGAATGGACCCGGTCGTCTACGAGCGACCGCGGGCGGTCTACGACGAGAAGGACCTGGCCAACTGGCAAGTCGAAAAGCGGGACTTGGGCACCGCCGACGGCAACAGGAGCTGGCGGGAGACCGTCACCACGCCCGACGGCAGGCTGACCCTGGCCCGCGCGGCCAACCAGTTCACCTCCTGGGACACCGAGCACCTCATCAAGAACCACGGCGATTTCGCGATATGGGAGAGGTGGGTGCCGCTGCCCGTCGAGATCGACTGGACCCCGGTGTGCGAGGCCAGGCGCCGCATCGGCGAGGGCGGCATCGTGCGCTCCGGCTTTTTCGGGTTTGGACAAGGCAGTCCCTGGCAGGACTTCTGCATCCTCTTCGGCACCGAGCCGGCCATCATGGTCGCTTTCGACGAGCCCGACTGGCTGGAGCACGTCCTTGAAACGCTGCTCCAGAAGAAATTACGTGTAATTGAGCTGGCCGGCAGGTTCGAGCAGGATCTGGTGGAAACCGGCGGCGGGGCGGGCTCCAGCACGGTGATAAGCCCGGACATGCACGAGCGCTTCTGCCTGCCCTACGACCGGCGCCAGATCGAGGCCTTTCACGCCGGCGGGACAAAAGTGGTCTACCACCTCTGCGGCGGGGTGATGCCC
>CAZONU010000294.1:0-6603 GCA_964581145.1 uncultured Planctomycetia bacterium
CCGAGGCGCCGCGCATCCTGTGGCAGAAGCCCCGGCGGGGCGGCGCGGTCGAGAACGCTCCTGAGGTCCACCCGCTGGACACCTCCAAGCCCGCAGCGGGCGATTACCGGCTCTGGGCCTTCTCGGCGACCGGCGGCGAGAAGCTGGGCGAGCTGAAGCTGTCTTCGAAACCCGCCTGGGACGGAATGGCCGCAGCGGGCGGGCGCCTTTACCTCACCACCGGGGACGGCAAGCTGCGCTGCTTCGGGAAGAGATGAACGAGGAGGATTCGCGATGAGTCGCAAACTTATCACCGTTGAGCGGAAGCGGTCCCTGAGCGCCTTGCTGTTCGTCCTGGCGGCCATGCCGGCGACACTTGCCGCCGGCGCGGCGCCTCCCGCGGCGGGAGGCGCAAAGCACGCCAAGACACCCGCGCTGGCAAGGCTCCCGGAAGGGACCGCCAAGCTGATTTCCAGCGGATACCGGGGAGACCGCAACGTCCTGGACTACAGCGGCATGGTCTACGACGCCCTGCGCCACAAGATACTCACTTTTGGCGGCGGACACGCCACGGCGAAATTCCCCAACAGCGTTCACGAGTTCGACATCCGCACGCTCAAGTGGACGCAGTTGACCGAGGACGTGCCCCCCAGCGCCCACTCCGCCGAGAATGCGGTGAAGACCAAGAGCGGCGAGAAGCTGGGCGGCATACGCTGGAAAGGCAAGATTCGTGCCGGCAGCCGTCACACCTACGGCGGCCTGGTCATAATCCCCGGCACCAGCCTGATGGCGGTAGGGACCTCCATGGAGTTCATAGGGGCGGCCTCCAGCATGCCGGGGCGCGGCAAGTTCTTCAGGAACAACTACATGGGAGGGAGCGGGCTGTGGATTTTCGACCCGGTCAAGAAGGAGTGGCGGGTGTCAAAGAAGGCCAAGCTGGTCTCAACCTACGGCGCGGCGGCCTGCGACCCCAGGCAGCCCGACTGGATATATCACTTCGGTTATAGGCTGAATCACATGATCAACTGGAAGACCGAGGAAACCAGGAAGTTCCCCAAGGCCAGCCTGACGGGCTACGTCGGAGTGGCCTACAACCCCGAGGACAGGTGCTTCTACGCCGCCCCCTGCGCCTCGCGGCAGCCCAAGAACACCAAGATCATGAAGTTCGACATCGCCGGGAACAAGTGGGAGACCCTGACTCCGACGGGAGACGCTCCCAAGACCTACGACATTGACATCGTCTACAACCGGCCCAACAAAGTCTTCGTCTGCTTCAGCAAGGGCTACTGCTACTACTACAGCCCCCGGGAGAACAAGTGGCACAAGCTCGAGAAGCTCCTGGACAAGGCCCTGGACAACGGCCCGATGAGGCATCACCACGTTTACGATCCGGTCAACAACGTCCACATCGCAACTTCCGGTCGCTGGAAGACCTTCGCCTTCAAGCTTTCGGACACCGCCGGCAAACTCCCGGGCACGTCGAAATGAGCCGGGGAAGACTCCCCTCCGCTTGAAACTTGCCGGTCCGGGGTTACCATCGGGCTTTCCCAGGGGGAGGGAAAGCCGACAGTGTTGGACGAGATCCGCTCGGACTTCAGGGCGATTCTGGACCGCGACCCCGCGGCGCGCGGCTTCTTCGAGCGCCTGCTGTGCTATTCCGGCTTCCAGGCCCTGGTGCTGCACCGCGTGGCCCACTGGCTGCACAGCAGTCTGAAACTGCGGCTGCTGGCGCGGCTGCTCAGCCAGGTCTCCCGCTTCTTCACCGGCGTGGAGGTCCACCCCGGGGCGACGGTCGGCCGGGGGGTCTTCATCGACCACGGCATGGGCGTGGTCATCGGCGAGACTACCGAGATCGGCGATGACTGCACGCTGTTTCAGGGCGTGACCCTCGGCGGGACCGGCGAGGCCGGCGGCAAGCGCCACCCCACCCTGGAGGAGGGCGTGGTGGTCGGCGCCGGGGCCAGCGTGCTGGGCGGCATCCGCATCGGCAAGTACACCCGCATCGGCGCGGGCAGCGTGGTGGTTTACGACGTCGCCGCCGAGAGCACGGTGGTCGGCGTGCCCGGCCGGGTGGTCTCCCAGATCGGCACCCGGGTGCCCGGGGCGGTGCTGGACCACGGCAACCTGCCCGACCCGGTGCGCAACGCGCTGGAGGACCTCCACAAGGAGATCAAGCTGGCCGAGGCGGAGATGCGCAAGCACTACAACTTCCTGGCCCAGATGCGCGAGTGCAAGCTCCGCGAGGTGGGCTTCGCCGAGGCGCGGGCGCCCCGGGAGGAGCTCGAGCCCAGGGCCCAGGAGGCCCGCGAGGGCCGGCGCTCCTTCAGGGACGCGCTCGAGGAACCGGGCGTCTCGCTCATCGCCGAGTGCAAGCGGGCCAGCCCCTCGGCGGGGGTGATCCTCCACCACTATCACCCGGACCAGATCGCCGGAGAGTACGAGGCCGCCGGCGCGCGGGCGCTTTCGGTGCTCACCGACCGCTGCCACTTCCAGGGGTCGCTCGACGACATGATCGAGGCCCGCCGGGCCACCGGGCTGCCGGTGCTGCGCAAGGACTTCCTGCTGGCGTCCTATCACCTCTACCAGAGCGCGGCGCACGGGGCCGACGCGGTGCTGCTCATCGTGCGCTTTCTGCGCGACGGGGAGTTCCCGGAGCTCTTCGCGCTCGCCGGCGAGCTGGATCTCGACGCGCTGGTCGAAGTGCACAACGAGCCCGAGTTGGAGCGCGCGCTGGAGGTCGGCGCCGAGATCATCGGCATCAACAACCGCAACCTCGACCAGCTGGTCACCAGCCTGGAGGTCACCGCGCGGCTCAGGCCCAAGGTGCCCGAGGGCCGGATCGTGGTCTCCGAGAGCGGCATCAAGACCCGGGAGGACGTGGAGCGCCTGGCGGACCTGGGCGTCGACGCGGTCCTGGTCGGCGAGCACCTCCTCCGGCAGCCCGACCATGCCAGGGCCGTCCGCGAGCTCTTGGGCGCGGAGTAGCCCGGGCCGGCTTCTTCCCCCGACATTCTTCTGGACGCGCCGCGCGGCGCGGCGTATCCTCGGCGGGCAATGGAAGCGCGAGTTTCCGAGATTCCCCGCCGCCGGCGCATCGCCGCCCTGGCGGTGAGCCTGGCCGGGCTGGCCGGGGCCTTCCTGCCGGCCTTCCTGCCTGCTGGGCGTTCAGAGTGGCCGCGGCTTCTCGTCTACGCTTGCCTGGCGGCCCTGGTCCTGGGCGCCGCGCGAGTTATAAGGCGCGGGAGCTGCTTCACCTGCGCCGGACCGGTCGAGAGGCGGCTGATCGCCGCCGAGCGGCGTGACCGCTGCGCGCGCAGGAGCCCGGTTTGGTGGTTCCCGTGGGGCGCCCTGCTCCTTCTCTCGCTGGCGCTGGCGGCCATGATCTTCGTCCAGCCCGGGCCATCTCCTTTTGGAGGAGCGGGTCTTGTCTTAGCTCCGTTGTCGATTCCCCACTATCTTCACGGATTAGCGAGTGTGGCCTTGGTCTCAATGGCGACTCTGGCGCTGCCGGTCATCGCCGGGGCGGGCGCGGCGGTAAGCATCGCCTCGCGCCGGAAGCGCGGCCAGCTCGACAGCCTGCTCACTACCCCGCTGGGCCCCGAGGCCCTCCCCGCCGCGGCGGTCCGGGGCCAGATGCGCAGGACGCTGTTCGTTCTTCTGGTTCTGGCGCCGGTCTACCTGGTAGCGGTCAACTGGTGCAACTGGGTGTTCCTGAACATCATATCCGAGCAGGCTCCCGTCGGAGCCCTGGGGGCTGCCGGAGGGTTTTTCGCCGACTCCCGATGGTGGCCGTTCGCCGTCGGTAACCTGCTTCAGCTGCCGGGCTCGATGCCCTTCGGGCTCATGCTGCTGGTCTCCGACCTGCTCCTGGCCTGGCTGGCGGCAGCCTTCGGCGCGCGGCTGGGCGCGGCCAGCCGTCGACCGACGCTGTCCGCTGCGGCGGCCGCTCTGGGGGGCTTGGCGCTGTGGGTCTTCCGGGCAGCCGCCTTCTTCCTGTTCGCCAACGTGATCGGGGGCGGCTGGATCGGCGAATCCTTAATCAGCCTTTTTGTCTTTCTGCCCTCCTGGATGGAGTACGCGCTTGTTAATCTGCTGGTGCTGCCCGCGTTTATATGCGTGGTCGCCCTGTTCGTTTGGCTCGCCCCGCTGCTGGTGGACTGGGCCCGCCGGGCAATGAACTCACAAGGAAAATCTCCCGGCGGGCTGCGCGGTTCTGTCATCACTCACTTGCACCGCTGGTGGCGCTCCGAGGACGTGGTCTCCTCCGGCGGCTGCCTGCTCCTGGCGATCTGGCAGGTGGCGGTAGTTTACAGGTGGAAGGAGGGGCCCTTCACGCAGGTCACCGACCCGCCGTGGCTGGCGCTCTGGCTGGGCCTGCTCTTCTGCCTTTACCGGCTCATCCGTTCCCGCCCGGGAACCGCAAAGCATTCAGAAAGCAGTGTCGGCCGGAACATATAAGCTATAACCCGTTGTCCGCGAAGCATTTAGGCGACTGAGCTAATTGGGTTTTATCGATTTCACTTGACTTTTTTGCGATACCATGATATATATATGGCAGCAGCCTTGAGCGAAAGGCTATTCCGGGAGGAGCCTGCCATGGCCGGCGAGATCGGCAAAGTCATCAGGAAGCTTCGCGAGGGGTCCCGGCTCAGGCAGTCGGATCTCTCCAGGGCCTGCAGCGTGAAGCAGCCCAACCTCTCGCGCATCGAGAAGGGCCACTGCGAGCCGCGGCACGCCACGCTCTCGCGCATCGCCGAGGCCCTGGGCACCACCGTGGACACCATCGAGATGGAGGCCGCCAAGCTCGCGGCCATGACCACCTGGCCCCTGCCCCGCCCCATTTCGGGAGGGGACGAGTTCAGCGCCGTGGGGCTGAAGACCATGACCGTCCCGGTCTTCGAAACCAGCGCGGGCTACAGCGTCGACTTCGACGACGGCGACCACCCGGTGGGCCTCAGCGACATGGTCATCCAGGTGCCGCTGGTCGACGTGCCCTGCTTCGCCTGCCGGGTTTTCGGAGACTCGATGCTCTCGCCGGGCGCGGACAGCTTCGCGCCGGGGGACATCGTGGTCTTCGCCCAGCGCCCGCCGCGCAGCGGCGACTACGCCTTCGTGCGCACCGATGAGTTCTCCACCTTCAAGCAGGTCTTCTTCGAGGCCGGGCAGGTGCGGCTGGTGCCGCTGAACCGCTCCTACGAGGAGGCCCGCGTGTCCGCCCGGGAGATCATCCAGATGTGGAAGCTGGTCCAGCACGTGCGGCTCTTCGAGTAGTCCGCCGCGGTCGGGCCTTTTCACGGAATCGAAATCCGCCCGCAGCAGTCAGGAAAGCGCGATGAGCACCAAGCTCTACACCCAGCCGGACTGTCCCGACTGCCGGGCGGTCAAGGACTGGCTGGCCGCCAACGAGGTCGAGTTCGAGGAACGCGACGTCGCCGCCTCGGAGGCGGCCGCCGGGCGCGCCGCGGAAATCGGCTACGGCACCCCGGCCCTGCCCACCGTGGAGGCCCCGGGGCGGGCGCTGATCCGGCCGGGGCCCTGCGAGCTGGAGGTATTCTTCGGCAAGAAGCTCCCCGACGTGGTTGAAACCCAGTGCGTTATAGTCGGCGCCGGCCCGGCGGGCCTGACCGCGGCGCTGTACCTGGCCCGCGAGGAGATTGCCACCATCGTCATCGACAAGGGCCAGCCCGGCGGGCAGATCAACACCACCAACGAGGTCGAGAACTACCCCGGCTTCCCCCAGGGGGTCAGCGGCCCGGAGCTGGCCGGGAAGCTGACCCACCAGGCGCGGCGCTTCGGGGCCCAGGTGGTTCATCCCCTGGAGATCACCGGGGTCCGCGGCGACGAAGATACGCACGAGGTGCTGCACGGGGAGACGGTCTTCCGCGCCCCGACGGTGATCGCCGCCTCGGGCAGCGACTACCGCCGGCTGGGGGTGCCCGGCGACAAGGAGCTCAGCGGCCGGGGGGTCAGCTACTGCGCGACCTGCGACGGGCCCTTCTTCCGCAACAAGACCGTCGCGGTGGTCGGCGGCGGCAACAGCGCGGTGGAGGAGTCGCTGTTCCTGCTCAAGTTCGTCAAGGGGATTCACCTCTTCCACCGCGGCGCGGAGCTTTCCGCCCAGAAGAGGATGATCGAGGAGCTCCTGGCCGACGGGCGCGTCAAGGTCAACTACAACCACGAGGTCAAATCCATCGAGGCCGGCGAGAAGGGCGCCGTCAAGTGCATCAACGTCCGCGAGAAGGAGACCGGCGCGGAGCAGTGCGCCCCCGTCGAGGGCGTCTTCGTTTTCATCGGCCGGGTGCCCAACACCCAGTGCTTCGAGGGCTACGCCGAGTTCGACCAGTGGAAGTTCCTGGCGACCAGGCCCGGCGCCGTCGAGACCGACAAGCCCGGCTTCTTCGCCGCCGGCGACTGCCGCAGCGGAGCCAAGGCCCAGATCGCCACCGCCGTCGGCGACGGCACCCTGGCCAGCTTCTTCGTGCGGGACTACCTCAACAGGCGGAAGTAGCAGAGCGCGCGGAAAGTGAAGCGGGCCGGAGAACCGCCTCCGGCCCGTTTGCCGTGCGCGTCCCGCCGGCTGCGGAACCGGGCGTCCGTCGCCATGTGGTGCGGGATCAACGAGGA
>CAZONU010000295.1:0-6553 GCA_964581145.1 uncultured Planctomycetia bacterium
ACATATAGCCGCGCTTTTTCAGCTACCTGGGGCTCCAGGGCCGGTTATAATCCCTCCAGGTGGAGGAGGCCGAGGAAGTGTCACGTTCCGGCAGGTTGTTCGTCGCTCTGCTGCTCCTGGCCGCGCCGCTTGCCGGTCGCGGCCTGGGCGGCGAGAAGCCCCGCCCGCCGGACAAGATCAACAAGCAGCAGCTGGCCATGCTCGAGCACGAGGCCGCGCGCTTCAGCACCGCCGCGGTGGTGAAGGTGGTCGCGGCGGCGAAGCCCGATGACGAGAAGGCCCCCCCGCAGATGCCCCAGCGGAACCCCGTCATGTGGCGCGGCGGCGCGCGGCAGTTCGCCGGCAAGGCCCAGCGCGTGCGCTGCGAGGTGGCCGAGATGCTCCGCGGTCCGGAGGGCGTCAAGGAAATCACCGTGATGGTCCGGCACTTCGACTACTACGGCCCCCAGCGGCGGCTGCGCGCCAAAAACCCCAAGAAGCGCGTTTTCAGCGAGGAGGAAACCCTCAAGGAGGCCTGCTTCAAGAAGGGCCAGAAATACCTGCTGCTCCTGGCCGTGGACGAGAACCTGAAACCCGACAAGGGCGCGAGGGGACCGGTCTACGCCACGGTGCGCATGCCCCTCTACGGCCCGCCGGCCGAGGCGCTCAAGATCGTGCGGGAGATAACCAGGAAGATCCGCGAGTACCAGAAGCCCCCCAAGCCGGGCGAGAAGCAGCTGGCCGCGGCCGGGAAGCACCTGGAAGCGCTGAAGTCGCGGGAGTACGGCGTGCGCCGGAAGGCCCACGAGGCGCTGGTCAAGCTGGGCGCGACGGTCAGGGACCTGGTGGCCGGGGCCGGGAAGAAGACCGCGGACCTGGAGGTCCGCCTGCGCTGCAAGAAGATCCTGGAGGACATCAAGCCGATTCCCGGCGGCCGCCCCGACGACTGGGCCGGCGACTTCGTTATCAAGAAGGTCGAAGCCGCGGAAGAGGAAAAGGACGGGGACGAGAACGCCGTGCTCAGGAAGGTTATCGAAAAGGCCGCAATCGACGACTAAGCCGGGCCGCAGAAGTTCTCAAGGAGGGCGCATGTCCGCAGCCCCCGCACCGGCCCCTCCCCTTCTTATGAAGGGGGCCGGTGCTGTCCGGGCTGGTAGCTTCCCGCCTCCCGGGTGCGAGGCCTCTCGCGCGCAAAACGTGACCGCTAGCGCTGCTTTTGCAGCCAGCGGAGGAGCGCTCTGACGTCGATCCGCTTGATGGCGCGTTCCAGGTCGCGGCGGTTGACCACCCGCAGGACCACCACCTTCTTGCCTTCCGGCAGGAAGATGGTCCGCCAGTCCCCGGTCTTGATCTCCCAATAGTCTGCGCCGCGCAGCTTCTTGACCTTGCCCGGCGGCCAGGGAGGCGTTTCGAGTATCTCGACGTCCTCAAGTATCTGGAGGGCCTGGTCCCTGGCGATCCTGGCGAGGTCCCGCTGCGCCCGCGGGGCGTAGAGGAGCCTTCGCCTATCCACGGCGCCGCTTCACCCGCTTTTTCATGGCCCGGTGGTCGAGGCCGCCCTTTCGCCGGTATTCCCGGCGCGCCTCGTCGACTTCGGAAAGGAGCGCCGGGTGGTGGGCGATGACGAAGTCCTCCAGGAGGTCTTCGTCGAGAAGCACAAGCGCCGCGGCGGGCTTGCCGTTCCTGGTGACGACCACGTCTTCTTTCTTGAGGGAATCGATAACCCTTGACCCGTTGATCTTGAGCTCGCGCATGTTGACGAACCGCATCGCCATCCTCCTCGTAGCCCAATCGTCCTACATAACTCTAGGGCCGGGATACCCGGGTGTCAACCCGTTTCCGGGGAAATCGACTGCTGCGGCCGGCCGGGGCGGTGCAAAAAATTCTTGCCTCCCGCGCGGCGCTTCCTAGAATCGCCTTCGGACTCCGAGAGGCCATAAGAAGGGGCCGCGCCCATGGACGCCCTGCTGCTGCTGGTGGTTCCCTTCGTCGGCTACCTGGTGGCCTACCGGCTCTACGGCCGGTTCCTGGCCGAGAGGATATTCAACCTGCGCGGCGACGCCCCGGTGCCCAGCCGGGAGAAGGCCGACGGCCAGGACTACGTGTCGGCCCGCAAGGGGGTGATCTTCGGCCACAACTTCACGTCCATAGCCGGCACCGGGCCGATAGTCGGGCCGGCCATCGGGATCATCTGGGGCTGGGTGCCGGCGATCATCTGGGTCTTCGTCGGCTCGATAGTGATGGGCGCGGTGCACGACTTCGGATCGCTGGTGCTCTCCATGCGCAACGAGGGCAGGAGCCTCTCGGAGATCGCCGCCAAGTACATAAACAGGCGCGTCCGGACCATCTTCTTCCTGATAGTTTTCTTCGAGCTGTGGATCGTCATCGCCGTCTTCGCGCTGGTCATCGCCCTGCTTTTCAAGGATCATCCCAAGGCGGTCTTCCCGGTGTGGATGGAGATCCCGATTGCGATGGCGTTGGGCTGGGCCATATACAAACGGAAGTTCAACGTGGCCCTGGGGACGGTCCTGGCGGTTTGGGCCATGTACGTGACGGTGCTGTGGGGCCACGAGCTGCCCGTGAAGCTGGGCGAGGTGCTTCCCGAGGGCGTGCCCGTGACCGGCGCGTGGGCGATAATACTCCTGGTCTACGCCTTCATCGCCTCGACCCTGCCGGTGACAACGCTGCTCCAGCCGCGCGACTACATCAACGCCTGGCAGCTCTTCATCGCCATGGGCCTGCTGGTCCTCGGCGCGGTGGCCAGCTCCCTGTGGGGCGGCCTGGAGATCGTCGCTCCGGGCTGGAACCCCGCTCCGGCCGGCGCGCCCAGCCTGTGGCCGTTCCTGTTCGTGACCATCGCCTGCGGGGCGATTTCGGGGTTCCACTCGCTGGTGGCCTCGGGCACCAGCCCCAAGCAGATCTCCAACGAGAAGGACGCCCTCTTCGTGGGTTACGGCTCGATGCTCCTGGAGGGCGCGCTGGCCGTGCTGGTCATCGTCGCGGTGTCCGCCGGCATCGGAATGGCCTACAAGGCGGACGAGAAGAGGGCCAGGCGGGTGCTGGCCGCCGTCGAGGGAGAGGACGTCAAGCTGCCCCCGCCCGACAGGGAAGGCAAGGTGCCCCTGGAGGGGGAGCGCGCCTGGCGGGTCCACTACGATTCCTGGAGCGGCGCCAAGGGCCTGGGCGCCAAGGTCAACGCCGTCGTCGCCGGTTCGGCCAACATGATGGAGGTGCTGGGCATTCCCAGGTTCCTGGGCATCGTCATCATCGGCGTCTTCATCGCCAGCTTCGCGGGCACCACCCTGGACACCGCCACCCGCTTGCAGCGATACGTGGTCGCCGAATTGGCGCGTGACTTGAAGCTGGGCTGGCTGGCCAACAAGTACACGGCGACGGGAGTGGCCGTGGTGACGGCCGCCGTGCTGGTTTTCATAACCGGCGCCGGGGGAACCGGGGCGATGCAGCTCTGGCCGATGTTCGGGGCCGTGAACCAGCTCCTGGCCGCGCTGGCGCTGCTGTTGATCAGCCTCTATCTCAAGCGCAGGGGCGGGCTCAAGTTCCTGGTCACCGCGCTGCCCTGCCTGTTCATGCTGGTCATGACCAACTGGGCCATGGTGGCCAACGAGGTGGAGTTCATGGGCTCGCTGTCGGAGGCGCTGGAAAATCCTGAGAAGAGCTCCGTCCAGGCCTGGTTCCTGGTGGCCTTCAACGGGGCGGTGCTGCTGCTGGCCGTGTGGATGACCGCTGAGAGCGTGACGACTTTCTTCCGCCGCAGGCCGGCGGTCGAGGAGGGGGCCTAGCTCTTGGTCTTCCCGGGCTCCTGGCGCGCGCGCGCGGCCACCCTCACGGCCTTGCCGACCAGCGCGACGGCAAGAGCGCCAGCCCGCCGACCATTATGATGCGCTCCCTCCAGGGGTTGCGTATGTAGCGGTATAGCACCCCTTCGGTGTCGGCTTCGTAGCGCACCTCCTCGGGATCGGCCGCGCTCGAGGCCCCTTTGCCCACCGGCTTCCTGGCCGGCCACTTGCAGTTCCTGGGGATGTCCACCTGGTCGAGGATCTCGAACTTGCCGCCGGATTTCGGCGCGTGGGCCTTGACGGTCACCTTCTTCCTGGTGACGGTGACGGTCAGGAAGTGCAGCACCGCGGCGAACTTGACCGAGAAGGTGTCCCCGGCGCGCGGTCGGCCGCGCCGCAGCGGGGCGCCGCCGCCCCCGGTGGTGAAGTGCGTCGTCCCCGCGATGGGCTTGGTGCGCTCGTAGTTGTGGTTGTGCCCGCAGAAGACCGCGTGGACCTTGCCCTCCGTAAATAGCGGCTGGACCAGCTTCCGGAATTCCAAGTTGCTGCCGTGCGACCCGGTGGAATATATCGGCTCGTGGAACGCGACGAAGCGCCACTTGTCCTTGGCCTCGGCCAGCCGCGCGGCCAGCCACTTCATGCGCGGGCCGCCGCTGCGGGCGGGCCGGTACTGGTCGAGGATCACGACGCGCACCGAGCCGTAGTCCACGGCGTAATCGTGGGCGCCCTTGGCCTCCTTGGGGCGCGGGGGGGCCGGGAAGTACTTCCCGAAGAGCTTGGTGCCCATCTCGTGGTTGCCGCGCAGGGGGGCGATGGGCATCAGACGCAGGAGCGTTTCGCCCGGTTCGAAGAACTGCCGGGCGGTCTCTTTCTCGTCGGAGCCGTAGCGGGCCAGGTCACCGGTGATCACCGTGAAGGTGAGCTGCTTGAGGCGCTGGGCCTCCGCGGCCAGGCCCTTGACCACCAGCTCATGGGCGCGCGGGTTGCTGCGGGTGTCCCCGTAGACGAAGAAGCTGAACTCCTCGAGCTTCTCCGGCGCGGTGCGGAAGCTGAGGCCCCCGAGCTTCTCCTTCCCGGAAAGGACTTCGACCTCGTGTTCGGTTCCGGGCCTGAGCTTGAAGAGCGCGACCGCCTGGAAGCGGGCCGTCTCCCCGGCGGCCCCGGACCACTTCGCGGCGCCCTTGGCGCGGTAGCGCACGGCGCCGGGGGCGTCCCTGACGGTCTGCCAGCAGACGGTGGCGCCGGTCTTCTCCACGGCGATCACGTAGGGGCCGCTGAGCAGCTCGGCTCCCCGGCCGGCCCCGGCGAAGGCGAGAAGGGCGAAGGTCAGGCTCAGATAGCGCATATTCCCTCCCGCGGCACGATTCCCGGCTTCAGAGTGTACGCTTGGGACTCGCCGATTACAACCGCCGGTCCGGCTCAGGCCTGCCCGGCGACCGCGCCCGTGTCCCGGCCGGCCACCGAGCGGCAGACCACGGCCACGCGCACCTCGCGGGCCCCGGCGCCCCGCAGGGTGCGCGCGCACTCCTCAGCGGTGGCGCAGGTGGTCATAACGTCGTCGACCAGCAGGACCAGCTTGCCGGCGATGCGCTCCGGGCGGCGGACGGCGAAGGAGCCCTTGATGTTCTCCAGGCGCGCCGCGCGGGCCAGGCCCATCTGGCTGCGGGTCGGCCGGGTCTTGACCAGCAGGCCCGGCTCCAGGGGCAGGTCCAGCCGGGGGGCCAGGCGCCGGGCCAGCTCGGCCGCAGGGTTGAAGCCGCGCGCGCGGCGGCGGGAGCGGTGCATGGGCACGGGGACGAGCATGTCCGCCTCGCGGGCGCCCAGCTTGCAGTCCGGCGAGTCCAGCGCATCGGCCAGGAGCCCGGCCAGGAAGCCGGCCAGGTGCGCGCCGCGCGCGCGGGGGGTGTACTTGTAGACCTTCATCACCTCGGCCAGCGCCCCGTCGTACACGCCGGCCGCCGCGGCGCGCCTGAAGATCAGGTGCATGTGGCCGCAGTCCGCGCAGGAGCGGCCCTGGTTGTCGTCTTCAAAAGGCCCCAGGGGCGTGCCGCAGCGCGCGCAGGTGTTTCCGCGGATGAGCGGCAGCTCCAGCCGGCAGCGGGCGCAGAGGCGACCCTGCCAGCCGGGCTCCAGGCCGGTCCCGCAGGCCGGGCAGACCGGCGGCCAGAGGAGGTCGAGCGCGGCATCCGCCGCCAGCTTGAGGCCGCGCAGCGCGCGGGGCGGCCGGCTTTCAGCCACGGCGGGCCCCCACCAGGCCGGCGTTCATGCGGTAGATGAAGGCCAGCAGCTCGGCGATGGCCTCGTAGAGCTCCTCGGGGATCTCGGCGCCCACGTCCAGGCGGGCCAGGACTTCGGCGAGGTCGGCGTCTTCGCGGACCGGCACGCCGTGCGCCCGGGCGGCTTCGAGGATGTGCTCGGCCAAGAGCCCCCAGCCCCGGGCCAGCACCTGGGGCGCGCGGCCCTCTCCCGGCTGATAACCCAGGGCCACCGCCAGCTGGCGCGGGACCTTGCGCTGCGGCTGCAGCCAGGCGGGCAGGCGCTCGAAGTCTAGGCCCACAGGTCCAGCCTCCCGCTGTCGAGATTCTCGGGCCAGAGCTCCCCGGCCAGTCCGGGCGCGGCCGGCCGGCGGGCCTCGGCGCTGACTTCGGCCTCCAGCCCGCGGGTGGCCAGGCGCTCTTCGAGTTCCGGCAGCCCGGCGGCCACGAAGTCGCGGCGCTCGGCGTCGGGGAGCTCCAGGCGCACGGCCAGATGCGCGCCGCTGAGGACCATCTCGGTCC
>CAZONU010000296.1:0-6532 GCA_964581145.1 uncultured Planctomycetia bacterium
AGTCGCTCGCCGCTCCGGGCCGGCCCGCTCCTCTGGAGCGGTGCGTCCCTCCGCCAGGCCCCGCGACGGGCCCGGCTAGGCCCCGCCCTTCGGGGGCCGCCCCCGCTTTCCTTTGACGGCGCGGCGCGCGGGCCTAAAATCTGCCGCCGTCGCCGACTGGGGGAGGATCTGTCCATGGCGCTCTTCAAGGCCTACGACCTGCGCGGCGTGGTGCCCGCGGAGCTCGACCAGGTGCTGGCCGAAAAGATCGGCCGCGCCGCCGTGGCCGTGCTCCAGGCCAGGAGCATGGTCGTCGGCCGCGACGTGCGCAACTCCGGCCCGGAGATCTCCGCGGCCTTCGCGCGCGGGGTCACCGCCGCCGGCTGCGACGTCATCGACATCGGCTCCTGCACCACGCCCATGAACTACTTCGCGGTGGGCTCGCTGGACGCCGGCGCCGCGGCCATGGTCACCGCCAGCCACAACCCGCCGGAGTACAACGGCTTCAAGTTCAGCCGCGCCGGCGCCCTCCCGGTCAGCGGCGAGACCGGGCTCAAGGACATGGAGAAGCTGGTCTTCGAGGGCCCGCTGCCCAGTGAGGCCGCCAGGCCCGGGAAGGTCGCGAAGAAGGACATCCGCAAGGAGTACCGCGAGCACCTCATGAAGTTCGCCAGGGACTTGAAACCCATAAAGGTCGCGGTGGACACCGCCAACGGCGCGGTCGGCCCGCACTTCACCGAGTACACCGCGGGGCTGCCGCTGGAGCTGGTGCCCCTCTTCTTCGAGCCGGACGGCTCCTTCCCCAACCACGAGCCCAACCCGCTCAAGGCCGAGAACATGAAGTGGCTGCAGGAGGCGGTGCGCGAGAACGGCTGCGACCTGGGCGTGGCCTTCGACGGCGACGGCGACCGCTCCACGATGGTCGACGAGACCGGCGCGATCGTCTCCTCCGACCTGGTCACCGCGCTGCTGGCGCCCTGGATGCTCCGCGGCGAGCGCTCGGGCAGCGCGGTGGTCTACGACTTGAGGAGCAGCTGGGCGGTCCCCGAGGAGATCGAGGCCGCCGGCGGCGCTCCCGTAGAGAGCCGCGTGGGCCACTCCTATATTAAGGCCGTCATGCGCGAGAAGAACGCGGTCTTCGGCGGGGAGCTCAGCGGCCACTACTACTTCCGCGACAACTGGTGCTGCGACTCCGGGGAAATCGCCTTCTTCGTGCTCTGGAGCCTGCTCTCCGACGCCGGGGAGCCCCTGGGCGAGCTGATCGCCCCGCTCCGCCGCTACCACGCCAGCGGGGAGATCAACTTCGAGGTCGAGGACAAGGACGCCATGATCGAGAAGATCGCCCGGGAGTTCTCCGACGGGCAGATTTATTATCTCGACGGCGTCAGCGTCAAGTACGCCGACTGGCACTTCAACGTCAGAAAGAGCAACACCGAGCCGCTCCTGCGCCTGACCCTCGAGGCCAGGACCCGCGAGAGCATGGCGAAGAACCTCGCCCGGGTCAGAAAAGCCATCGAGGCGGGGGCCTGACCGGGGGCGGCGGTGGCCAGACGCAAGCCACGCCCCCGGGCTCCGGGCTTCAGCCTGGGCCCCCACCCCAACTTCCTGGGCCTGGAGCCCGAGCACAGCTCGCGCGCCAGGTCCCGGGCCGTCGTCCTCCCGATTCCCTACGAGGCCACCGCCAGCTACGGCGCGGGGACCCGCTTCGGCCCCGCGGCGATCATCGCCGCCAGCCAGCAAGTCGAGCTCTATGACCGGCGCAGCGAGTCCCAGCCGGCCCTGGGGTTCGGCTTCCACACCCTGCCGCCCATCTTCCCGGACTTCTCCGGCCCCGAGAAGATGATCGCCGCGATCTCCAAGTGCGCCGCGCCGCTTTACAAGTCAGGCAAGTTCGTGCTGGCCTTGGGCGGCGAGCATTCGGTAAGCGTGGGGCTGATCCGCGCCGCCGCCCGGAGGTGGCGCGATCTCTGCGTGGTCCAGCTCGACGCCCACGCCGACCTGCGCGACGAGTACGAGGGCACGCGCTTCAGCCACGCCTGCTCCGCGCGCCGCGCGCTGGAGGAACTCAAGCCGTCGAAAAAGCTGCAGCTCGTCCAGGCCGGCCTTCGCAACATCTCCCGTGAAGGTCACGAATTCCTGAAATCGCAGGGAAAGCGCATCCGCACGTTCTGGGCCGGGGACATAATCGCCGACCCGACCGGGCTGTGGATCGAGGAAGTGGGCCAACTGGTCGCCGGGCGCAACGTGTACCTGACCGTGGACCTCGACGGGCTGGACCCCTCGATAATGCCGGCGGTCGGCACTCCGGAGCCGGGCGGGCTGCTCTGGCACCACGCGGTCGGGCTGGTCGAGAAGCTGGCCGGGTCGGCGCGCATCGCCGCCGCCGACCTCGTGGAGCTGGCCCCCCAGCCGGGCAACCACGCCCCCGACTTCCTGGCCGCCAAGCTGGGTTATCTCATCGCGCGGAGGGCCATGGGAGCGTAGTCGCTATCTGATGTAGAGAGGTATATTGTGTCGGAATTGGACCGTCTCAGGCAGGATTCTCAGCGCGGCGGTGCCGATGCCGCCCAGGCGCCTGGCTTCCTGAGTGTCCAGCGGCCAGGAGCCGGCATGCGGCCCGGATGTCTCCTGGGCCTTCAGCACGTGATCCCGGTAGCCTCTGTGCCAGCCCTTATAGCAGTCGCCGCCGGCCTTGTAGCAGACCTCATTGGCCAGGAAGGCGGTCCAGGGGTCGGCTCTGGCCGCGGCGACGCTGGCCACCAGGCGGTCCGCAGCGCGCCAGAGCCGGGGAGCCGCGGGCTTCTCTCCCATTTGCAGCCTCGCAAGGGCCCCCGCCGCACCGGAGAGCAGCGTGGGCGCCGCTCCGGCCCGCGGGCGCACCAGCAGCTTGTCCGGTCCGCTCTTCACGGTCAGCCTTTCCAGAAAGTTCCAGGCCCCCTGGAACGCCCTGCTGTCCACCTTCAAGCCGGCAATCTTGGCGCTCTTGAACTGCATGACACACAGTCCGGTGGTGAAGGCGTCCGGTTCCTCGCCTTCCGCATCGGCCCAGCCGCCGCCCTCGGCCGCCCGGGCGATCGTCCACTCCACGGCGCGCTGCGCGGGAGCTTCCCATCTTGGAGTCCTCGTCACCCCATAGGCCTCGGCCAGCGCCCAGCCGGCGACCGCGTGCCTGCGCACCGAGCCGGCCCCCAGCCGGCCGTCCCGCCGCTGGCAGGCGGCGATGAAGCCGAGCGCGCGTCTGACCTGCCCCGCGTACTTGCCGTTCCCGTCGGTATACCCACAGGCCATGAAGGCCAGCGCCGCCAGGGAGGTCACCTCCAGGTCCGAGGCGCCCCGGGAGCCCCATCGCTCGGCGTTCCAGCGGCCGCCGGGCTCCTGGCGGGTCGCCAGGTAGTCGAGCCCCGGCTCCGAGTTGCCCGCGGAGGGGCTCAGGCCGGCAGCCACCGTGTCCCCGTCGAGCTGCGCGCACCAGTAGGCTTCTCTGGCCCGCCCCGAATCGAAGCAGGTCAGGGCCAGCGCCAGCCGCGCGCGCCGGCCCGGGTCGGGGCAGCTCTCGAAGCGCGCCAGCAGCGCTCCCTCGGCGCAGTCGCCCAGCCTGACCAGAAGCCGCGTCACCCTCCGGGAGAGCATTTTCTCCGGATCGGCCGGCTGTTTCCCCTTCACAGTTCCTTTGCCACTCACCTTGCAGATAGCCGCCCCCGGCGGGTCGCTGGTCTCAATGAGCCACAGAAACGCGGGGATTGCATCTTCGCCCATGGCTTGGAGTTGCGCCTCAACGGCCGCTTCTCCTCCCCGCAGCCGGTAGGCCAGGCGGTAGACCTGGACTGTTTTCCACGAGGCCCCCAGGCCCAGGGCCAGCCCGCCGATGACCAGGATGACCAGAGCCCAGATGACTTCTGCCCGGACTCTTCGGCGAGTCCTCGGCGCATCGGTCCTGGCATCCGCTCCGGCCATTATCTCACCTCAGCGCGCCAGCGGCGCGGGGGGCAGCGGGGCGCTGGGCAGGGCCCCGTACATCGGCTTGTAACAGTAATAGGAAATCGCCAGGGGCAGCAGCCGCAGGGCCGTCGTGCCCACGCGGCCCAGGCGGCGGGCCTCGGGGGACTCCAGCGGCCAGGAGCCGGCGTGCGGCCCGGATATCTCCTGCGACCCGTGGATGTACGCCAGGCAGGGCTTCTCCCAGTTGGTCCAGCGCCCGCGGCCCACGTAGAAGCAGAGCCAGTATCCCATCATGGCCTGCAGGGGACAGCTCTTGGCCTTGGAGAAGTTTACGATCAAGTGGTCCGCGGCGCGCCACACTTCCGGGTCGGTGTTCGAGACGCCCATCTGGCACTTGGCGCCGGCCCCGGCGGTGACGGAAAGGAGCGTGGGCGCTTCATCGGCCCGGGGCCGCACCAGATACTTCTGAACACCCTCTTTGACGGTCAACGTCTGCAGACAGTTGAGAGCTCCCTGAAACGCCTTGATTTCCATCTTCAGGCCGGCGAGCCTGGCGCTCTTGAGCTGGAAGACACACAGCGCCGTGGTCAGGGCGTCGCCTTTTTCGCTCTTTTTATCGACCCAACCGCCGCAGGGAATCTGCTTCCTGACAGTCCAGTCGGCGGCGCGCCGCGCCGGGCCCTTCCAGGTCGGGCTCTTGGTCATTCCGTAGGCCTCACTGAGCGCCAGCCCGGCCCGGGCGTGCTCGCGCATCGGGCCGGCGCCCAGCCGGCCGTCCTTTCCCTGACGGGACATGATGAAACGCAGCCCGCGCGCCACTTGCTCCCTGTACACCCCCGCTTGCGGCGTGTATCCGTGCCCCAAGAAAGAAAGAACGACCAGGGAGGTGACTTCCAGGTCCGAGGCGCCCTCGGCGCCCGACTTCTTCGCGCTCCAGCGGCCATCGGGCTCCTGGCGCAACGCGAGATAGAGCCGCGCCGCCTCGCCGGCACTTCCCTCGTAAAGGCTCAGGCCGCTGGAAGTCAGCTCCTCGTCGAGCAGCGCCTCCCGATACGCCGCCCGGGCGCGCCCGGACTTGAAGCAGCGCAGCGCGCTCACCAGTCGCGCCCCGCGCCGCGGGTTTCCACGATTACGGGCCAGCCTGTCAAGAAGCGCGTCCTCGGCGGGCGATCCCAGCCCGGCCAGGAACCTGGCCGCACGCCGGGCGGGCATCTCTTCTATGGGTCTGACCGCCTCTATCTTCGACCCGCCTCCCGCCGCCGGCACCTTCCGGAAGGCCGCACCGGGCGGGTCGCTGTGCTCAATGAGGTCGAGCAAGGCCGGGATCGCAACAGGACCAACCGCCTTCAGCCTGGCGGCCGCGGCCGAGTCGCCCTGCCCCAGGCGATAGGCCCAGTAGCGAGCCCCGATGGCCTCCCAGGACAAGCCCGTCCCCACGGCCAGGCCGGCCACGGCCAGAATGGCTGCCAGCCACATTATCTCGGCGCGCGCGCCGCGTCGGGGCCGCGCCACCGGGTCAGGGCCTGCCCATTCCTGCTGTACCATCAGCAAGAGGAAACGCGCGGGCGGGCCCGCGCGTTCACCATTTTGCGTCCGATTACGGCCGGGAAACTACTCCACCGCGGGACCCTCCTCGCCCTCACCCGGGAGAATCCTGCCGCGCTTGTCGGTGGGCCTGGGCTTGGGGGTCGGCGGCTGCGCCCCGACGCCGGAGTCCGACTCGACCTCGTCGGCCAGCTTGTCCCTGGCCTTCTCGTCCTCCGCCACCGGCAGCTTCTCGGTGGCCAGGGTGCGCAGGTTGATCTCCATCAGGCTGGTCTTGTGCCGGGTGCGCCCCGGTTTGGCGCCCTTGGCCTCGGCCAGCAGCTTCTTGGCCCGGGGCAGCCTCACGCCCGAGGGGTCCATGTACCAGTCGTCGCCGTGCTCCAGGGTGGCGGTGATCTGCGTCGACTTGGGCACCCGGTGCTTGCGCGGCTTGCGCTTCGTCGAAGTGCGGTAAGCCCCGTAGAGGAGCACCGCCGCCGATCCGACGACCAGCACGGCCATGGCCACCAGCGCCAGCGAGGCCACCGGCTTCTTGCCCTCGACCTTCTCTTCGCTCTTGAACCGCTTCTTCCCTACCGGCCGCGGCAGGGGTCGGGACATCATCGGGGTCATTACATTCTCTCCACGTTCTGGCTGATGTGCCAATTGCGGAAGGCCGGGCCGGCGCCGCCGGGGAACCCCGGGGGCGGGTTGCCGTACAGGTACGGGTCGTAGGCGTAGCACCTGTAACTGAAGTAACTGGACACCGGGTTGGTGCCCGCGGTGATGATGCAGCCGTTGATCCAGAGGTTCTTCTTCTTGCCGGTGGTCTTGGACCTGATCACGTTCCCGGAGCTGAACAGCGCCGCGTGGATCTCGCGGTTGTCGTTCTCTCCGGTGATGTAGATAGCGTCGGCGGTGACGATGCCCAGCGCGGCGTTGATCTTCTTGCCGTCGACCACCGGGGCCCGGGCGTCCCAGTCGGGGTCCTCCACGTACTCGTACTCGGGGCCGTTCCACTGGCCCATCATCGACCAGGACTGGCTCTCGTAATCGAAGGGAATCGGCACGCCGGTGGCCTTGTCGCGCA
>CAZONU010000297.1:0-6529 GCA_964581145.1 uncultured Planctomycetia bacterium
TTAGCACCGAAAGTTCCGGTTTTCAGGCTCTCGAACCCCGAGTCCCGAGCCCCGAGCCAGCTTTCCGGCTCCGGACTCCAGACTGCGGACTCCAGACTGACCCCTTGACAGACAAGTGGGTATGGGGTATTGTATTAGTAGAAGGAATGGAGAACGGGGGGCTGCGGGAAATGGGTAAACTGTCCCCGGAAAACCCGTCCCCGGAAAACCCGCGGGAAATGGGTAAACTGTCCCCGGAAAACCCGGAAAACCCGGAAAACCCCCGGAAAACCGGAAGAAGATAATGGATCGCCTGCAGGACGGCGATGAACTTATCTACGAGACCCACGGCTCTCGGATGTTTTTCCGGTATGACTGGAAGACCGGGAAAGTTATCATGAACAAGGCAGGCAGGCCTGTGACCGGTGGAATAACCATAGGAGGTACAAAGTTTTATGACGCTAAGCAACTTCCACAAATAATGGGGATTCAGAAACCCATTAACAAGAAGATAACTTTCGCCATAGGTGCCTGCTACGGCACTCAGGAGGTAACGGACTCCTTGAGCAAGGATCTTGGTGTAAGAACTGTCTATTGGGATGAGAGCAACCACACCAACTTTTGGGTGGGAACCAATTACTATAAAGGTTCTATTGAAGTTCTCGACGAGAAGGTCTTTGACCAGCTCGTTAAAGAAGGACAGCCGTTTGGAGAAGAGTCGCGAGGAAGGGGTAAAGTTAGGTTTAGACTAATCAAGGGTTTGCTGAAGGGTGAAACGTGAAACGTGAAGCGCGGAAAGAAGAAGTGACGGAGCAGGATTCCTCGCCCGCTTCACGCGATACGCTTCACGCTTCACCGCGCGCAGCGAAGCGCGCGCGGCGGATGATCGTCTGGATGATTGCCGTGCCGGTGGTGATTCTGCTCCTGGCCCTGGCCGGCGCCAACTGGAAGACCTTCCACTTAGCTTATGCCAAGCACCTCATGCGCAGCGAGGTCCCCGAGGAGCAGAATCGCGGCTTAGAGATGGTCTTAGACACCCACCTCCGCGTGGGCATGACGCTCGAAGAAGTCCGCCGGTTGTTCCAACCCGCCAGGGTCACTGAAGGCGGGTTCGGGCTCACCCGCGAGCGACCGCCGTTTCGTGGCTTCAGGGTGCGCCTGGAAGGCGCGTACTTTACCCCAGGGCTGGGCTTCGACGAGGACGACAGGTTGCGCGATCTTTACTTCGCTCCGGACGTCCCGCCGGAATTCAGGTAGCCCGATGGAATCCGCGCCGCCCGAGCCCAAACCGAAACGCTCCCGGCGGATGGTCTTCTGGCTGGTCGCCGTCCCGATTGTGATTCTGCTGCTGGCCCTGGCCGGCGCCAACTGGAAAACCTTCCACACTGGCCTACGCCAAACACCTGATGGGCAGCAAGGATTATGATTCGCAAGTGGAGGGCGTCGAAATGATTGTCAAGACGCACCTGCGGAAAGGCATGAAGCTGGAAGAGGTTCGCCGGTTGTTCCATCCCATGAAACTAGTCCTAGGGCTTGGTGGGCAAGAACATGGAGTGATCCTTCGCGACGGGTTGGGACGCGTCTTCTATCAACCGCTGGGCTTCGACGAGAACGACAGGCTGGTCTCCATTCCCGTAGCTAAGCGGGGGCTGCTGCAGACGACCCCTTGACCTCACCCCGCCCGCGCGGTTGCGAATTCTGATTGACGTTTTCCGCCTCCGGGGATAGCCTTTCTTCCGTCAATTGCCCCGCCGCCGCGGGGCGAAAAGACACTGGGGGGAACACCATGAAAAAGCTGCTTTCGATTGCCGCGCTGGCCGCGCTGCTGGCCGGGGCCGCCGCCGGGCCGGCCCGCGCCGGGGAGCTGGTGGTCCTCGGCAAGCAGACCCTCTTCCGCGCCCATCTGCTTTTCCGCACCCCGGTGGTGATCACCCCCGAGGGCGAAATCAAGACCGCGCTCAGCCCGGTGTGGAACAAGCGCAAGCAGAAAGGCCCCAGCCCCCTGGCCCAGTACCAGTCGCCGCTGCCGCCGGCGGACTGGAAGTCGGCGGCCTTCGACGACGTGATCTGGCCGCGCCGGGCCGCGCCCGTGGAGGTCCAGCCCACCAGCGCCACCGGGCGCAGCAAGGCCGCGCGGCACTCCGCGACCAGGAGCTCGGTGGTCTGCCTGCGCGGCAGGTTCCACGTCGCCGACCCCGGCCGGGTCCGCGACCTCAAGCTCTCGCTGGAGTACGTGGGCGGCGCCGCCGTCTACCTCAACGGCAAGGAGCTCAAGCGCGGCCACCTGCCCGCCGGGAAGCTGGCCCCCGAAACCCTCGCCGAGAAGTACCCCGACGACCTCTACTGCCTGCCCGGCGGCGACTTCCTGCAGAGGGAGGAGCTGACCAAGCGGTACGGCAAGTTCGTCAAGGACGAAGCCGAGTTGAAGAAAAACCAGGCCCACTTCGCGCGCCGCTACCGGCGGATAAAGGACCTGGCCATCGACGCCAAGCTCCTGCGCAAGGGCGAGAACGTCCTGGCCGTGCAGATCCACCGCTCGCCGGTGAACGTGGCCGCCTGCTCGGCGAACATCCGGCACGTCAGCGGCATGTACCGGGTGCAGGGCATCTGGGCCTACGCCGGGCTGCGCAGCCTGCGGCTGAGTGCCGCGCCGGGCTCGGCGGTCAGGCCCAATAACGGCCGGCCGGGAGGAGTGCAGGTCTGGAACTGCCTGCCCTTTGACACGGTGAGCTGCACCTCCTGGGGCGACACCGGCGAGGCCCTCAAGCCCATCCACGTCCCCGCGGTGCGCAACGGGGTCTTCTCCGGGCGGCTGGTGGTCAGCTCCGGCGCGCCCCTCCGCGGACTGAAAGTAACCGTCTCGGACCTGGCCGCGAAGAAGGGCGGCGGGATGATCTCGGCGTCGGCCGTGCGGGTGCGCCTGGCCGACCGCCCCAAGGCCTGGGCGCCGGCCACCCGCTACGACGGCCTGGTCGAGAAGCTCCCCGCGGAGATACCCGTGGTCAAGACCCGGCTGACCCGCCGCGGGCCGGTGGTGACCACCGGCGCGGTGGCCCCGGTGTGGATCACCGTGCGCGTGCCCAAGAGTGCGGAGCCGGGCACCTACCGGGGCACCGTCACCGTCCAGGCCGGGGGCCTGCCGGCCACCAGGGTCCCCCTGGAGCTGGTCGTCTACGGCTGGGCCTTGCCCGACCCCAAGGACTTCCGGGTGCACAATCTCGCGGTGCTCTCCCCCGAGAACGTGGCCATGCACTACAAGGTCCCCTTCTGGTCGAAGCGCCACTTCCAGCTGATGAGCACCTCCATGAAGCTCATGGCCGAGGTGGGCTCCCGCTGCATCGAGATCAACCTGGCCCTCGACTACCACGGCGTGCCCGGCAACAGCCAGTCGATAGTCCGCTGGATCCGCAAGGCCGACGGCTCCTACGACCACGACTTCTCGGTGCTCGAGAAGTTCCTGGAGACCGTGGCCGGCAGCATAGAGAAGCCGCTGCCGCTGCGGCTGAACTGCTGGGGCATGCCCAAGAAGGGCAAGCTGCAGGGCGGCTGGGCCAGGTACGTGAGCCTGCTCGACCCCAAGACCAAGAAGCTGGAGAAGCTGGAGCAGCCCATGCCCGGCGCGCCCGAGTCGGCGGCCTTCTGGAAGCCGGTGATCGACGGCGTGCGCAAGCGGGTCAGGGCCCGCGGCTGGGAGGACGTGACCTCCATGGGCCACCAGAGCTACTGCTGGGGCGCCACCCCGGAGATGGTCAGCGCCTGCCACAAGATCTGGCCGGAGGCGGTCTGGAGCTACACCGCGCACAACGGGACGCTGGCCGGGAGGTTCAAGGACGGCAAGGGCGCCAGCATGCTCATCCGCTACGCCGAGTGCGTCTGGACCCAGGGCCGGCTCACCACCCGGGGCTACAAGAAGCTCCTGGCCCGCAAGGACAAGACGGTCATCTGGAACTCGGTGGCCCGCAACTGGCACCGGGACTGGTCGCCGATTTTCAGGCTGAGGCGGCTGCCCGAGGACATGATCATGCGCGGGCACGACGGCGTGGGCCAGCTGGGCGCCGACCTCTTCCCGCTGAAGGGCGGCCGCCACGGGCGCAGCTACCACCTCAACCGGGGCCGCGGGGGCCTGGGCCCGGAGTGCAGCACCCGGGCCCTGCTGGCCCCCGGGCCGGACGGAGGGATTCCCACCGAGCGCTACGAGATGTTCCGCGAGGGCGTCCAGCTCAGCGAGGCCATCCTCTTCCTGCAGGGGGCGCTGGACGCGAAGAAGATCGCCGGCGAGCTGGCCAAGCGCGTCGACCGCTGCCTCCAGGAGCGGGGCACGGCCTACGTCAACGGCTGGTGGGAGGGCCAGTTCACGCGCGACGAGCAGCTCTTCGCCCTGGCCGGCGAGGCCGCCAAGCAGCTCGGCGTCTCGGGGCCGAAGTAGACGTCTTTGAAGCGGCCGTGAGCCCCGGGGGAATATCTCCTGCGGACTCCGGTCTGCGGACTTTTACCCGCCGTGGCGGACCTAAACCCGAAACCCTGAACCCTAAACCCCAAGTACGCCCCCTTGACCCCACCGGGGTGCGCGAGGTATGCTGTTCGGGGGAGGTATCGCGTGAAGGGTGAAGCGTGAAGCGTGGGGATGAATGAAGTGACTGAGCAGCCGTCTTCGCTCGAAGAGCTACGCCGGGCAGGGCCGCCCGAGGCCGGGAAGCCCGGCCCGTCCAGGAAGGCCATCGTCGGATGGGGCGTGGGCATGTTTCTCGTCTTGGGGTTGGCGTGGTTCGTCGGGGGCGTCGTGGTGCCGGTCAGGCGAACCGCAGACGTGCTCCGGGAACGCGATGCTGCCCGTAGCATAACCAGGGAACAGACCGCCGCGTTCCTCGACCGGCTGGGAGGCCCCGGTCCGGCGCGCAAACGGCTGGAGCTCTATCTGCGCTTGCCCCCTGGGGTCGCGCGACACAGGAGGCAGGCCGTGCTCTTGCTGCGAGACTGCGGCCTCTCGGCGCACTCGCCCAGGGAACAGATGGAGCAGGCTCCTATTGTGCTCACTTCCGGAGAGAGGCGGGAGCTGGCAGCGCTCTGGGAGAAGATGAACAAGCTCCCCCCGCGGGAGTATGAGCAAACCGTTCTGCCTGCATGGAAGAAGTACGGGGACAAGGCTTTTCTCTTCGCCCTGGAAAGGCTCAAGGGAGACAACCTTTACACGTGGAGGAAGGACCCGTGTCGAATAGACGTCCATCTTCGCACCCGAGACATTCCCAACCGGACGCACCGCCCTGTCATGCAATTGCTGAAAGCCGAGATTGACTCGCCCTACTACATAGCTGCGGTCATGGCGTTTTTCCCCCTGCCCCTCACCTACGAGCAGTGCCGAGTACTGATGGAATTCTCGGATGACAAGAGAGTTGCGGACCCAGGTCACCCTAGAGCCATGGGCCCGCCGTACCGTCTCTGTGATTATGCGGTCTATGGTGTGGTCAACGACCTGGGGCTGAATGAAGAGTACAGTCAGTATGATGTCCAAGGCGACTACGAAGAAAAAGACCGCGAGATCCAAGCCTTCAAGAGGTGGTGGGAAGCCAACAGGGCGGTGGTCGAGAAGAAGCTCGGAGAGCTGGGCCCTGGCATTAGGTATGTGCCGGACGGTATGTTCAAAGGCCTTCCTCCCGGAACAGATGCGGAGAAACCCGAGAGATGACCACCCCCATCACTTCTCCGCAGGAGCCGCAGGTGGCCAAACCCGGCCCATCCCGCAAGGCCATCGTCGGCTGGACGGCGGGGATGTTTCTTGTCTTGGGGCTGGCGTGGTTCGTCGGGGCTGTGGCGGTACCGGTGATGAGAACGCGCCCGGCAGTAGAACGCTGCACAAGTTATGCGGTGTCCAACAGCCCCCCTTGGCGCAAGGAGATCGAAGCCCTCGGGGGACCAGAGCAGGCGCTTCATAAACTGCGGCTCTACGTGCGCGTGCCCAGTTGGGCGGCCCCGCACCGCGGCTGCGCTGCGTCGCTGCTGGGGTACTGCGGCCCGAGGGCGGTCCCGACACTCATTCATCTCTTGAGTGATGATGACCCGGAGGTGCGTGCCAGGGCAGCGAGGGAGTTGGGAGGGAGCGAAGACCCGCGGGTCGTGGAGCCGCTGATCGCCGCGCTGGAGGACCGTGAGGGCATCGTGAAGCTAGCTGCGGCAGAGGCGCTGGGTGCGGTTCAAGACAAGCGGGCCATCCGTCCTCTCATATCGTTGCTGAGAGATGACCAGCAGCACGTGCGCCTGTTCGCGGCCAAGGCACTTGAGACCATCGGCGACCTCCAGGGGTTTGAGAATCTATGGGACATCGTGTCCGAGGAGAACCGCGGCAATCGTGACAAGGCTATCGCGGCGGCCTTGAAGCAGAGATCGAAGCAGGCCAAATGACCGCCCCCGCCCCCACAACTCCGATTTCGGATCGCGGAATGCGGCCTCCTTCGCTAATATTCCCCTTCCGGCCGGCGCGGACATCCGCGCCTACCGGGCGGCCTTCGAGGAGAAGCTCAAGCCCGCGGCGCTCAAGTTCAAGCCGGACGTCGTG
>CAZONU010000298.1:0-6522 GCA_964581145.1 uncultured Planctomycetia bacterium
TCGTCGCGGAGCATCCTGCGGCTGCGGCGCGCCGAGAACTTCTCCAGCGCCTCGGCCTCGGGGTTCCCGGAGTTGATCAGCACGTAGCCGATGATCCTGGTGGGCACGTGCTTCTCGATGGCGGCGATGTGCTCGGCCAGGCCCATGCCCCGGGTCTCGCCCTCGGTGCTGGCCACGTTGGTCACGTAGACGCAGGCCGCGCCGCTGCGGCTGATGGCCTCGGGCACGCCGGGGATTAACAGGTTGGGGATCACGCTGGTGTACAGCGACCCCGGCCCCAGCACCACCAGGTCGGCCTCGGCGATGGCCCTGAGGATCTCCGGGTTGACCTTGCCCGGGCCGGGCTTGAGCTCCACGCGGTCCACGGGCTTGACCGACTCGCTGATCATCCGCTGGCCGGTGGTCTTGGTGCCGTCGGGGTGGCTGGCCACCAGGAAGATGCTCTCCAGCGTCGCCGGGAATATCCGCCCGCGGACCGAGAGCATCCGGCCGGCCTGGTGCACGGCCTCGCCGAAGTCCCCGGTCAGGCGGTTGAGCACGGTGATGAACAGGTTCCCGAAGGAGTGCCCGCCGAGCTCCTCCTCCGGGAAGCGGTAGCGCAGGAGCCCCTCCATCACCGGGGAGTCGTCGGAGAGGGCTATCAGGCACTTGCGGATGTCCCCCGGCGGGAGCATGTCGAACTCCTTGCGCAGCTTCCCGGAGCTGCCCCCGTCGTCGGCCACCGAGATCACCGCGGTGATGTCCGCGGTGTAGCTCTTCAGCCCGGAGAGCAGGTTGCTCATCCCCGTGCCCCCGCCCAGGGCCACCACCTTGGCCCCGCGGGCGAGATAGCGGCGCTCGTAGGCGATGTCCACCAGGGTCTTGGAGGTG
Organism: uncultured Planctomycetia bacterium; assembly: GCA_964581145.1. Classification (GTDB taxonomy): domain Bacteria; phylum Planctomycetota; class SZUA-567; order JAKLDR01; family JAKLDR01; genus CAZONU01. The sequence continues at coordinate 871 of CAZONU010000298.1, forward strand.
TCCCCCCGCTTCTGGAGCAGCTGGCCGATGGACTTGAGCAGCCGGTAGATTCCGGTGAAGAGCACCACCCCGCCGATGGCGAAGCCCAGCGCGGCTACCGCGGCGCTCTGGGCGAAGAGCGATTCCTCACCGGGGTCGCGGAGCTGGAAGAGCCCGAACACCAGGAAGGCGGTCCCCAGGCTGGAGATGAACACGCCCAGGAAGATCACCACGATCCAGCGCTTGATCTTCAGCCCGGGGTAGAGCCACCTGAGGGAGCGGAACATCGCGGTGCTGCTCTCCTGCCTGGAGCCTGACCGGCGGACCCGGCTAGTCGCCGCCGACCAGCTTCTCGTCGGCCTCCTTGAGGAGTTCGACGATCTCCGCCTGGTCCTGGGCCTCCTTGAGGAAGCGGCAGAAGATGTCGTCGCGGAGCAGCTTGGTGATGTAGGCCAGAGCCTCGAGGTGCAGCCCGGAGGCCTCCTTGTTGCTGAGCAGCAGGAAGACCAGGTAGGCCGGCTCGCCGTCCAGGGAGTCGAACTCGATGCCCTTCCTGGAGCGCCCGAAGGCGGCCACCAGGTCGGCCACGTTCTCGTGCTTGGCGTGGGGCACGGCCAGCCCCTGGCCGATGCCGGTGGAGCCCAGCTGTTCGCGGGCCATCAGGGCGGCGCAGAGCTTCTTGGTGTCGGCCTTCGCGACCTTGCCGGCCGCGGCCAGCGCGGCAACCAGCTCGCCGATGGCCTGCTCTTTGGTGGCGGCCTGTATCTCGCTGATGATGGCCTGGGTGTCAATCAACTCTGAAAGCTTCATGCTGGCTTCCTCAACGGCTTGGGAGTCGCGCGCCCCGGGCGGAGCCTACTCCTCCTCGAGGTCGTAGTCGTCTTCGGGCTCGGCCGGCGGCGGCGACCCGGTGGCGGCCTCCTTGAAGCGCCGGGCTTCGTCCGAGCGGCCGCGCCGGGCGCGCTTGGCGCGGCGCGACTTGAACTTGGTCAGCTGGCGCTGGAGCTTGTCGGCGACCAGGTCCACCGCCGCGTAGAAGTCGGTGTGCTCGCTCTGAACCACCACCGACTTGCCGCCGGCCAGGTGGCAGATGACCTCCACGGTGCGGCCCTCCTTGGGCGCGGGCTTGACAATGACCTGTAACTTGTTTATTCGCGAGACGAAACGGTCCATACGGGAGAGTTTGTCGGTTATGTAATCGCGCAGGGCTTCCGAGGTGTCTGTTCCGTGGCCGGACACGGTTATTTGCAAGAAGCTTCCCTCCTCTCTGCAGCTCGCGTGAGGAAGCGGCGCCGCCCGCGTCCAGTATAGACGGCCCCGGGGCTCAGTCAAGGGCTGATGGGCGGGCCGCCGCCGCAGGGGGGAAGATCGCCGCGGCCCGGGCCGGAGGCCCGTGACGGCGGCGGCGCCTGGCGGCCGATGCCCCCCGCGCCCGGCGCTCTGGTCCGCTGCTATACTTTGAAGGCACACTCGGCGCCGGTCCCGCGCCGGGGATGGCGGAACTGGCTGCCCGGCGGCGCTCCTCGTGAGATGGCAGTCTCGCGCAACGCTGGACGCGCGGGCGCAAATGTTTACGTAACAGGCGGTTGCGGGCCATCTGCCGAGAGGGAGGTTTTCGCCCGACAAGTGACCGGAGGCGGTGTATATAGCAGAGAGAGGGCACCATGAATAGCAGAACTAGAGCAGTGAACGAGGGCCAAAACGGCCGGACTTCCCTGGGGCTGGGCACGCGGCTGCGGGCCGACATCGCCGCAGGGCGCATTGCGCCCGGCGCATACCTGCCCGCCGAGCGCCAGCTGGCCGCTGACAGCGGGGTGGCCCCCATGACTGCGCGGCGAGCGCTCAAGGTTCTGGAAAGGGAGGGCCTGGTCGCCGCCGAGCCGCGCCGCGGCTACCGGGTGCTGGCCCGCGCCAACGACCCGGACAGGGGTGCGCCGATTGCCTACGTGCTCTCGCCCCACCCCGGGCCCGAGCTCTGGGACGAGCTGCACAAGGAGTTCGTTTCCGGGTTTCAACAGGCGGCAGGGGGGCGCGGCTGGTCGCTCCTGGCGGTGGGCTGCGAGGACCGCAGCAACCAGGAGGTCCTTGAGCATCTGCGCACCGCGCGGGTGTGCGCGACGATTCTGGACACGCCCAGCCGGGAGCTGATGGCCGAGATTCAGCAGGCGGGGATGCCCGTGCTGGCGGTTGACGACTGGCGCGAGGACCTGGACATCGACGCGGTGGTCCAGGACGGCTTCCGGGGCGGGCTGCTGGCCGGCGCGTGGCTGGCCGAGCGCGGGCACGAGCGCATCGGCTGGCTGGGGCCGGTGGGGGTCAGCCGGCAGGGCCTGGAGCGCTTCGGGGGAGCCGCGGCGGCCCTGGCCGCCAGGGAGCTCGAAATTCCCCCGGCGCTGCGCCAGCAGCTGGACAACCCGGAGTCCCCCGAGGGGGTCCGCCGGGCGCGGGAGATTCTCTCGCGGCCGGACCGGCCGACGGCGGTGCTGACCCTGTGGCAGGGGACCACCGCGGCCATGGTGAAGGCCGCGCGCGAGCTGGATCTGGTGCCCATGAGGGACTTCGAGATGGTCGGCTGGTCCACCGAGGCCGGCTACGAGACGGGTTTCCTGCCGCTGTTTGCGGGCGGGCCGGTGCCGCCGGCGGTGGTCTGGAGCGTCGAAACCCTGGCGCGCACGGCGGTGGCGCGCTTGTCCGAGCGCCGCCAGGATGCGGGGCTGCCGGTGATCAAGCTGAAAGTTCCCACGCGGCTGAGGTTCGCGGAGAAGGGGGAGTGAGATGAGCAGGGGCATCGCCGTGCAGCTGGGCTGCTGGGTCTTGCTGGCCGGCGCCGCGGCCCGCGCGGGAGAGACGGACACCTCGGCGGTCAAGGTTGACCTGGCCAGGCTCTCCGCCAACCGGTGGACCAGACTGGACTCGGCCAAGGTCGGGAAGCGGGGGAATCCTCCGCTCTTCTATGACGCCTCGGGCAAGCGCTTCACCATCGCGGGCGGGAACGTGGGCTGGCGAGGGTACCCCAAGCCGCACCCCTACGACGTCCTGGCCCTGGACCCGGCCACCGCGCGCTGGGAGAACCGCCTTCCCAACGGGAAGAACTGGGGCCCGAAGATCGGCGACTGCAAGGCGCCGGGCTGGAAGAGCGAACACTGGATGCTGACCGACCGGGAGGGCAACACCCGCCCCAGCCTAGTCACCTACCGGGGCAACTACCTCTACATGCAGTACGCCTACGACGGCGACACCAAGAAGTGCTACTTCTACAACCGGGGCAGCACCTACTCCTACGATCCGGCCGCGCGGGTCTGGAAGGACCTCAAACCGGCGAGTCATCCCGGCAAGGCACTGGGCGGCATGTTGCTGTGGGGCTCAATGTGCTATGATCCTGTTAACAGGAAGGTGCTGCTCTTCGGCGGCGGCAACCTGCTCTCGGAGCGCGGCGGACCCGGGACCTGGACCTACGACCCCGCCAGTAACGTCTGGGAGCAGGTGAAGTTCGAGAGCAAGGCGCTGGAGAAGCCGGGCGCTGAGGCCGCGAAGCTCGCCGGGCGCGCCAAGAAGCTGGTCGAGCTGCTGCGCGCGCGCTATTACCGCGCCGAGCTCGCCGGGCACAAGAAAGCCAAGCTGAACGAGACGGCCGGCAAGCTGGCCGACGCAGTGGCGAAGATCGAGAAAGACCTCGGCGCCGCCAAAGGCAACGCCGACGCCCACGAGAAGAAGCAGATCGACTGGGCGCTGGCGGATCTCGCCAGGTCGAGGAGCGCGCTGGGCAAGGTCAAGGGCGCGGCGGGCGGCAGCTTCGCAGCCTCGACACTGGCCGACGCCGACGCGGCCCGCCGGGCGCTCGCCGCCGCGGCGGGCGCGCTGGCGCTGCAGCCGCCGCCGCGGGCGCTCAGCCGGATGGTCTACGACGCCGCGGCGAAGAAGATCGTGCTCTTCGGCGGCGACCGGCTCGATCTGCTCTACGCGGACACCTGGATATTCGACTGCAAGGCCAGGCGCTGGAAGGAGCAGCGTCCCAAGCTGAGTCCCTCCCCCCGCGCCGGCCACGCGCTGGCCTACCTGCCCAAGAGCAAGCGCGTGCTGCTCTTCGGCGGCTATCACTACACTTCGACGCGCGACTACTGCGGGTCGCAATACCGCAACCACCCGTTCCAGATGTGGGTCTACCAGACGACCCGCAACGAGTGGAAGCTGCTTCCACACGCCGGCGGAGCGAAGGAGGTCCCCTCCGGAGGCAAGGCCGGACGGGTGTTCCCCACGGTCGCCGATGAGGAAGATCTGGTCATGGCACTGGAACTTCCCGGCCACTACGACTGCCAGCCGCTCACCTGGGTATGCCGTGTGGATGCCTCCAGGGCCGGCGCCGCCAGTGGTGGCGTCGCGCCCGGCACGGTTACCCGGCGCAAGGGGCCGTACACGCCGGAGCTTTACGACTCGGCGCCCAAGCCCGACCCGGCCGCCGCCGAGGCCAGGCTCAAGGCTCTGCCGGCCAACAAGTGGGTGGGGATCACTCCGCCCAAGAAGCCCTGGCTGGACCGCTGCTGGGGGACCATCTGCTACTCGCCGGACCACGACGTGATCATGCACTGGTCGGGCGGGCACAGCTCGCACTGCGGCACGGAGGTGGTCCGCTACCACCCGGGCCTCAATCGCTGGAGCCTGGCGACCCACTCCGAACAGCCGGTGGGCTTCGTGTACGGGAACGACGGCACGCCGGGACAGTACAGCTTCGCGGGTCGGCCGTGGATGACCGGGCACACCTACTCCTCTTACGGGTACGACCCCGTGCTCAAGCGCATGGTCAAGGCCGGCAAGCGCGACCACACCTACTTCTACGATCCGGCCACCGGCGAGTGGGACGGGCACAGGAAGGGCAATCCCTTCATCGGCAGCTTCTACACGGCGACGGTGGTGACCACGCCCAAGGGCGCGGTGGTCTGGGCGGCGCAGCTCAGGGACCGGGTCAAGAGCGGCCTGTGGCTGATGGACAAGGGTTCCCGCACCTGGAAGGCGCTGCCGCTCAAGGGCACGCTGCCGCGGATCAGCCCCGACCGTCACGGGGCCTGCTACGACTCCAAGCGCGACCGGATTCTCTTCTTCAGTTCTTTCGCGAAAGGAAACGTGACCGCCTACGAATTCAAGACCGGCGAGGCCAAGGCGCTGAGCCCCGCGGGCAAGGAGAAGGCCACCGCTTCCTCACGGGAGGCCATTTACATTGAGCACTGCGACATGGTCCTGATCGGCGCGCACGTCAAGGGCCCGGGCGGGGCGATGCTCATGCCCGTCTACGACTGCGCCGGGAACGCCTGGCTGGGCGCCGACCTGAGCGGGGCCAATCCGGTCAGCCGGCGCGGCAAAAAGGCCGCCTTCAACAACTCCGTGGGGCTGGAATACGACCCCAAGCGCAAGCTGATCTGGTCGCTGGGCCAGCGCAGCCAGGTCGGGGTGCTCAAGTTCGATTCCAAGACCGCCGCTCTGAAGCCGTTGAAGTAGGAGGGACGCGGAATATGAACAGACTCATTGTCTACTCAGTTGCCTGCCTGATGGCCGGCATCCTGGCGAGTCCGGCACGGGCCGCGGGCAGAGAGAAGAAAGTCTGGCCGCCGTCAACGCCGGTCGAGGGCGCCCAGCTCAAGCCCAACGAGTGGGTGGCCGTCGAGAAGCACGGCGCCGGCC
>CAZONU010000299.1:0-6515 GCA_964581145.1 uncultured Planctomycetia bacterium
GGCGCGGCACGATGCAGTAAGCGCAGAAAGCGTCGCAGCCGTCCTGGACCTTTATGAAGGCCCGGCAGTGCCCGTCGAAGCGGCTGATGTGCCCGGCGGGCCGGGGCGCCTGCGGCAGGCCGGGCAGCTCGAGCTTCTCGTCCTGGTCGATGGCCAGGTCCGCGCCGGTGCGCCGGAGGGCTTCCTGCTTGCCCGCCGCGGAGACCGCGCAGCCGGCGACCACCACCAGCGCTCCGGGGTTGCCCCGCCGGAGCCGCCGGACGGCGCGCGCGCTCTTGGCCGCGGCCGCGCCGGTCACCGCGCAGCTGTTGACCAGGCACAGGTCGGCCGGCCGGCCGGGTGCGGCGGGGCGAAGACCGGCCCCCTCCAGGCGCTCGGCGATGAGCTGGGTCTCGTACTGGTTGACCTTGCAGCCCAGGTCGGCCAGGCGGTAGGTGCGGAGCTCGCGCTCAGGCATCCAGGCCCTCGGCGAGCACGATCGCGGCGACGGCGACGGCGGCGGTCTCCACCCGGAGAACGCCCGCGCCGAGGTTCACGGCAACCAGGCGGTCGCCGGCCGCGGCACGGACGGCGGCCAGGTCCTCCGGCGCGAGGCCGCCCTCGGGGCCGACCAGGGCCAGGAGCCGCGCGCCGGCGGGGAGCCCGGCCAGCGCCTCGCGGGGCGGCCGGCCCCCGGAAGCGTCGAGGAGCAGCACGCGGTCGAAGTCGGCGGCGCGCCCGGCCAGGGCCTCAGGCGACAGCGGCTCGGAGACGTGCATCAGGACGGGGCGCCGGGACTGCTTGGCGGCCGAGGCGGCCAGCCGCCGCCAGCGGGCCAGGGCCTTCTCGGAGCCCGCCCGCGCGCTGCGGCCCCAGGCGGCGGGCAGGAGCTCGTCGACGCCCAGCTCGGCGCACTTCTCGACCAGGAAGGCCATCCGCCTGGGCCGGGGCACGGCGGCCGCCAGGGCCAGCCGCCGGCGCGCGCCCGGCGCGGCGGGCAGCTCCCCGGCCACCGCGCAGAGGGCCGCTCCCTCCCGGCCGGAGATCAGCTCTGCCTCCCAGGCCCGCCCTTTCCCGTCGAAAAGCTCCAGGCGGTCGCCGGGCCGCGCCCTGCGGACCACCAGGAGGTGGCGGGCCTCGCGGCCCTGCAATGTGAGCCGGCTCCCCGCCGCCGGGCTCCCCGCGGCTTCCAGGAGGTATCTGCCCTGGTGGCGCATGGTTCCCGATGCTAAGGAGCCCTCCCGCCCCGCGCAAGTGCCGGGCGCGAATTCGGCTTGAAGATGCCGGCGCGGCGCATGATAATGGCTCCCCGCCGGTGTACTCTATTCGGGGGACCCATGGCCGAGGATCTCAGTCGCTTTGCCGGGCTGCTCAGCAAACACGCGCCGGACATCATCGCGGCAACGTTGTCCGCCCTGGAAAGCAATGCGCCCGGAGGAAAGCACCCGGAGGAAACCCGGGAGACGTGGCGCGCCAGCCTCGCCCAGACGGTGGAGGCCATCGCCGCCTGCCTGGACGGTGCCGAGCCTCCGCGCGTCGGGGGCCTGCTGCCCGGCATAATCCGTCTGAAGGAATGCGGTGCGGGCCTGGAGGAGGCCCTGGCCGGCAGAATGCTCCTCCAGCGCGAGATAGCTACCGTCCTGATCCGCGAAGGCAAGGTCAGCTCCGCAGGACTGTTTGACTGCATGCAGTTCATTGAGCGGGTCCTGTCCGCGGGCGTCGGCGCCTACCTCAGCCACGCCGAGGGCGTCTTCCGCAGCGAGCACAAGGACCTCCTCGACTCCATCGGGGACATGGGCGTGGTGGTCTTCCGCGCCGACGCCGAGTCGCGGATCCGCTCCGTCAACCAGACTGGAGCGGAGGCCCTGGGCGCCGGCTCGCCGGAGGAGCTGATCGGCCGGCCCTTCGCGGGGTTCTACGCGGAAGACGCCGAGCGCGACGAACTGCTGAGGAGGCTGCGCGACAAGGGCCAGGTGACCGGCTTCCGCTTCAGGGTGCGCCGGCTGGACGGCGAGCTCATCTGGGTGGAGAGCAACATCAGGGCGAAGTTCGCCCCGGACGGGCAGCCGGCCGGTTTCGAGGGCTTCGCGCGCGACGTGACCAATCAGGAGCAGGCCGAGCGCGCCCTGCGAGAGTCCGAGGAGAAGTACCGAACGCTGTTCCAGACCGCCGCCGAGGGGATCCTGGTCGCGGACGTTGAAACCAAGAGGTTCAAGTACGCCAACCCGGCCGTGTGCGAAATGTTGGGCTATACTGAAGACGAACTGAAACGCATGCGCGTCCGCGACCTTCATCCCCGGGAGGATTGGGAGCGTGTGAGGCCTCAATTCGAGGCCCAGGCCCAGGGGGAAAAGACCCTGGCGCCGGCCCTTCCGTGCCTGCGGAAGGACGGGACCACGATATATGCGAACGTCAGTGCGGCCAGCATGCTCATAGATGGCAGAGAATGCATTGTGGGCTCCTTCACGGACATCACCGAGCTGGCCGAGGTGCGCCGGCAGCTGGAGACCGAGCGCCACCACCTGGAGCACGTGGTCGGCTCGCTGGGCGCGGGGCTGAGCCTGCTGGACAGGGACCTCAACATCGCATGGGTCAACGAGCCCATGACCGCCTGGTTCGGACCGCTGGAGGATCTCAAAGGCAAGAAATGCTACGAAGTTTATCAGGGCCGGGACTGCCCCTGTGAGGAGTGTCCCTCACTGCGCTCCCTGGAGACCGGCGAGACCTGCGTCAGGGACATGCCCACGCAGAAGCTCCCCGGCGGCGAGCGCGTTTTCCGGCTGACCGCTACTCCCATCCGCGACGAGAAGGGCGAGATAGTCCAGGTGCTGGAGCTGACCCAGGACGTCACCGCCGAGAAGAGCGCCGAGAGCGAGCGCCAGCGGACCGCCGAGCTCCTGGCCGGGGTGCTGCGCTCGGCGGGCGAGTACGGCGTGGTCGGCACCGACAGCCGGGGAACCATCAACTACTTCAGCGAGGGCGCCGAGCTGCTCTTCGGGCGCAAGAGCGCGGACATCGTGGGCCGGACCCACGTCAAGGAGCTCTGGCTGCCGGAGGGGCGCAAGCGGCTGGTCTCCGACCTGGAGGAACTCGGCCGCTCCGGGCACTACGCGGAGGAAACCGAGCTGCTCCGCACCCAGGGGCTGACCTTCAACGCCCGCGTCTCGGGCAGCGCCCGGCGCGAGCCCGACGGCGGGCTGGCCGGCTACACCTTCGTGATCCGCGACGTGACCGAGGAGCGCGCCGCCCAGAAGCTGGTCACCCTGCTGGCCCACGCGCTGGAGTCCAGCCGGGAGGGCGTGTGCCTCACGGACATGTCCGGGGTCATCACCTACGTTAATCCAATGATGACCGTGCTGACCGGCTACCAGCCCGGTGAGCTGCTGGGCAAGGACCTCTCGATCTTCTATCCCGAGGACTTCTCCGGGGAGGAGGTCCGGGCCATCGCCCGGGCCACCCTCGCCGGGGGCTGGAGCGGCGAGGTCGACAACGTCCACAAGGACGGCACCCGCTTCCCCGTGCACCTGACCACCAGCCTGGTGCGCGACGAGCGTGGCCGGGCGGTGGCCATGGTCGCCCTGGCCCGGGACATCACCCGCGAGAAGTCGCTGCAGAAGCGGCTCTTCGAGCAGGAGCAGCGCCACCTCGCCGAGCTGGAGCGCCAGGTCCGCGAGCGCACCGCGGAGCTGGAGCGCGCCTACCGCGACCTCCAGAAGCTCGACGCCATGAAGGACCGCTTCCTGACCAACATATCCCACGAGCTCAGGACCCCGCTGGTCAGCGGAGTGGGCTATATCGAGCTGATCCTCCAGGAGGGGCTGGGGCCCATCAACGCGGAGATCCGCAAGGGGCTGCGGGTGGCCCACAGGAATCTGTTGCGCCTGGTCAACCTCATCGACGACCTGCTGGCCTTCACCCGCCTGGAGTCCGGGCGCGAGGCCATGGTCATCAGGCGCTTCGACCTGGAGCAGATGATCACCGACTGCCTGCTGGACCTCAAGGTCCGCGCCAACAAGCCCAGCCTCAAGGTGGACATGGACGTGGAGAAGGGCCTGCCTCCCGTAGAGGCCGACGAGGAGAACATCCACCGGGTCTTCACCAACCTGCTCTCCAACGCCGAGAAGTTCACCGGGGAGGAGGCCCGCATCAGCGTGCGCGCCCGGCGGGCCTCCGCGGACCGCGCCGAGGTGCGGGTGGCCGACAACGGCGTGGGCATCCCCGAGGACGAGCTGCCCCACGTCTTCGACCGCTTCTACCGCTCGCAGCGGACCCAGTCCACCCGCTACAGCGGCACCGGCATCGGCCTGAGCCTGGTCAAGGAGATCCTCGAATCGCACGACTGCACCGTGCGGGCCGAAAGTCCCGGGGAGCGGGGCACGGCGATTGCCTTCACCCTGCCCCTGGCCCGGGGCAAGGCCTCTCCGGCCGGGGCGCCCCCGCCGGAGAGGCCCCCGGGCGAGCGGCGCCGCGCCACCATTCTGGTGGTCGACGACGACCCCGAGGTGCACGAGCTGCTCGAGACCGTTTTCGCCGCCTCCGGCGACCGCCTGCTGGTGGCCTCCGGGGGCCAGGAGGGCCTGCGCCTGGCGCTGAAGGAGGACCTGGACCTGGTCTTCCTGGACATCTCCATGGACGACATGGACGGAGTCGAGGTCCTCAGGCAGCTGCGCGCCGGCGAGAGGACCCGGCACATCCCGGTGTACATGCTCACCGCCCGGGCCGACGACCGCTCGGCGGTCGAGTCGCGCAAGGTCGGGGCCACCGGCTTCATCACCAAGCCCTTCGCGCTGGCCGAGGTCCGCGGGGTGGTCGAGGACGTGCTGGCCGGCGCGGTGCCCGGAAGCGAAGACGGAGCCGAATAGCTTCACGTAATACGCTGTCACTACGGGGCTTACGCCTGCCGCTCCGGTGGGCGGCCCTTCTGCGGTTTACCCGTGTCCCCGCGGCCTCTCGGGGGTTTAGTATCTCCCGCTGTGGGTTTCTCCGGTTTTTCGGTGCGGAGTTCGAAGCGTTCCTGCGCCCCCCAGCCGCAGGAAGACTCTCAAGAGGAGGAGGTCGGCTGATGAACAGGTTCCCGCTGATTCTGGTGGCCGTCGCGGCCGTGGGGCTCTCCTCGGCCGGCGCCGGGGAGAAGGTCGAAGAGGAGCTGGCCAAGCTCCGCAAGGAGATGGCCGCCCTGCGCGTCGAGGTGGCCAAGCTGGTGGCGCAGAAGGACGAGCAGAAGACGCTGCTCAAGCAGCTGGTGGCCATCGCCGCCAAGCTCAAGGCCGGGGAGAAGCTCGCCGACGGCTCGGAAGAGCTGGCCGTAATCGAGAAGTGCGTGCGCCGCAGCGGCGCCCTGAGCTCCCGGGCCATGGGCCTGCTGGGCAAGCTGCCCTCCGGGCAGCGCTGCGCCATACTCGGCGCGGTCGTGGCCGACGTGACCGCCTACTACACAGTGCGCCAGGCGGCCCTGAGAGAACTTGTGACCGAGAACAACGCGGCCGCCCGCAAGGCCATCCACAAGGCCATTGCGCAGGAGAAGCTGCTGCCCGCCAAGAGGGGCGGGGGCGGCTACTACGACCTCAAACCTCACCTGGCCCTGGCCGCCGGAAGCCTCAAGGACAAGTCGGCCGTGACTCTGAGCATCGAGTGTCTGGACGACATGGCCGCGAACGCCGTGCGCTCCTTGGCCCGGCGCAAGGCGGGCGGCGGCGGGCGCTACTACGGCACCGCCGTCTACGGCACGACCCGGACGCTGGTCTCCAGACTGAAGACCTGGAGCGGCCAGGAGGGGCTGGCCCAGTTCACAGCCAAGGGCGCCCGCGGATACGGCTACTACCGGATCAACACCCAGGAGAAGGTGGACGCCTTCAAGGGCGAGCTGACCAAGCTCAAGACCTGGTGGAAGCAGAACCAGGACAAGTTCGAGTTCCCCGAGGGCAAGGTCGCACCGGCCGAAACGGATCCGCCCGTGCGGATCAAGAAGCCCGTGGAACAGTTCTGAACCGCAGCCTGGCGACCCGCACCGGGGCAAACACCCGGGGCCTGCCGGGCAGGCCCCAGCCTCTTGCCAGTTTGAGCAGCTCTTTCCGGTTTCTACAGGAATTTTGCACATGTGCACTCAAGCCTTTGAGGGGGCAAGGGTTATAAGCAAGGCAAAACTTGACTTTTGTGCAGTTTTACGCTATAATATAGAGTCCGCTTGATTCGCAATATCCGGCCCCGACAAGGGCTTGGGGGGACATAAGGCTCAGTTGATCAATCCCGAGGCCGAGAACTTCAAGCGCCGCGTCAAGGATGCCTGCAACATAGTGCAGGTGGTATCCGAGCACGTGAACCTGGTGCGCGCCGGTCGCAACCTCAAGGGCCTGTGCCCTTTCCACCAGGAGAAGACCCCCTCTTTCAACGTCAACCCCGAGGGGCAGTTCTTCAAGTGCTTCGGCTGCGGCAAGGGCGGGGACGTGTTCACCTTCGTGATGGAGGTGGAGCGCTGCGATTTCCCTCAGGCGCTGGCGCTCCTGGCCGAGCGCGCCCGCATCCCCATGCCCGAGTAT
>CAZONU010000300.1:0-1222 GCA_964581145.1 uncultured Planctomycetia bacterium
GAACCGGCTCATGGCCTCCTCGTAGGTGAGGCGCGGGAAGTTCGCCCGGACTTCGTAATCTATGCCCGCCTTGAAGGCCGCGCGCATGACCCCCTCGGCGACGGCGAAGACGTCCTCCTGCCCGGCGAAGGACATCTCCATGTCTATCTGGGTGTGCTCCGGCTGGCGGTTGCCGCGCAGGTCCTCGTCGCGCAGGCAGCGGGCCAGCTGGTAGTAGCGGTCGAAGCCGGAGACCATCAGGAGCTGCTTGAAAAGCTGGGGGCTCTGGGGCAGCGCGTAGAACTTGCCGTGGTAGAGCCTGCTGGGAACAAGATAATCGCGCGCGCCCTCCGGGGTGCTCTTGGCCAGGAGCGGCGTCTCGATCTCCACGAACCCCAGCGAGTTCAGGTGCTCGCGCACCGCGGCGGCCACCCGGCTCCGGGTGATCACCGCCTCGCGCATCTGCGGGCGGCGGAGGTCCAGGTAGCGGTGCTTGAGGCGCTGCTCCTCGCCGGCCTGGCAGTGCTCGCTTATGTCGAAAGGGGGCGTCTTGGCCGGCGAAAGCACTTTCAATTCCCTGGCGACCACCTCAATCTCGCCGGTGACGAGGTCGGGATTCCCCTTGCCCTCCAGGCGCTTCTCGACGACGCCGGAGACGGCCAGCACGAACTCGGCGCGGACGCTCTCGGCGGCCTCGTGGGCGGCCCCCTCGGCGCGCCGGGGGTCTACGACGACCTGGGTGACCCCGAAGCGGTCGCGCAGGTCGATGAATATCAATCCCCCGTGGTCGCGGCGGCTTGATGCCCAGCCGGCCAGCCTGACTTCCTCGCCGGCGTTTTCGGCGCGGAGCGAGCCACATGTATGATTGCGGTAGGCGGTCTGGAGGTGTTTTTCCATCACGAAAGGGCTTTCCTGATCTCCTCGGCGAGGTCGACCTGCTGGACTTTCCTCTGCTCGCCGGTCTGCATGTCCTTGAGGTTGGCCTCCTCGGCCTTCTGCTCCTCCTCTCCTATAATAACCGCCAAGCGGGCGCCGAGTTTACTGGCGGCGCTGAGTTGTTTGTTGAGCCGCCGGCCGGCCAGGTCGAATTCGACCCGGAAGCCCTGCTGGCGGAGCCACACGGCGAGTCCGAACTGCTTGCCGGTGGACTTTGCGGCGGCGCCGGCCGCCCCGGAGGCCACGTAGACCAGGGGGCCGGGCGCCCCGATCTGGGGCGAGGAAGCCCCGGCGGCCTCCTGGGCGA
>CAZONU010000300.1:1232-6482 GCA_964581145.1 uncultured Planctomycetia bacterium
GGGCGATGGGGATGCGGTCCAGCCCCAGCGCGAAGCCGGTGGCGCCGAGAGCCGGGCCGCCCAACTCGGCGATGAGCCCGTCGTAGCTGCCCCCGCCGCCGACCGCGTCCTGGGCGCCGAGGCCCTCGGCGACCAGCTCGAAGACCGTGCCGGTGTAGTAGTCCAGCCCGCGGACCAGGAAGGAGTCGCGCTTCCAGTCGGCGCCGGCGGGCAGCGAGTTCTCCACCGTGCCGAGAACGAAGTCGAGCTGCTGCAGGCAGTCGCCGCAGAAGTCCTGGGGCACCTTCACCAGCGTCTGGGCGCACGTCTCGCGGCAGTTGGGCTTCTTGCAGTCCAGCACCCGGAAGACGTTGCGGTCGATGCGCTTCCGGCAGTCGCCGCAGAGCTTTTCCCGCTGCGCGGAAAGCTCCTTCTTGAGGCCCTCGCGGTAGGCGTCGCGGCAGCCCGGCCGGCTGCAGCCCACGCCGTTGTAGCGGAGCTGCAGTCCCTTCAGCCCCGCGCGCGCGAGAATCTCGGCGGCCAGGAGCATGACCTCGGCGTAGGCGGTGTAGTTCGCGCCCGGCGCGTCCTTCCTGATGCCCAGCACCTCGGCGCCCATCTGGAAGAACTCGCGGTAGCGGCCCTTCTGCGGTCTTTCGCGGCGGAACTGGGGGCCGACGTAATGGAGCTTGGCCAACCCCTGGGTTTTATGCAGATTATGTTCGAGGTAAGCGCGGACGGCGCCGGCGGTGTTCTCCGGCCGCAGGGTGTAGCTGGGCCCGTCCCCGCGCGGCGGGACCGTGAACATCTCCTTCTCGACGATGTCGGTGGCCTCGCCGATCGAACGCACGAAGAGTCCGGTCTCCTCGAAGACCGGCGTGCGCATGCCGGTATAGCCCCACAGCTTGGCGGTGTCCGCCGCCAGGCGTTCGAGCGCTTCGAGGCGCTCCAGCTCCTCGCCCAGAAGGTCGCGCGTGCCCCGGGGGGCCTGGATGCCCTTGCCCATCTACTCCAAGCCCATCTCGCGGAGGTTCTCGTAGCTTTTCTTCAAGCTGTCAAAAGGATCGCCCGCGCAGCGGTCCTGCTCGACGATGTACCACTCCACGCCGGCGCCCCGGGCCGCGGCCAGGATTGCCGGCCAGTTGAGGTTGCCCTCGCCGACCTCGGCGAAGAGGCGCTCGCGCTTGGCCGGGTCGATGGCCATGTCCTTGAGGTGCAGGAGCGGGGTCGGGCCGCGAGCGCCGCAGCGGGCCACCCAGGCGGCCGGGTCGCCGCCGCCGGCCGCCACCCAGAAGGTGTCGATCTCCATGGAGACGTGCCCCGGCGCGGAGTTCTCCATGATGATGTCCATGGCGGTCCGGCCGTTGAACTTCGCAAATTCGCTGTCGTGATTGTGGTAGCAGAAGAGCATGCCCGCCCCGCGGAGCTTCGCGCCGATGCCGTCGAACTGCCTGGCGAAGCCGAGATAGCCCTCGGCGGTGCGCAGCTCCCCGGGGAGGCCGCCGACCGCCGGGTACTTGCAGCCCCACAGCTGGTGGTCGGCGATGAGCCGGTCGAGCTCGCCGGTGAAGCGCCCGAACTTGTCGTGCGTGGAGCAGAGCGTCAGGCCGTTGCCGTCCAGAACCTTCTTGAGCTCCTCCGGCTCTACGGGCCCGTGGCCGGAGGCCTGGACGGCCTTGTAACCTATCTTCGCGACCTTCTCGTAGGCCGCCGCCAACTCCGCGGGCGTCCTGGTGAACTCGCGGACGGTGTACATCTGGGCGGCGATTTGCGCCATGGGGGAGCTCCTTCAGGTCGGAAGCCTCGATTCAGAGGGCAAAGTATAGCGCGGCCCTGCGCGGGGGGCAAGGGGAAGGCGGCCGGCTGGGGGAGCGGCGGGCGGCTACTCGACCCCCATCCCGCGCAGGTTCTCGTAGCTCCGGGCCAGGCTGGCGAAGCCGTCGCCGCCCGCGGGGTGGTCCTCCTCGACGACGAACCAGCGCGAGCCGGCCTCGTCGGCGGCCTCCAGTATCGCCGGCCAGTCGAGGTTGCCCTCGCCGACGGCCATGTCGGCGGCCTCCCCGTCCTCCAGCCCCATGTCCTTGAAGTGCAGCACCGGGCAGCGGCCGGAGCACTTGCGGATCCACTTGACCGGGTCGGCGCCGCCGGCCTGCACCCAGTAGAGGTCCAGCTCGAAGGTGAAGTCGGGGGGAGCCGCGTCGAAGAGGACCTCCAGCCAGGTGCGGTCCCCGTCGCGGGTGAACTCCCAGTGGTGGTTGTGGTAGGCGAAGCGCATGCCGGCCTCGCCGAGCCTGGCGCAGACCGCCTCCATCTTCTTGCCGAAGGCGGCCATGCCCTCGCCGCTGCGGGCGTCGCCCGGCGCGCCGCCCGCGCCCGGGAAGGCGCAGCCCAGCGTCTTGTGGTCGGCGATGAGCGCGTCGAGGTCCTCGAAGAAAAGGTTGGACTTGTAATGGGTGGCGCAGCAGGCCAGGCCGCTCCCGTCGAGCACCTTCTTGAGCTCCGCGGCGCTCTCGAAGGGCACCGGCCAGTTGGGCTGCACCGCGGTGTAGCCGATCTCCGCCAGGCGCTTCATGCTGGCGGCGAAGTCCTCGGCGGTCTTGACCTTCTCGCGTATCGTCCAGAGCTGCGCGGCGATCCGTGCCTCGGGCATGCTGCTTCTCCTGACTGTGAGTTCCGGTTCAAGCGCGGGAGTATAGCCGGGCCGGGGAGGGCGGCAAGGACAGGCCGGAGCTTCAGCGCCGGCTCCTGCCCGGGGCCGGCTTGACCCGGAAGAGGTGTATGGCCCTTTCGGAATGAAGCCGCTCGAACCGGTCGGGGTTCTGCCTGACGACCTCCAGCTCGAAGGCGGTCCCGCCGGTCTGAGGCCTGTCGACCAGGAAGAGCAGCCCCACCTTCCGGCGGTCAAGCTCGGCCAGCCAGAATTCCGCGTCGGGCCGCGCCCGCCGGGCCTCGGCCAGGAGCCGTTCGAGGCCTTTGCCCGGCTCCGGCTCCACCGGCCGGGGGCGGTCCGCGGCGCTCACCGGGACGTAGGTGGCGCGGTTCTCGAGGCGCGGGCCGAAGAGCGGGAAGACCAGCGGCGTGCCCGAGTAGGCCACGGTGAGGCCGCCCTCCCGGCGGCCCAGCTTGCCGATCATGTTCCAGGCTAGACCTTCCCTGTAGATATCGAGGTTGGCGTAGAGCCTGCCCCGGACCCTCTCGCGGCGCAGGCGATAGCCCCCGTACCAGAAGGGCACCGAGACCGCGGCCAGCAGCACTGCCGCCGCCGGAATCAACAGGCGGAGGTGCGGCCTGCGGGCGCGCCTCCGCCTGGCGCGCTCGCCGGCCCAGGCGGCGACCGGCACCAGCAGCAGGACGGCCCAGACCGCGGCCGGCCCCAAGGCTCCCGTAGCCCACAGCAGGAAACCGGTCAGCCCCAGCGCCAGGACTGTCAGGGCCCACTTCACGACCCGGCCGGAGAGCGGCGGCCTGAGGCGCGCGGCGCGGCCCAGGGCGCCGGCCAGGCCCAGCCACAGCGCGTAATAGACCGGGAAGAGCAGCCGGTGCTGGTTCCAGAAGGGCACGAACGCGAAAAAAAGCAGGACCGCGGCCGCCGGAAAGGCGACGCCCACCGCGGCCCGCGCCCAGCCCAGCCGCCGCCGGCCGCGCAGGAGCGAAGTCGCCAAGCAGACCGCGAAGCCCAGCCAGAGGGGGATTCCATAGAACCATTTGGGCGCGAAGCGGGCCCCGTCGTGAACCAGCATCCCCCAGAGCGCCTTCGGCGACCAGCCGTGGCTCACCAGCGAGGAAGCGTCGTAGAGCCCGTCGAAGAGCGTCCAGCCGCCGATGCGGATATGGGCGGGGTGGAGCGGGCTGCCGTGGGCGATCCAGTTGCGGAGGTAGAAGAAGCTGCCGGCCAGGAGCAGGGCCAGGGCCGCGGCGCCCAGCCAGGCCAGCCGGCGGCGGCGGCCCGCGGGAGTCCGGCGCCAGCGCGTCCATAAGGTGACCGCCAGCAGGGGCAGCGCGACCGCCGCGTAGATGACTCCGACGACCTTGGTGGCCAGCATCAGGGCGATGCCCGCCGCGGCGAAGATCGTGCCCCGGCCGGGCCGGGCGCGCACCAGCAGCAGGCCGCAGGCGAAGAGCGCGAAGCCGGCGGTGAGGATCATCTCGTTGTTGACCACCTGCATGCTGTGCAGGAACGGCAGGAAGAAGAGCAGCAGCCCGGCGAGGGGCATGGCCGCCGCCCGGGACAGGCCCATCAGCCGCGCGCTGGTGAAGAACAGCCAGGCAGTGAGCAGCAGCGCCGCCGGCTGCACCAGCCAGGCCAGCCCGTCGTCGCCGGTCAGGGCCATGAGCAGGTAGTTCAGCACCTGCGAGAGGAGCGGAGAGTGCTCCGCGGCGGAGTCGTGAAAGGGCAGGTCCACCGGGCTCAGGAAGCCCTCCTGCAGCCAGGTCGCGGGAATGGTCAGGTGGTAGATTAGGCTGTCGGTGCCCAGGGCCGGCAGGTGGCGCATGCTCCAGAGCAGGTAGCCGGGAATGATCAGGGCCAGGAGCAGCGCCGCGCGGGGCAGCGTCGTCCCCGGAAGCAGCCTGGCCTGGAGCTTGCGGATATTCACTTGGTCCTTGCGAGGGCGGAAGGGCGCCCTCCCCCCCTACTCCAGCGCCTTCTTCAGCGCGGCGTGGGCCAGCAGGCGCGTGGAGTCCAGCACCGGCAGGGGCGAGTCCTTCTCCTCGATTATCAGGGGGATCTCGGTGCAGCCCAGGACCACCCCGTCGCAGCCCGACTCGCCCAGCTTGTGGATGACGTGTAACAAGTAACCTTTGGAGCCCTGCAGGAACTTGCCGTAGACCAGCTCGCTGTAGATTATCTGGTCGATCTTCTCGCGCTCGGCCTGCTCGGGCACCGAGCACTCCAGCCCGGCCGCGCCGAGGGCCTCGCGGTAGACCGGGCCGGCGCAGAGGTACTTGGTGCCCAGCACCCCCAGGTGCGCGAGCCCCCGGCGCTTGGCCTCTTCGGCTGCCACCTGGGCGATGTGCAGCCAGGGCAGCGGGCTCTTCTCGGCGTAGAGCGGCCAGGCCTGGTGGGTGGTGTTGTCCGGGCAGATCAGGAAGTCGGCGCCGAGGGCGGCCAGCTTCTTGGCGGAGTCCAGCTCGAGTTCGGCGACCTTGCCCCAGTCGCCGGCGCGGATGCCCACCATGTACTGGGCCAGGGAGTGGGTGTGGACGCTCATCTCCGGGTGGTCGTGCTCGCCGAGGCTCGCGGCGGCGGCGCCCGCGATCTCCCGGTAGCAG
>CAZONU010000301.1:0-6418 GCA_964581145.1 uncultured Planctomycetia bacterium
GGAGAACACTATGGGGGCATCCACATAGGTGAAACACATGTCCTTCAGACTGCCGGGGAAGTTCCCGCCGTTGTCATCGGCGTACAGCGCGCAGCCATAGGCAATCTGCCGGAGGTTGCTGCAGCAAGCCGCCTCATTACGGCTGATAGTTTGGCGCTTTACAGCGACCAGCACTCCCACACCCACCAACAGCCCGATGGTGCAGACTGCGGCCAAAAGCCGCACGACGATCTTCCTCATCAGTGCTTTCGATTGAGACTTCATGGTTCACCTCAAAGCGCTACCCAGCAGCCCCAGACAAAGGGCCGCCGGGACCATCACCAGGGGACTCACACGTAAAAAAGCCTTGGCCCGCCGCGAACTTCTGCGGTAGCAGTTGCCGCTCAGCCCGTCTCGCACCAGGAGATAGACATCGAAGAGCAGGTAGTTGAGCGGCAGCCAGACCCCGATCGGCCCGTGGCAAGGGCACAAGAGCAAGCCGCAAAATACAAACCAGAATATCCCGATCCCAACCTGCATGGGCAGCACCGCGCGGAGCGCCGAGTCGGGGGAGGTCCCCTCCCGGGTCAGGACGAATGACCGGTGTTCCTGCTCCCCCTCCATGCCTCAGCCCCCCGGCTGCTTTCGCGCCGCCCGCTCCGACTTCTCCGCATCCTCCGGGCGCATCAGCGTGGCGATCTTGCCGGTGTCCGCGAACATCTGCACGTGGCCGCAGGCCGGGCAGGCGTGGGCGGCCACCTTGATCATCGAATCGGACAGCACGAAGAACCTGGTCTTCTCGGGCTGGAAGTAGACCAGACCCGTGGAGCGCACCTTGCCCGCCAAGAGAAAGCCGTGCCCGCAGACCGCGCAGCGCGTCGCGCGCTCCCGGCCCTCCTCGGCGGCGGTGACCTTGCGGGCCACCATGTCCAGGTTCTCGCGCTTGAAGCGGGTGGCCCCGCCCAGCTTGAAAAAGCTGACCTTGCCCTCGCGCATCCAGCGGAAGATGGTCGGCTCGCTGATTCCCAGGTACTCGGCGGCCTCCTTGACGGTCAGCCAGGCCTCGGCGGTAGCGGATTCAGGCATCGTCGGGTTCCCCTTCTTTGCTTCCAACAGCTATCTCACACTATTATAGTCTATCATACACTGTCGCCAATGTCAAGGCCCAATTCCGGAAAAAACTGCCGGCTGCGGTAAGCGATTGCGGATCAGGGACTTAGGGCGATAGCTTTGCGAGGATTTCCAGCAGCAGCGCGGGATCGTCGGTGGTAATGCCGTCCAGGCCCATGTCGATAGCCCTGCGCATCTCGTCCGGCTCGTTGACCGTCCAGGCGAATACCTGCAAGCCGGCCGCCTGCGCCCCGCGGACGAATTGGGGCGTCAGCGAGTCAAAGCGGTAGTCGAGGCCCCGGAGCCCCGCGCCGGCCTTGCGCTCGAAAAAGCCCCACCCCACCCTCTCCGGCGCCTCGCCCAGCTCCAGCACGGGAACGGCCGGCAGGTGCGCCATGAGGTCCGCGGTGGTCTCGGGATGCTTCTTCCACGAGAGAAGAGCGAGCTGCCCGGCGATGCCCGTCTCGCGGACGATGCGGGCCAGCTCCGCCCCGGGCGCGCCGGTCTTGACCTCGGCGTATATGGTGCATTTCCCCCTCAGCGCCCGGGCGGCCTCCTCGAACGTCGGCACCGGCTCGCCCGCGTACCTCGCGCCCTTCCACGCGCCCGCGTCCAGACGCTTGATTTCCGCGAGAGAAAGCTCGGCGACGCGCCCTTTCCCGTCGGTGGTGCGTTCGACGCTCTCGTCGTGCATGAGGACTATCTGCCCGTCGGCCGTCAGGCGCAGGTCCATCTCCAGGCCGTCGGCGCCCAGTTTGACCGCTTGCGCAAAAGCGGCCAGGGTGTTCTCCGGCGCGAGCTTCGAGTTGCCGCGATGGGCAATCACCAGAGGTTTCCTGCTCATTGCTCCGCTCTCCCCGGCGCCAGAATATCCTGCACCCGGAAAATCACAAGTGCAGCGGCAGTGCAGAGGTGCCAAAAGGATGTTCTGCACATGTGCAGAGCGAGCGAGGGCGCTAATCTCGGCGGAGGGTACTCAAGATGCGCACTTCGCCCTTATCGGTCCATTGCCTTTCACCCGGAATTGCGTTACAATTTTGCGGGTGGAATGTACGAAACCTGAGTGCGCTGGCTGCGTCTAACTGAGTGGGGATCAACATGAGCACTGATGCCACTCGACCCGTGCCCGCCAGCGGGAGCCAAGGCTCCCGCAAGCGCGCCTCGCGCGGCGGCCTGACCGGCCGCAAGATCGGCCCCTACAAGGTCACCGGCGAGCTGGGCAGGGGCGGCATGGGCGTGGTCTACGCCGCGCAGGACACCGCGCTGGACCGCAGGGTGGCCATCAAGGTGCTGCCCTCCCACTTGGGCCACGACGACGAGTTCCTGAAACGCTTCGTCCGCGAGGCCCGCGCGGCGGCCAGGATCGACCACCCCAACATCGTCCAGGTCTACCAGGCCGGGCGCATGGTCACCGGGACCGGCCCGGGGCCCTGCTTCATCGCCATGCAGTACGTGGACGGCGAGCCGCTCAGCGACCTGATCAAGAGGGCAGGGCCGCTCGACCCGGTCCGCGCGCTGGAGATCGCCAAGCAGACCGCCGAGGCCCTGGGCGCGGCCCACGCCGGCGGGCTGATCCACCGCGACGTCAAGAGCAGCAACATCCTGGTCGCTGCCGGCGGCCGGGTGAAGGTCACCGACTTCGGCCTGGCCACCCGCACCGGCTCGGAGCGCAACCGCATCACCGAGACCGGCGCCTACCTGGGCACCCCGGAGTACAGCTCCCCGGAGCAGTGCGAGGGCCACGAGCTCGACGCCCGCAGCGACATCTACTCGCTGGGCGTGGTGCTCTACGAGATGCTCACCGGCCGGGTGCCCTTCGAGGCCCGCACCCCGCTGAAGCTCTTCGACAAGATCGTCCACGAGCAGCCCGAGTCCATCACCCGCATAATCCCCGGCCTGCCCCGGGAGTTGGCCGCGCTGGTCAGGAAGATGCTGGCCAAGAACCGCGAGAAGCGCCACGCCAGCGCCGAGGAGCTCCTCAGCGCGATCCGCCGGGTGCGCGTGGCCCTGGGCAGCTGGAAGCGCGGTGCCGGCACCGGGCGGCGCCGGCCGGTCGTCCGGCGGCGCGGCCGGACCGAGCTGATCGTCGCCGCCGCGGCGGTGCTGCTGCTGGTGGTCGCCGGCCTGGGCATCTGGCGCTACAACCGGGGAAGCGGCCAGCCGGCGGTCAAGCCCCCTGCGCCGGCCAGGACGCCCGGCCCCGGGACGCCCCCGCCGGCCAAGGCCGAGCTGGGTGTAGCCGTCTTTGATCTGGAGAACCTGACCGGCAGCGAGAAGTACAGGTGGGTGAGCCACGGGGTACCGCGCATGCTCATGAACGAGCTGGAGGACTGCCCCGGGCTGGTGGTCTACTCGCGCCCCGGCGTGCTCCAGGCCCTCAGGGAGGTCGGCGGCAAGGATCGCGCCGCCGCGGCCAGGAAGCTGGGCGCGCGGCTGGTGGTCTCCGGCACCTACGTGGTCAGCGGCGAGGAACTGCGCGTCGACTTGCAGGTTGAAGACATCGCCACCCGGCGGCTGGCCGAGGCGGTCAGCGCGCGCGGCAGCGCGGCGGACGCGCTGCCCCTGGTGGACCGGCTGGGCCGGCAGCTCCGGGCCCGCTTCGACAGCCTGCTGGCCAAGCACTTCGGCAAGGGCCAGCGCCTGGCGGCCATGGAGCTCAAGAACGCCGAGGAGCGGCTCTTCGCCCTGGCCCTGCCGGGCGATGCCGCCGCCCGGACCCGCGGCGCGGGCTCCGGCTACGGCAAACACGAGAAAAAGCTGGCCAAGGAACCCGTTCTGGCCACCATCGCCGGCCAGAAGTCCGGCAAGAGGCTCGCCAGCAAGCCCGGCGCCGAGGAGGGCGCAGCGAACGCCAAACCGGCCGAGAAGGTGAAGAAGAAAGCCCCCGACGCCGGCCGTATCGCCCTCGGCGAGCTGGGGAAGGGCGGGGCCTGGCCGGCGAGGCCTCCGGTGGCGGCGCCCAAGCCGACGGGCAAGGCGCCGGCTTCCGTCAAGGAAGCCGAGGACAAGTCCGCAGCCTACCGGCAGCCGGAGGCCAAGAAGGCGCGTGCTCCGGAAGCTCCGCGAGCGGCCGGCGGCGCGCCCCGGAAACAGGACCGCCGCAAGCTGGCCGGGACGCTGGGGTGGCGGGGCCGGCCCGCGCGTGCCGCGACCGCGTACAGCAGGCCCGCGGACCGCTCCCGGGCGCTGCGCTACCGCTTCGAGGGGCAGGACCTCCTGGAGCGGGCCGCCTCGCGCGCGGACTACTCCCGGGCGCTGGCCAAGCTGGTGCTCTCCGAGAGCCTGGCCCCCGAGCAGCGCGGCATCAAGAAGCTCATCGAGAGGGCCAAGCAGGGCATGGCCGCGGCGGAGCAATAGGGCGGGTCGCCGACTGGATGATCAACGGGGCGCCCCAGCGGCGCCCCGCTTTCGTTGCGGGAAGGCAAAGCCCTACATCGCCCGCTCGAATATTTCCCGCAGCTCTTCGCCGGAGAGTTCCACCGGGTTGCCCTGCATGCTGCTGGCCCGCGCGGCCTTCTCGGCCAGCGCGTCAAAGTCCGACTCGGCGAAGCCGTAGCTGCCCAAGGGCGGCACCGCCAGCTCCGCGCAGAGATCCTCGATCCACTTGACCCCGTCGGCGGCCGCGGCGCCTTCTTCAGCGGTCAGGAGCCGGGCGACCTCGTCGAAACGCGCCGCTTCCAGCTCGCGCTCGGAAAGCGCCCGGACGTTGACGGCCATCACCGCGGGCAAGAGCCGCGCGCAGACCGCCCCGTGGGGCGCGCCGGGGAAGCTGCCGCCGAAGGGCCCGGCGATGCCGTGCACCGCACCGAGCCTGGCGTTGGCCAGGGCCAGGCCGCTCAACAGGCTGGCCAGGCTCATGTCCAGCCGCGCGTCCCGGTCTCTTCCATCCTTGTAAGCCCTGCGCAGCGACCGCGCCGCGCGGCCGAGGCCCTCGCGGCACAGGGAGTCGACCAGGGGATTGTGCATCCTGGACACGAAGGGCTCAATCAGCTGGGTGAGCGCGTCCAGCCCGCTGGCGGCGGTGACCCGGGAGGACATGGAGTAAGTGAGTTCGGGGTCGACCAGGGCCAGGTCGGGCAGCATGCTGCCGTGGCGCAGGCTGACCTTCACGCGGTGCTGGGGCGAGGCGATGACCGCGTTCCTGGTGACCTCCGCGCCGGTGCCGGCGGTGGTGGGGACGGCGATGCAGGGCGCGGCGGGCCTCTCCAGCTTGCGGCCCGCGCCGATGACCTCCAGGTAGTCGAGCAGCTCGCCCTCGTTGACCAGCAGCGCCGCGACCGCCTTGGCGGCGTCCATCGCGCTGCCGCCCCCGAAGCCGACGGTCAGGTCGCAGCCGGCCTCGCGGGCCGCCCCGGCCGCCGCCTGAACCAGTTCCGTGGTCGGCTCGCCGGGCGCGCTGAAGAGCTCGGCCTCGACGCCGCTGTCAGCGAGGACGCCGATAAGCGGCTCGGCGCGGTCGGTGCTCTTGCCGGTGATCACCAGCGCGCGCCGGCCCATGGCGGCCGCGGCCGGGCCGGCCTCGGCGAGCCTGCCGGGGCCGAAGACGATGCGCGCGGCGGTGGCGAACTCGAAGTTCACCAGCCGGCCTCGTCGGGGAAGACGTTGTCGTACTTGGTGCTGCTTCTGGGCTCGGCCATCATGTCGGCGACGGCCTCGCGCCACTTCCCGTAGTGGGCGGTCTGCTTGTGTTTGGCGGGGTCCTCGGGAGTGCGGTAGGCCTCGACCAGCACGAAGCGCGCCGGGTCGTCTTTCCGCTGGCAGACGTCGAAGCGGGCCACGCCCGGTTCCCGGACGCTGCTCTTCGCGTTCTCCAGCGTGGCCGCCTTGAAGGCCTCGACGCAGTCGGGCTTGACGTGCACGAAGACGTGGACGATGAACATGATCACTCACCTCCTCATATTTCCGGCCCGCCTTCCAGCCAGCCCAGCGAGGCCAGGAAGCGGTCCGCGGCGCGGACGGTCTCCCGGTAGAAGCCCTCCTCGCGCCGGGCGTAGTTGAAGAACCCGTGGCCGGCGCCGTCGAAGAGCATCAGCTCGCAGCGGTTGCCGGCCTTCTTCATGGCTGCGGCGAAGGCGACCGCCTGCGAGCAGGGCACGACGTCGTCATCCTTGCCGTGAAAGACGATCGCCGGCGGGGCGTCCGGCCCCACGTGGAGAAGGGGAGAGGCGTCCCCCGCACGCTCCCCGAAGCGCTCGGCCCAGCGCTCGCCGACGGTGTCCAGCACGGGGTTAAAAAGCACCAGGGCATTGGGACGGCTCTCTCCCCCCCCGACCGGGCAGACCCCGGCGCAGGCCGCCAGGTGCCCGCCGGCCGAGCCGCCCCCGGCGGC
>CAZONU010000302.1:0-1971 GCA_964581145.1 uncultured Planctomycetia bacterium
CCGCGCGCAGGGGGAGGACCTGCTCGTCACCGCCGCGGAGATCGGCCGCCCTCACGAGGAAGTGGCGCGCTGGGCGTTCGTTTACGCAAGAGACTGGGACCGCTGCTGGCCCACGGCACGCCTTGAAACCGCGCGCTTCTACGCGGCGCGCGCGCTGAAAGCGCTCACGTCACTGGCCTTCGGCCCGGACAGAAAGCTCGCCGCCCGCGCGGCAAGGACGCTGCTCGTGCACCGCCGGCACATGCACTGGGCGCGCGATAATCAACCACCAAGACACCAAGACACGAAGGACCTTGGGGGCTTGAGCGCGGCGGGAACCGCTCGCGAAAGCTGGGCGCTTTCCCGCGACCCGGGTTCCAACTTGGTGCCTTGGTGTCTTGGTGGTGAAGAGAAAGGCCCGCCTTGGTGTCTTGGCGGTGAAAAGGAAAGGTCGCCTCCGCGCCCTCTGCGGTGAGAAAGGAAACTGGCCGCGTTCATCGGCGTCCATCTGCGGTTTCAGGTTAGTGGTGAGCGGAAAAAGCCACGATTCGGGGCTCGACAATCCCCCGATCAAGCCGGCTGTGGATGAGCAACCTTTTTCCAACGGCCTGCTGGAGCCGCCGGCGCGGCGGTCAGGCCTTGCGCTCCTTGCCCCTGCGGGCCAGGGCGCTCTGCACCAGGAGCCCCAGCACGGCCAGGACCGCGGCCACGCCCAGGAGCACCGGCCGCGGCTCCTGGTAGCTGAGCGGCTGCCAGAGGCTCAGCCCCCCGTAGACCGCCGCCAGCCCGCCGAGGATCGACGAGTAGGTCATTATCAGCGACTTGTAGAACAGGAAGGTCAGCGCCCCGCCGACCAGCAGCCCGCCTGTCGCGCAGAGAATCAGCGCCAGGCTGCTGCCCATCCAGTTCCCGGCGGCCAGCCCCAGGGCCATGCCCGCCACCGCCCCGCTCAGGGTGCGGATCAGGACCTCCGTGGGCCAGGCGGCCAGCCCGCCGATCAGCCCGCCCAGAAAGCCGCCCACGAAGGCGCCGAGCTGCTCGGCGACCAGCCAGCCCAGCCCCCCGGCCAGCGACGCGCCGATGGCGAAGCCGATCAGCACCACCGTCAATCGGTACAGGGGCCAGCCGAAAAACAGCACCGTCGCCCCGATGAGCGCCGCGACCAGACCGCCGCCGAAGGTCAGGGTCGGAAAGGTCAGCCGGCCCCCGGCCCCCGCGGGGGCGGCCAGCGCCCCGCTGCGCTGGCTCCAGAGCAGGGCCACCAGGGCCAGCACCAAGGCGGCGCCCAGCCCGGCCAGGGCCAGGGCCTTGTCCCCCCGGCCGGCGTGGCGCAGCTCCTCGACCTCCGGCCTGCGGGCCAGAAATGGGGGCTTACGTTCCGAGGCCATCCTCATCCAGCTCCAGGCTGCCCGCGGCGGCTCTCAGGCGCGCGCCGTCCGCGCGCTCCAGCACCAGTTTACCGGACTCGTCGACGCCCACAAGCGTCCCGGCGAGGCCGGCGCCCGCGGCGCGCACCGCCCGGCCGCGCCAGGCCAGCCGCCGGGCGACCTCCAGGCGCACGCCCTCCCAGCGCTCGGGCTGCGCCCCGAAGAGCCGGCCGAGCTCGATGAGCAGTACGGCCAGCAGCCACCCGCGGTCGGGGGCATCGCCGAGCTCGGCAGTCAGGCTGGTGGCCCGGCCGGCCAGCTCCGCGGGGAAGTCCCCCCGCCCCTGCAGCACGTTGACGCCCAGGCCCAGGGCGGCGACATCTCCGCGGGACTCGACCAGGACGCCGCCGAACTTGCGCCCGGCCAGCAGCAAGTCGTTGGGCCACTTGACCGCCGGGTCGGCCCCGCAGAACTTCTCGACCGCCCGGCAGGCGGCCAGCGCCGCCGAGAGCGCCGCCCGGCCGGAATCGGCCGGCGGAGGCGCGGGCCGCAGCAGGACGGAGAGCAGCAGGGAGCTCCCCGCGGGGGCGACCCAGCCGGCGCCCTGCCGGCCGCGCTCGGCCGG
>CAZONU010000302.1:1981-6403 GCA_964581145.1 uncultured Planctomycetia bacterium
GGTCCTGGGTGGAGCTCGCCGAGACGGCGAACTCGAAATGCGCGCGGCCCAGCGCGGGCTCGGGGAGCTCCGCGGCCCAGGCGCGGGCCTCCTGGGGCGAACTGAACAGCGGGTCGCTCATCGCTCGGCCTGCCGGAGGCGTTCCAGGTGGCGGCTGACGTCGTCGACGAAGTCCCAGTGCGGGAAGTTCCCCCCGGGACAGATGGTGCGCTTAATCTCGCGGTGAGTCTTGATGTTGTCCGCGGAGATGCCCAGCCTGAGCGCCAGGTAGAGCACCAGGAAGCGCAGGCTCTCCATCTGCTTCCTGGTGGGGCGCGTGCCCTGCCCGGGATTCAGCCGCCCCTGCTGGTCCTCGGCCAGCTCCTGGTAGGTGGCGAAGTTCCCCACCAGACAGATGCCGATGCCTCCCTCATTATATTCCTTGACCCCTGCATGGGCGCCCTCGCGCTGCCTGGTCCAGCGGCTGCCGGCCTCGATCTGGCCGTCGCGGCTCCCGTTGCCGTTGCCGATGACGAAGTGGTAGGCCAGGCAGTCCCAGCCGCGAACCTGGCGGTGGTGGCGGTCGAAGGACGCGGCCGAGCCGCGGTTCGCCCCGGAGTGATGCAGGACGATGTACTTCCAGGGCGCGTAGCCGATGCCCCCGTCGAGCGCCCAGATCCTGTTGCCGCTGGCCAGGATCTTCTTGCGGTCGAAGCGGCGGCGCAGCTCGGCCACGCTCTCGGAAATCCGCCTGGCCTCGGGCACCTCGCCGATCAGCGGCATGTTCCCGGCGGGCTCGGCGCGCACCTCGATCTCGTCGGCGAAACCGGTGTAGTGGATGGCGGCCAGTTCCATGAGGTTCTTCATCTGCCGGCGGCAGAGATACTTCTTGACGTAGAGCTTTCCGCGGGGCGTGTAGCTGATCTCCAGGACCAGCTTCCGGTCCCTGGCCCCCAGCCGGCCCCGCACCGGCCGGCCGATCTCCACGGAGAGATCGGAGGCCAGGACCTCGATGCGGTCGCCCTCGAAGGTGGGGTTGTAGCGGGTGGCGGTGGCCATGAAGGCCAGAACCGTCGCCGAGGCGCACACCAGCGCGCTCAGGCCGTAGCGGGTCCGGGGGTTGAGCATCGCTGTCTCGTCACCTCACTTCTCGAGCCGCGCGCCCCCCCAGGCGGCGCTGCCCAGGTGCCAGTCGTACTTGCCGGCGGCCAGGACCTCCAGCTCGAGCCGCCGCACGCCGGAGACGCTTACTACTATATCGGCCGGCTGGTCGGCCGGCCCCAGGGGTTCGCTGCGGTAAAGCTCGCGGCCGTCCCCGCGGACTATGAACTCCATGGCCCCGTACTCCACCCGCGGCTCGCTGAGCTCCTCCAGCCGCCGGCCCTCCAGGTCCGCGCCGACCGTGGCGGCGAACTCCCGGAAGGTCCCGCCCAGTTCGTAGACCAGCCGGCTCGGCGCGCGCGCACCCAGGCCCCGTTCAAACTTCCGGCGGGGGTCCCCTACCGAGAGCTGCCGGCCGCCCCAGCTCCGGCCGAAGCCCACCGGCCCGCGCAGTTGGTGCACCTCGGCGGGAAGCAGCTCGTCAAGCCACAGGCGCTTGCCCGCCGGCGCCTCCTCCCAAGACACGTAAAGGGGCGCCGCGCCCGGCAATTCCGCGGCAGCGCCCGCCTTCCGGCCCCAGGTAAAGTCCAGGAGCATCCGCCACTCCGAGTCGAACAGCCCCACCCTCACGAAGGACTCCGGCGCGCCGGTCTTCCCGTCGAAGAGCGCCCAGCCGAACCAGCGGCGGTTCTCGTGGACCGTCCAGTCGAAGCTGTTGCCGAAGCGGTTGTTGACGTCGACCAGCGCGCGCCAGGAGGCGCCCCAGACCACCGCCAGCGACCGCCGCGGACTGAAGGGGCTGGGCCAGGCGAACTGGAGCCCCAGGGTCTCCGGGTCGGCGGAGAGCTCCGGGCCGCCGGGCAGCTTGACGGTCCCTTCGCCAAAAACAAAAGGCGGCGCCCGCCCCGCGGCGGCCAGCTCCTTGAGCGCCCGGGCGGTGACCGAGTTCTCCCCGGGCCCCCCGAAGAGCACCAGGCCGCACTCTCTTAGGACCTTTTCGGGCGCATCGCTGTCCGCGTAAACCCGCGGGGAGCCGAAGTAGCGCTGGCGCCACTCGGCGGCCAGCCGCCGGGCCTCGCGGGCCAGCGCGGCCTTGAGCCTCCCGTCCTTCCCGCCGGTGCCGTAGACGATCGCGAAGGGGCGCCAGAAGACCAGCGCGAACTCCCGGGGGGGAACCTCGGCGGGACACTCCGCGCGGCGCCACCCGTCCTTGTCCTTAACGCAAGAGACCCACCCGCGCGGAGCGGCGCCCAGGTCGCGGCCGTCGACTGTGACGGCGACCTCGCCCTCCGCGTCCAGCGGGGCCGCGGTCAGGTCCAGCTCCAGCGCCGCGCAGTTCCTGGTGGTGACCTCCACCGCCCGGCGGCCCCCGACCACTTCGGCCGTAACTTCGGCGAGCTCCAGGGGCCGCGCGGGGACCACCCGCTTCACCCAGTAGGCCCCCGGCCAGCGCCCGTCGGTGGCGTAGCGCACCCGGGCGGGCCGGAGGCGTCTCCTGTGCTCCAGGAGCCACTCGGCCTGCTCCTCGCGGGTCTGGCCGTAAGCCACGTTGTGGGCGAAGCCGATCATCTCGTGGAACTCGGTCTCGGCGCCGGCGGCCTCCAGGGCCTTGACCATGCTGCGGGCGTGCTCCACCGGCACTACGGCGTCCTCGTCGCCGTGGATCACCCGGGAGGGCACGTGGAGCAGGTTGCCCGCGTAAGTGACCGGGCTGTCCAGGCGCTCCAGCCGCCCCAGCGCCCAGAGCACCGAGCCCTTTTCCGGCTGGGGCCCCTTTTCCTCCCAGAGCTCCTCCCAGACCCGGTCGTCGGCGTTGGCGCTGGCCGCCACCAGCGCGGCGAAGCGGTCCGGGTAGTGCGCGGCCAGGTGCCAGGAACCCGTGCCGCCCATGGAGGCCCCGCCCAGGTAGACCCGGTCGGCGTCTATATTGTAGAGGCGCTCGACCTCTTCCAGCGCGGCGAGCACGTCGCGCTCCGCCGGGCCCATGTAGTCCACCGAGCCCTTGCCGTGGGGCGAGAGGACGATCAGCTCTCCGCCGTAGTCCGGCGCGCGGTGCCCCCTGAAAGGCAGCAGCTTGCCCCGGCCGTGGAGGTGGATCATCAGCGGCCAGCTCCGGGCCGGGTCGTAGAGCTCCGGGACGCGCAGCGAGTAGACGGTCAGGTCCCCGTCGACCGGCGAGCGCAAGCCCCGCAGGGAAACGCCGGTCGCTCCGCGCAGCGGGTCGCGTCCGGCCTCCAGCTCGGCCAGGGACTTCTCCAGATCGGCCACCTCCTGGCGAGCCGAGCGGAAGAGCACTACCTTGCTCGACTCGCGCAGGCGCGGAAGCTGCCACTGCAGGTAGGAGCACTGGGCCCGCAGGGAGAGCGGCGTGGCCGGGTCGGTGCCGGACGGGAGGGCCTTCTCGAGGACGGCCAGGCGCGCGGCGGCCCGGTCCAGCCGCTCGGCCAGGCTCTGCCCGATGCGCCGGCGCATCCCCAGGAGGGCGACGAGGACAACGATCAGGGCCGCGAGTACGGCGAGGGCGGTAAGCACGAGGCGCTTCCTCTGTGCCGGCGCGAGGGGCTTCACTTCTTCTTGCGCTTGCCGAAGCGCCGGGCCAGCGCCGCCCGCACCGGCGCGGGCACGAAGGCCGAGACGTCCCGGCCCATGGCGGCCACCTCCCGGACCAGTCCCGAGTTGGTGGCGGAGTGCTCCGGGCTGGCCACCACGAAGACCGTCTCCACCCGGGGGTCCAGCCGCCGGTTGAAGAGCGCCATCTGGAACTCGTAGTCGTAGTCGGAGAGCGTGCGCAGCCCGCGGAGCACCACCCGCGCCCGGGCGGAAGCCAGGTAGTCGACCAGGGCGCCCGAGAAGCTGGCCACCCGGACGCTTTTCTGCCCCTTCACCGATGCGCGGATCAGCCTGACCCGCTCGGCCAGCCCGAAGAGCGGCTTCTTGCCCCCGCCCCTGGCCACCGCCACGGTCAGCGACCCGAAGAGCTTGACTCCCCGGCGGACCACGTCGAGGTGCCCGTTGGTGAAGGGATCGAAGGTCCCGGGATAGACGGCGTGCATGCTCGGCCCTCCTGCCCCGCCATGATAACCCCCGGCGGGGCCGGGGGCAAGCCTGTAGCGCGCGGCGGAAGCCCCTTCCACGGTTGACTGGAAACCGCCCGGGCATTAACATAATCCGGTCGGCGGCGCGCTCTGGAGAGGAGGAGCCGGTGGCCAAGCTGACCGTAACCACCAAAGACGGGCAACAGACCGTGCACGACGCGTCCGGCACGATTTACATCGGGCGGTCCGCGGAGTGCCAGATCCGCCTCTCCGGCGACCCCAAGGTCAGCCGCCAGCACTGCAAGGT
>CAZONU010000303.1:0-6362 GCA_964581145.1 uncultured Planctomycetia bacterium
AATAGAGCGCGTAGCTCTGCGCCGGGTCGTGCCTGGTGATCACCTTCTTGATCAGCTTGCCGGTCTGGAACTCGGGCCTGGGGGCGACGGCGGGCTTGGCGACCGGCTCAGCGGCAGGCCCGGGGGCTACAGCCGGCTCGGCAGCCGGCTCCGCGGGCGGCTCGGCCGAAGGCGCGCAGCCGGCCAGGGACAGCAGCGACGCGAACAGCGGCACGGCGAACCGGTTTCTCATAGCGGAATCTCCTCCCCTGGCCCACACCCCGATCATGTTAGTGAGACCCGGCCTGAGCGCAAAGTGTTCGCGGGAAAAAGAGCGGGCGGGCGCCCCCGCCGCTCCCCGCCCGGCGGGAATTGGCTTGACTCCCGCTCGGCCGGGGGGTTAAAATTGAGGGGAGGAGCGAACCCCGCTCCCTTTCAGCGGCCGCCGGTTGCGGCCGGAGGAGCCTGATTATGGCCCGCCGTCACGAAAGGCCCAAGCCGGTCGGAACCGTTATCGGCGTCGTTGTCTGCCTGGGCGCCATCGGAGGTTTCCTGCTGCTGTACAACATGACCGATATCTTCAGGCCCAGGCAGAGGGACGCCACCTTGACCCCGCCGCCGAACGCCGACGGGACCCGGCCCCCCGTCAGCAGGAACGGAACCACCAGGACGACTCGCCCCCCCAAGCCGGCGGCCCCCAACCAGGTGATCGTCGAGTTCAAGGGCAGTTTCACCAAGGAGGCCGACACCCGCAAGGTCGTCTACAGGTGCCCCTACTGCAGAAAGGAAATCCTCGACGTCGGCATCCCCAAGTGCCCCAACCTGGAGTGCGCCAAGAGCATCAAGTGGCCCGAGAAGATCAAGTGCGGCTTCTGCGGGGGCCCCAAGAGGGGCGGGATCTGCCCGGTCTGCAAGGGCACCGGGAAATGCCCCAAGTGCGCCAACCGGCCGCGGCTGCTGATGGGGGTCAGGCAGCCCTGCGAGTTCTGCCACGACACCGGGAAGTGCCCGGCCTGCGGCGGCGACACCAAGACCTGCGACTTCTGCGAGGGGGGCTGGTACTACCCCGGCAAGCCCAAGCTGCCCCGCAAGACCGGCAGCAGCGACTTGCCCTCGATCCCCAAGCCTAAGAAAGAGTGAGGCTTAGGGCCGCCGGTCCGCGCATCGCGGGTACGCCCGGAGCCGATAATATAAGGTGCAGAGCAGCCGGCCCGAGGCCGATAAATATTATGTGGATTCGTGGATGGCTGCCCCTCGGGGGGAGCGTTGCGGTGAGAAGGGCGTACTTGGGGAGGTAATCTGAGTTGCCCGAGCAAAAAGAAGAGATCAGCGTCTCCAACCTCCTGCAGGCCCAGCGCCAGCTCCTGCTGGGGCCGGCCGGGCCCGCACCGGCCCCCGCACCGGCCCCCGGACCAGCGGTCGGACCAGCGGTCGGCGGGGAGGGCGAGGAAGACACCTTCGTCAACATCAAGCACTACGCCTACCTGATCTACGGCCGGAAGTGGTGGGTCCTGCTGGTCACCGTGGTGGTCGCGGGGGCCGCCGCGATATACGCCTCCATGCGCCCCAAGGCTTACGAGGCCCAGGCCGAGGTAGTGCTCAACCAGAGCCTGGTGGGCACCGAGAGCCTGTTCGGCCGCCGGATGGTGTACTACGATCCCGACGCCCTGGCCAAGCTGGCCGAGATGGACGAGGTCGCTGAGATCGCCAAGGCCAAGGTCCCCGAGGAGCTGAAGAGACTCCGGGACGACCCCGGCACCAAGCTGACGCCGGGGGAAGAGGGCGAGCTCGATGAAGCCATAGCCTTGCCCGGGGGCACCGGCCCGGCGGGTCCCGCCCGGGCGAGCAAGTTCGGCGTCATGCTCACCGGGCGTTACGAGGGCACCAGGAGCGAGAAGGTGGCCAAGATGATCGCCGTGGCCAGGGCCAAGGCCCGGGCCCTGGCGCTCATCCAGCACTTCCAGGACTCGGTCGGCGGCGGACAGCGGAAGAAAATGCTCCAGGACATGATCGAGAACAACGAGGGCGAGCTGAAGCGGGTGTCGGAGGCGCTGGCCGAAGCCATCAAGAACCGGAAGCCCGAGGAGAACCTGCCGCCCGGCGTGATCAGCCGGCTGGACTTCATTCAGATGCAGAAACGGGGCCTGATGCGCGCCGACCTGGCCATCACCGAGGCCGAGCAGCGCATCAAGGAGATCAGGGCCTTCCTGAAGAAGCCGGACGAGGGCAGCCTGGTGGTCAGCCCGAAGATGCAGGCCAGGCTGGTCCAGCTCTACTCCGAGCTGGAGCAGATGAAGGCGCGCTACAAGGAAAACCACCCCAAGCTCCAGCGCAAGCAGGCCGAGATCACGGCCCTCAAGAAGTTCCTGGCCAGGCAGAAGGACGATCCCAGCCTGAGCCCCGCCTCCCACCAGCCCGGCCTGCGCCTGGACCTGCGCAGGGCTGAGGTCGAGAAGCGCAGCCTCGAGGCCCGCAAGCGGGCACTGAGCGAGAGCATCACCGCGGCCACCGAGCAGCTGGCCGGCGAAGGCTCGTCCGCGGCCGCGCTGAAGTACGAGAAGCTGGTTCGCGAGCAGCGCTCCCTGGAGGACATGAGCGACCACCTGCGCCGCAAGCTGCGCGAGGCCGAACTGGCGGCGGTGACCGAGACGGGCGAGTCCGGCAAGGAGATCGTCAAGCTGGGCAAAGAAAGCGGAGCCGACGGGGTCGGCGCCGACCGGGGTCAGACCATCGGCTTCGCGGTGATACTCGGCCTGGTGATGGGCGTGCTCCTGGCCCTGCTCCTGGAGCACCTGGACGACACCGTGCGCAGCGAGATCTCCGCCCGGCGGGCCGCGGGCCTCCCGGTGATTGCCCGGCTGCCCCGCTTCGAGGGCGCCCAGGAGCAATGCTTCATCTCGCCGGACGCGCCGCGCTCCGCGGTGGCCGAAACCTTCAAGTTCTTCCACAACCACGTGCGCTACACCGGCCCCAACGCGCCGGAGAAGTGCCTGCAGGTGACCAGTCCGCTCCCGGAAGAGGGCAAGAGCTACGTGGCCGTCAACCTGGCGCTGAGCTTCGCCTCCGAGGGCAACCGGGTGTGCTTCCTGGACGCCGACCTGCGCAGGAGCCGGACCCACGAGCGGGTGGACATCCTGCGGCCCCTGGGGCAGATGGAGGCGGGGCTGTGCAGCCACCTCGAGGGCCAGCTGGCCTACGAGGAGGTGCTGCTGGCCTCCGAGAACGAGAACCTCTCGCTGGTCCTGGCCGGCGGCCGGGCGGCCAACCCCCCGCGCCTGCTGCGCTCGGAGCGCATGCGCGAGCTGCTCGACAGGCTCCAGGCGGAGTTCGACGTGGTGGTCATCGACGCGCCCCCGGTGCTGCCGGTGGTGGACTCGGCCATACTCTCCAGCC
Source organism: uncultured Planctomycetia bacterium (assembly GCA_964581145.1). Classification (GTDB taxonomy): domain Bacteria; phylum Planctomycetota; class SZUA-567; order JAKLDR01; family JAKLDR01; genus CAZONU01. The sequence goes on from CAZONU010000303.1 coordinate 3,373, forward strand.
TGGCCCGGGCCACGCTGCTGGTGGTCCGCTTCGGGCACACCCACCAGGGAGACCTGGCCGAGGCGGCCAGCCGGCTGGCCCACGTCAACGCGCCGCTGGCCGGGGTGGTCATCAACGGCGTGCACGGCGCAGCAGGCGGCTACTACGGCCGCTACCGCTACCATTACCGCTACGGGACCGGCTACGGCGGCGGCTAAGTCGGTCCGCAAAAGTTCTGATACCCAAGCCGCGCCCCCGCACCGGCCCCCTCACTTTCTCATGAAGGGGGCCGGTGCTTTCCTTGGAGAACATGCAGGCCTCCGGCGGCTGTGCAGACCGGCGCGCGAGCGGGCCGGCCGCCGCACGAGGGCGCGGCAGCGCCGAAGAGAAACAGCCGGGGGCCTCCCTCTGCTTGAGAAGGGCGGCCCCCTGCGCCCCGGCTCCGGCCCTCCGGGACATGCCGACTCCTTGAGAACTCCCACGGCCCCGCTTCCCCCGGGTTCGGACCTCTCTCCGTTCTGCGCCAGACCACCAAACGATGCCTTTTGCCCTCCCTGGCAGCCGGGGCGGGGGAAATGGTGCTGGGAAATAGTGTTGTGTCCCCCGAAATTACACCAAAGTGCACCATAGATGGGCTCTCGCGCTGCGCAAGATCTCTGGAGTTACATCTTCAAACGACACGCGCTTGGCGTGCCTGCGAACATGGACCATGCTATACCCGGCGCTCTTGAGCAGGCTGAGAACGGCGCCGGGGCGCTGCTCAAGTGAAGCGTGAGCTTGCCCATGCCACTCAATCAGAATGCGCGGATATCGTCCAGTGACCAGGCCGGTGCGCATGCCTTGAAGAGCTGGAACTTCAGCGCCTGAATATCCATCTTCAGGACGTCGACGGAGGTAATACCGTGTCGGTCCAGGTGCTCATCCAGTGTCACGGTGGTCACTTGAATCCTCCCGCTGGTGAGTCCATGAGCGCCGGACACGATCGAGCCCGTCGTGTGTGTTTCACCGAGATGGAACTCGACTTCGCCTGTGGCATCAGAGATGGCCACTTGCTCCAACACGACCTTTAGACCCCGGTTGTGGCCCAAGTTGCGACGGATCCGGCTGGCATTGCACGGGTCAGGTTCGAATGCGATCACCTGACCGGCGGAGCCAACCTTCTTCGCGGCAGTCAGCGAGTAGTATCCCCAGTTGGCGCCAACATCCACAAACGTCATTCCCGGTTTAAGGCACGACATGAGGAACTCATGTGTGCGTCGCTCTATGCGGCCACTGAGGAAGAGCTTGCGCGTGGTCTTGCGCGCCGACGCATCGTTGAAATCCAGCTCCATGACAATTCTTGTGCCCGGAGAGCCGCAGCGTGCAAGGTATGGCGCGCCCACCAGCAAGCGGGGCAAGAGCCACCTGTAGGCGCGATTACGTAGTCCGCCAGGCAACATGCGGACTGCGCGTCGGAACACAGTGCGTGAGTCCAGCCCCGTCCGAGGGCTAACCCGAGATTCCCCAGATGGCGCTTCCAAGCCATCCCTCCGACTTGTTCCGCTCGCGATTCTCTCCATCTGAACCCTCTGTTCAAGGCAATTCTCGTTTGCGCCGCGGGCGCTACCGTCCCTCGCGGCCTTCCGCAGTAGCCCTGCGGTCCTCTCGCAAAGAACGGGGCCTCCCGCGCGGGAGGCCCCCTTCTCTCCGCCCCGGAGCCGCCTCAGGCCACGGCCAGGTCGTCGCCGACCTCCTCGAAGCGCACCGCGATGCGCCGGGAAACCCCGGACTCCTGCATGGTCACCCCGTAGATGGTGTCCGCGGTGGCCATGGTCCGGCGGTTGTGGGTGATGATCAGGAACTGGCTCCGGTCCAGGAACTCGCGGAGCACCAGCATGAAGCGGTCGATGTTGCTCTCGTCCAGCGGCGCGTCGACCTCGTCCAGCACGCAGAAGGGGCTGGGCTTGGCCTTGAAGATGGCGAAGAGCAGCGCGATGGTGGTCAGCGTGCGCTCCCCGCCGGAGAGCAGGCTCATCTTGCGCAGCTCCTTGCCCGGCGGGCGGGCCACGATCTCGATGCCGGCCTCCAGCGCGTCCTGGTCCGGCTCCAGGAAGATCTCCGCCTTGCCGCCCCCGAAGAGCTTGCGGTAGGTCTCGGCGAAGTGCTCCTTGACCCGCTCGAAGGTGCCCGTGAAGCGCTCGCGGCTGATGCGGTTGATCTTGCTGACGGCCTCGCGCAGCAGCCGCCGGGCCTCCTCGAGGTCGGCCCGCTGGGTCTTGAGCTCCTCGCGCCGGGCGCGGAGGGCGTCCTCCTCGCCGATGGCGGACAGGTTCACCGGGCCCATGCGGGCCAGCTTCTCCTCGCCCTCCTCCAGCCGCCCGCGCAGGTAGCCGAGGTTGACCTCGGCCGGGTCCAGCTTCCCGGCGCGCGCGGCGAGGTCCTCCTCGCCGTGGCCCGCGGCGCGCTCGAGCAGGCCCTCCAGGCGCAGGGCGGCCTCGCGCTCGGCCAGGCGGCCCTCGTTGAGCTTGGCGGTGGCCGCGTCCAGCTCCGCGCGGCAGGCGCGGTCGGCGGCCCGGGCCCGCTCGATGGCCTCGCGCAGCTCGGCGCGCCGGGCGCGGCTCTCGGCCAGCTCGCGGGCCACCAGGTCCGCTTCTTCCTCGAGGCGGGCGGCCTCGCGGCCGACGATCTGGAGCCCCTCGCGGAGGCGCAGCTCGCCGGCGGCCAGCGCGCCGTGCTCGCCGGAAAGCTCCTCCGCCCGGCGGCGGGCGGCGCCGCGCGCCGCACGCAGCCCGGCGCGGCGCGCGCCGAGGTCGGCCAGGTCCGCCTGGAGGTCGTCGATGTCCTCCCCCAGCCGGGCGATCTCGTTCTTGCGGCCGATCAGGCCGGGGATGCGCGTCCGGTAGGCCCCCCCGGTGATGGCCCCCGAGGGGTAGAAGATCTCCCCCTCCAGGGTGACCACGATGCCGTCGCGCGCGCCGTTGTTGGCCACGCGCATGGCCGCGTCGAGATCCCGGACCACCACGGTGCCGCCC
>CAZONU010000304.1:0-6316 GCA_964581145.1 uncultured Planctomycetia bacterium
GGCAAGAAGCTCAACACCTCGGTGGGCGACGAGGGCGGCTTCGCGCCCAGCCTGAAGAGCAACGAGGAGGCCTTCGCGGTCATCGTCGAGGCCATCAAGATCGCCGGCTACCGGCCCGGGGAGGACGTCGGCCTGGGCATCGACTCCGCGGCCAGCGAGTTCTACAAGGAAGGCAAGTACGTGCTGGCCGCCGAGGCCAGCCCCGAGCACAGCGCCGCCGGCCTGGTCGACTTCTACGCGGCCATGTGCGAGAAGTACCCGATAGTCAGCATCGAGGACGGCCTGGACGAGAACGACTGGGAGGGCTGGAAGCTGCTCACCGAGAAGCTGGGCGGGAGGATCCAGCTCGTCGGCGACGACCTGTTCGTCACCAACACCAAGTTCATGCGCAAGGGGATCGAGCTCGGCGCCTGCAACTCGATCCTGATCAAGCTCAACCAGATCGGCACCCTCACCGAGACCCTGGCGGCCATCGAGATGGCCCACAAGGCCGGCTACACCGCGGTCGTGAGCCACCGCTCCGGCGAGACCGAGGACTCAACCATAGCCGACGTGGCCGTGGCCACCGGCGCCGGCCAGATCAAGACCGGCTCGGCCTGCCGCACCGACCGGGTCTGCAAGTACAACCAGCTGCTGCGCATCGAGGAGGAGCTCGGCAAGGCCGCGCGCTACGCGGGACGCTCGGTCTTTCCGCGCATGGGCTAGGCCAGGAGACGAGAACCGGAATGCTCCCGGCGCGCGAACCGTTGACTATGCGGAGAGACGCGCCGGCGGGGACGGGCTCCGAATGAGCGACTTCATATACTTCGACCACGCCGCGACCACCCCGGTGGCTCCCGAGGTCTTTGATGCCATGCTGCCCTACCTCGGCGAGAAGTTCGGCAACGCGGCCACCCTCTACCGCGCCGGCGGCGAGGCCGCCGCGGCCGTCGAGGAGGCCCGCGCGTCGGTGGCCGAGCTCGTCGGCGCGCGGCCCGGGGAGGTCTACTTCACCTCCTGCGGCACGGAGAGCGACAACTGGGCGCTGAAGGGCGTCGGCTGCGTCTCCTGCAAGGGCGACCGCGGGGCCGACGCCCCGCACATCATCACCGACCGGGCCGAGCACCACGCGGTGCTGGACACCTGCAAGTTCCTGGAGACCGTCGGCGCCCAGGTCACCTACCTGGGCGTCGACAAGTACGGCACCGTCGACCCCGACGAGGTCAGCAAGGCCCTGCGGCCCAACACCCGGCTGGTCTCGGTGATGCACGCCAACAACGAGGTCGGCTCGCTGAACCCGGTGCGGGAAATCGCCGAGGCGGTCCACGCCGGCGGGGCGCTCTTTCACACCGACGCGGTCCAGACCGTGGGCAAGTTCTCTTTCAACGTCGGGGAACTCGGCGCGGACCTGCTCTCGCTCTCCGGGCACAAGTTCCACGGGCCCAAGGGCGTCGGCGCGCTGTACATCAGGAAGGGCGTGCGCCTGGCCAGCTTCATGCACGGCGGCGGGCAGGAGCGCGGCCGGCGGGCCGGCACCAGCAACACCCCGGGCATCGCCGGGCTGGGCGCCGCCGCGCGCCTGGCCATCCGGGGGCGCGACGCGGAGGCCGAGCGCGAGCGCGCCCTCGCCGAGAAGCTCCGGGCCGGGGTGGCCGAGCGCATCGAGGCCGTCAAGTTCCTGGGCCACCCGGAGAAGAGACTGCCCGGGCTGGTCTGCATGATCGTCGAGGGCATCGAGGGCGAGGCCATGGTCCTCTCGCTGGACGCCGAGGGCATCGCCGCCGCCAGCGGCTCGGCCTGCACCACCGGCGCGCTGGAGCCCTCCCACGTGCTGCTCTCCATGGGGGTGGCCGCCGAGCGGGCCCACGGCTCGCTGCGGGTCAGCTTCGGGCGGGACAGCACCGCGGCCGAGGTCGACCGTTTCCTGGAGGTCTTCCCGCCGATCGTCGAGAGACTCAGGAGGATGAGCCCGACTTGGAAGGATTAGCCGCCGCGGCGCTGGGCGCCGTCAGTGACCAAGACCAGCCCTACTTCCGGAGCTGGAACCCCAGCGACCTGGCCAGCCTGGTGGTGGTGGTGGTGGCCATCGGCCTGGTGCTGGTGGCCTTCTTCGTGACCTACGTCCTCTTCGACCGCCGCGCGCGCCGGCGGGTGCTGGAGGAGCGCTGGGATCTCTTCCGGCGGATGTGCCGCGACCGGGCCCTGACCCGCGAGGAGATCTCCTTCCTGCGCGCGCTCCAGCAGCGGGCGGTGCCCGACCGGCCGCACCTCTTGGTCACCTCGCTCAACTTCTACGACGGCTGCGTGGAGGACCAGCTCCACCGGCTGGAGTCCGAGGGGCTGCTCTTCGAGGAGCGCAGCGCGGCGGCCAACGCCTTCGTCCGGGTCCGCGAGAAGCTCTTCTTCGGCGAGGCCATGGCTAAGGCCCGGGTGGAGAGCACCCTGGACCTCGAGCCCCACCAGGCGCTGCGCGTGGAGATCCCCGGCAAGAGCGGCACCTGCAGCGCCGCGGTGCTGTCGGTCAACGACAGCTCGCTGACCATCTCCATGCCCAGCCGCCGGGGCGAGGCGGCCGAGCTGGCCCGCGGGGACCACCTGGCGGTGTACCTGGCCGTCAAGAACGACGCCGGCTACCGCTTCGAGACCGGGGTGGCCGGCATCCGCGAGTCGCGGGTTCCCGCGGTGCACCTCTGGCACACCGAGAAGATCGAGCGCCAGCAGCTCCGCACCTGGATGCGCATGAGCATGGAGGTCCCGGTCCGCTTCCACCGGATCACCTTCCCGGACCTGAAGCTGGCGGGCGACCAGCTGGTCCCCCCCGAGAAGTACGGCCAGGCCCGTCACGAGGGGCTCTTCAGCGGCATGATGCGCGACTTCTCCCTGGGCGGCGTCTGCCTGCGCAGCGAGGAGCCGTTCACCGTGGGCGAGTACGCCGGCGTGCTCATCCCCATCTTCTCCGCCGGGGACGAGGAGCCCGAGGAGGAGATCGAGATCCTCGGCCGGGCGGTGGGCTGCAGCGAGCTCGAGACCATCCGCAACCAGCTCTACAACATCCACGTGCAGTTCGTGCCCCTGGACGACGACACCCGCAGCGTGCTGATGGCCAACATGTTCCAGCTCCAGCGCCGGCTGGGCAAGAAGAAGATATAGGAGGCACTCCGGTGCGGCTGCTCATCGTCGGCGGCGGCTCGGTCGGCGAGCGCCACCTGGGCTGCTTCCTGAAGGCCCGGCGAAGCCTGAAACTCGAAATCTGCGAGCCGCAGGCCAGCCGGAGAAAGAAATTGTCCGCGGACTACCCGGTCCTCGCGACCCACGCGGACTTCGGGAAGCTGGACCTATCCGCCTTCGACGCCGCCGTCGTGGCCACCCCGGCGGACCTGCACGTCGCCCAGGCCCGCAGGCTGGTCCAGGCCGGCTGCCACGTGCTCATCGAGAAGCCGCTCAGCGTGACCGAGCGCGGGGTCCGGCCGCTGATCTCCCTCGCCAAAAAGAAGCGCCGCACCGTCGGCGTGGCCTACACCTACCGCAGCTACCCGGCGCTGATGGAGATGGCCCGGCGCGTCCGCGACGGCAAGCTCGGCCGGCCGATCCTGGCCCGCGCGCGCATGGCCTACGACTACCCCCGCTACCGGCCCGACTACCGCTCGAACTACTTCGCCAATCCCGAGACCGGCGGCGGCGCGGTGATGGACATGGCCAGCCATCTGGTGGCTTACCTGACCGGAGCGCTCGGACCGGTGGCCGAGGTCACCGCCGCGACCGGGAGACTGGGACTGCGGGGCGTGGCCGTAGAGGACACCGCGCTCCTGATTCTTCGATTTGCATCGGGTGCGCTGGGCGAAGTCTGGACTTGTGCCTGCCAGCCGCGCCGGGAAACCGAGCTGGAGATAGCCGGCGCGCGCGGCCACCTGCGCTACCGCACGCTCTTCGAAGAAAAGAAATCTGAACTGGCCTCGACGCGCGGCGACGGGTCGAAGTGGCGCGCGAAGAGGCAAAAGCTCGACTCTGATATCCCCTTCGTCATCCAGGCCCGGAACTTCCTGGCGGCCCTCGGCGGGAAAGAGCGCGTGCGCACCAGCCTCGAGGAAGCCCTGCACGTGGGCCGCGTCTGCCGGGCGGCGCTGGGCTCGGCGAAGTCCGGGCGCAGGACGGCGGTGAGGTGAAGCCCTCCATCGTGCTCCTCACCGCCGCCTTCGGCCTGCTGGTGGCGGGAATCATCTTCTGGCTGGGCTACCGGCTGCTGGACCTCTCGCTGCGGCACTCGCTGATCGTCGCGGGAGGGCTGGGGGCAGTTCAGTCGGCCGGAGGGCTCTATTACATATGGCGGCGCTTCAAGTACCAGGGCGGGCCGCCGGCGGGCGGGGGACACCACTAGGGAGGCAGGGGAATGGCAGCCGAGAAGACCATCGCCGAGCTCTTCGACCTTGACGGCCGCGTCGCCCTGGTGACCGGCGGCGCCGGGCACCTGGGCTCGGCGATCAGCGAGGCCCTGGCCGAGGCCGGGGCCACCGTCGCCATTGCCTCGCGCAACCTGGCCAACTGCCGCAAGCGCGCCCGGGAGATCGAGAGCTGGGGAGGCAGCGCCATTGCCCTCAAGCTGGACATCACCAGCGACGCCTCGGCAAAGAAGTGCATCGCCGCGGTGAAGAAACGCGCGGGGCGCCTGGACATCCTGGTCAACAACGCCCTGGCCGGGAGCTTCAAGCCTTTCGCGAAAACCTCCACGAAGGACTTCACCGCCACGCTGGATGGCTGCCTGACCAGCGCCTTCCGGCTGACCAGGTTCGCCCTGCCTCTCTTGAAAAAAGGCCCGGCCGCCAGCGTTATCAACGTCTCCACCATGTACGCGCTGGTCGCGCCCGACCCGGCGACCTACGCGGGCACCCCCTTCCTCTCCCCGGTGGGATACGGCGAGGCCAAGGCCGGCATGCTCCAGCTCACCCGCCGCCTGGCCGCCCAGCTGGCCGCCGACGGGGTGCGCGTCAACGCGATAAGCCCGGGGCCCTTCCCCCACGAGAAGACCAGGAAGAGCCGCAAGTTCATGCGCCGCCTGGCCGAACGCTGCCTGCTGGGCCGCGCCGCCGCGCCGGTCGAGATCAAGGGCGCGGCGCTGTACCTCGCCTCCGACGCCTCCAGCTTCGTCACCGGCCAGAACCTGGTGGTCGACGGCGGCTGGACCGTCCGATAACAGCGCTCCGGGCGTTACGCTAAAGACGGTCCCCGGGCCGCGCCGATATTGAATATGGGAGGGACCCGGGAACTCCCTCCCGGGAGAGTCGCTATGACCGAGCCCGGCTCGCGGGCCACCAGCGGAGTCTTCCTGAAGCCGGTGTGGCGCCGGCCGCCCCGCCGGGGCGAACGGGCCGTTGCTCTGCTCATCACCGCCCTGGTCCTCGCCGGCCTGGCCCTGCTGCCGCTGGGCCTGGGCCGCCTCTGCGCGGAGCTCAAGCCCGAGAAGCTGGAAGATCTCAAGACCGACCTCAAGAAGTGCTACCAGCTGTCCGCCTCCACGCCCGCCGCGCCGGGCGGAGAAAAGCCCGCCGCCCCGGACACCCCTGAGAACTCCAAGCCGCCCGAGGACCTCCGGGCATGCTACTCCCTGGGCCGCGAGCTCCTGGCCGTCACCGTGGCCTCCGGCCCGATCAGCATGAAGCAGTCGATGAGCGTCCTGGCCCTGGGCGTAACCGCCGCGGTGATGGCCATGCTCGGGCTGCTCATGGGCTTCTTCGGGTGGCAGCTCCGGAGGCTGACCGCCGCGCTGGGCGGCGCGCTGGCCTTCGGCGGGGGGGCCTTCCTGGTCGCCTTCCCGGTCCTGGGCTTCGAGTGGCTGCCGGCGCTGCTGGTGGCCCTGCCCGCGGCCTTCGGCGGGGCGCTGATCGGCTGGCACCTGGTGGTGCTGGTCACCTGCCTGCAGGCCGGGTCGGCGGTTTCCGCCACGGTCCTCGTTGCCGCCTTCCTCCTGGGGCACCCGCCCGACCCCCGGTGGATAATCCCCTGCTACCTGGTGACCTGGGGGCTGGCCACAGCAGGCGCCTACCTCTTCATGGCCCGGGCCATGCTCGTCTCCGGCTGGGCGATCTGGGGCGCGCTGCTCCTGACCTTCGCGGCGCTCCTGGGCGTCCACGGCCTGACGGGCTACTCCCTCACGTGGGAAGCGGTGGTGGCCCTCGTGGCGGTCTTCTCGGTGCTGGGCACGCTGAGCCAGTACCGCCTGGCGGCCCGCGCCGCCGAAGAGGCCCCCGAACCCGCCCCCGAACCCGCCGCCGAGCCGGCCTGACTCCCCCGCAGTTGCATAATAAAACCCTGGGGAAATGAAGTTGTGTTTGGTGTGCAAGTG
>CAZONU010000305.1:0-6279 GCA_964581145.1 uncultured Planctomycetia bacterium
CGGCGGGCGTCTCCGGCAATACCGGCGAGCTCCTCCGCGAGCTGGAAGAATTCTCCGTGCCTCAGTGCCTCTGTGGTGAAAACAACCCGCCCGAAGAGCTGGAGATTGCCCTGCTGGCCGCGGCGCGGGGGGTCGCTCTCGGCGAGGAGCCCGGGTCAGTCGCCCGCGAGACGGGTCGCGCCGCCGAGGAAATCGCCCGCTGGGCGTTCATATACGCGAAAGCCTGGGACCGGGCTTATCACCCCGCGCGCCTGGAAGCCGCGGAGTTCGGCGCGGCGCTGGCGATTAACAGGCTGCTGGACTTCGCCGCCGGCCCTGACGCCGCGCTCGCCGCCCGCGCCGCGCGGACGCTGCTCGTGCACAGGCGGCACATGCACTGGGCGCGCAATAACCAACCACCAAGACACCAAGATTTACCCGCCGTGGCGGGCACGAAGAACCTCGATGACTTGAACGCGGCGGGAACCGTTCGCGAAGCCTGCGCGCCTTCCCGCGGCCCGGGCTCCAACTTGGTGCCTTGGTGCCTTGGTAGTGAGAAGAAAGGCCCGCCCTGGTGTCTTGGTGGTGAAAGAAGTTGGCGGGCGCGCGACGGGCCGGCTTGACCGCGGCGGGCGGCGCCCCTAGAATCCGGGCATGACCGCCGAGAAATTCCCCCACTTGAACCTGGATGGCGGCCGGCTCACCGCCACGGAGGAGCTGCCCTTTCACGGCAGGGAGCTGGAAATGGCCTGCCGCCGGCTCTTCGAGTCGAACGAGCCGCACCTGGTCATCGACCTCACCCGCCTCCAGTACGTGGCCAGCCCGCAGATCGGCGCGCTGGTGGCGGCCTGCGCCCGCGCGGCGGAGACCGGCCGGGCGCTTCAGGTCCTGGTCGGTGCCGCCCTGGTCAGGTTCCTCGAGCGCATGAAGGTCGAGGGGCTGATTGACTACGAAGTGGTCGATAGTCCCGGCGGATGAGGGCCGGTCACTTTCCCCCTTGCCGATCCGGCTCCTTCCTGGGCGGGATCTTCTGCGCGGGGAACTCCCTGGACTCGTAGCCCCGGGGCGGCTCCTGGGGGAGCGGGGGGAGCTGCTCGGCCTGCTGGACCGGCGGCGGCTTGAGCCGCGGACCCACCTGCGGACTGGGCTTGGCCAGCATCTCCTTGGCGATCTCGGCGAGCTTGGCCGGGCTGAAAGGCTTGGCCACCAGGTATACGTGACTCTTTCCCCGGTAGCCTTCCTGGGCCTTTTGAATGGTCCCCGATACGAAGATGATGGGCACGCTCACGCCCTGCTGGCGCAGGCGCTTGGCGAATTCCTTGCCGTCCATGTTGGGCATCTTGATGTCCGCGCAGACCAGCTCCGGCTCGCCCCGGCCCGAGGTGAAGGCGTTGAGGGCGTCGACCCCGTCGGATGCGGCCCGGACCATCATCCCGCAGCTGGTGAGCACCTTGGTGACGATGCGCCGCATGCGCGGGTCATCCTCGACGACCATGGCTCGGGGTATGTGCGGCACACACGCCTCCCGCCGCGCACCCGTAAGCGCGCGGTCAGCAGCTTAACATATATAATATATCGCCGGAAAGCCAGCCAAATCTTAGCCTATTTGACCTCCCCGCGGTTTCGCGCTATCATGGCCCCGGAGGGACTTTTCCGGTGAGCCGATTGGGGAATTCGACGATGGCCCAGACCGCATACGACGTAATCACCGTGGGCAGCGCCACCCGGGACGTATTCGTGCGCTCGGACCTGGCCAAGATCATGCACATGAAGGAGATGCGCGGCGAGACCGCCTACCTCTGCCTGGACCACGGCGGCAAGCAGAACGTCAGCAACATCTTCTTCACCACCGGCGGGGGGGCCACCAACGCCGCGGCGGTGATGGCCACGCTGGGGCTCAAGGTCGCCGCCGTGGCCTGCCTGGGCGCCGACGCGACCGCCGCTGACATCGAGAGGGAACTGCTCGGGCACGGGGCCGACGCGTCGCTGCTGGCCCGCCACGGGTCGGAGCGCAGCGGCTACTCGGTGATCATCAGCTCCTTCGACGGCGAGCGCACCGTGCTGACCTACCGGGGGGCGAGCTCCCTTCTGACCGGGGAGATGGTCGACTGGGACCGGCTGGCCGCCGCGCGCTGGATATGCCTCTCTTCCCTGCACGGCAAGGCCGCCGAGCTCTACCCCCGGATCGCCGGCTTCGCGAAGGAGAAAGGCGTCAAGCTGGCGGTCAATCCCGGCTCGACACAGTTCCGCCAGGGCCTGGAGGGCTTCAAGGACGTTCTGGGCTCGACGGACGTGCTGATCCTCAACCGCGAGGAGGCCGAGAAGCTGGTGGGGGCCACCGACTTCCGCCGCTACATCGACGAGGACAAGTGCTCGCTGTGCGAGGAGTGCGTCAAAAGCTGCCCGCAGGGGATCTTCCTGCGCGACGGCGAGCGCATCACCGTGGTCGGCGAGGACCGCTGCGTCCGCTGCAACGCCTGCGTGGAGGCCTGTCCCACCCGCGCGGTGCTCATGGAGCCCTGGGCCCGCAACCTCGACGAGCTCTTCGCGCGCATCCGCGAGTACTGTCCGGGCGTGGTGGTCATCACCGACGGAAAGCGCGGCGTGCAGTGCTTCGACGGAGAGACCCGATACATCATGCCGGTCTTCGAGGTCCCGGTGGTCTGCTCGCTGGGCGCGGGCGACGCCTTCGGCTCCACCTTCGTGGCCGCGCTGATCGACCAGCCCGATGACGTGGGCCGCGCGCTGGCCTGGGCCTCGGCCAACGCGGCCAGCGTGGTGACGGTCATGGGCGCCAAGTACGGCATCCTCGACCGGGAGAACCTGGAATCCTTCCTGGCCCGCCACGGGGACTGGCGCGAGCTCCTGCGCGCTGCGCCGCTGAGCGTCGCCGGGTCGGCCTGAGCCGCCGTGAAAGTCCACCGCTCGCTGGAGGAGTTGGCCGCCGACCGCCCGGCCGGGGCGGTCGTCGCGGTGGGCACCTTCGACGGGGTGCACCTGGGTCACGCGGCGGTGCTCGGCGAAGTGGTCCGCTGGGCCCGGGAGCTGGGCGCGGTGCCCGCGGCGGCAGCCTTCACCCGCCCGCCGAGAAGCGTGCTGGGCCGGGCCGAGAAGGCGGACCTCGTAACCAGCCCGGAGCATCGCGCGTTGCTCGTGGGCCGGCTGGGCGTCGAGCTGGTCCTGGAGCTGGAGTTCACTGCCGAGCTGGCCGCGCTTTCCGCGCATGCCTTCGCCGAGCGCTACCTGACGGGCGGCTTCGCGGCCCGGGGCTTGGTGCTGGGCCACGACGCGCGGCTGGGCCAGGGCGGGGCGGCGGGCTTTGAGGCCATGAAAGAGATCGGCGCCCGGCTTTCCTTCCAGGTCCGTCACGTCGGCCCGGTGGCGGCCTGCGGGAAGACCGTTTCCAGCTCCGAGGTGCGCGCGGCTATCCTGGCCGGGGATCTGGCGACCGCCGAGTGCCTGCTGGGCCGGCGGGTGAGCGTGCTGGGCACGGTGGTGCCCGGCCGGGGCCGCGGGCGGAAGCTTGGCTTCCCCACCGTCAACCTGGACCTGGACCGCGAGGTCCGCCCGCCGATGGGCGTTTACGCCACGCTGGCCCATGTCGGGGACGGCCCGGCGCTCCCGTCGGTGACCAACGTGGGCTTCCGGCCGACCGGCGCGCCCGCGCCCGCCGGCGGCCTGCGCCCCGACCTGCTGGTCGAGACCCATCTGTTGCAGGGCGGCGCCGACCTCTACGGCCGGACCGTGGAGGTGGAGTTCGTGAAGAAGCTGCGCGAGGAGCGGCGCTTCGCCTCCGACGAGGCCCTCAGCGAGCAGATCGGCCGCGACGTCGAGACGGCGCGGGAGGTGCTCGCGGGCGCGAGTTCCGAAGGAACTCGTTGACGCGCAGCGGGCGCCCCCGGCGCCCGCGAGCGGCAAGACTTGGTCAGAACCACGCCATGGAGGGCGGAACCTCGACGGTTCGACACGAGGTCGAAAGACATCGTTTGGGGTAGGTGGCATAAGGAGAGATTCATGGCTAAGCGCGGAACCGTGAGGCTGGCCGTCTGCCAGTTCCCCACCAGCAAGCACGCGCGGCGGAACGGCCGCTGGGTCCGCAGGCAGATGAACGAGGCCAGGCGCAAGCGCGCCCAGCTCGTGCACTTCCCGGAGTGCGCCCTCTCCGGCTACCCCAGCGCGGAGGGCTTCAACTTCCGCGGCTACGACTGGGATAAGCTCCGCGCCGAGACGCAGGCGATCTGCGATCTGGCGAAGAAGTACCGCCAGTGGGTGGTGCTGGGCAGCTCGCACCGGCTCTCCGGCCGGCACAAGCCGCACAACTGCCTGTACGTTATTAACCCCAAGGGAAGAATCGTCGACCGCTACGACAAGCGCTTCTGCACGGGGGGCGACCTCAGGCACTACTCGCCGGGCGGTCATTTTGTGATCTTCAACGTCAACGGGGTCAAGTGCGGCCTGTTGATCTGCTACGACATGCGCTTCCCGGAGCTCTACCGCGAGTACAAGAAACGCAACGTCCAGCTCATGCTCCACTCCTTCCACAACGCCCACGGCGCCAAGCGCGGCATCTGGGCGGACATCATGCCGCCGAGCCTGCAGTGCCGGGCGGCCACCAACTGCATGTGGGTCAGCGCCACGAACTCTTCGGCCCGCTACCAGCAGTGGCCCAGCGTGCTGGTCCAGCCCGACGGCCTGCCCGCCGGCCGCCTGCGCCAGCACACCGCCGGGGTGATGGTCCGCCCGGTGGACACCACCAAGAAGTTCTACGACCCGATGCGCGGGAACCTCAAGCGCGCGGTGCGCGGCCTGCTCAACAGCGGGCGCCTGGTCAAGGACCGCCGCAGCCGGCAGCGCAAGGGGCTCTGAGCCGGCAGCCGGTTGTCGGTTGCCGGTTGCGTTGGAGGCGTTGGGAAGACCAAAGAACAGGGGTTATTGGACCCGCCCCAGCCCGCTTCGGACCTCGACCTCCCCCGAAACTGCCTCAAGACCGCTCATTCCTGTTGAGTCTCGGTGGACCTTTTCACTGCTCCCCACCACTTCGAGCCAGGTTCTTCAGCAGCTCTCCCAGGCCGTCGATCCGGTACAGCCGGGATCCCACGGAGTAGACGCGACTGCCATCCTTCAATCTAGTGTCTTGCACCATGAGTTCGTGCTTACCCCGCTTCAGCAGAAGCCACAAATCTGAGTCGTCCGCGATAGGGTTAACTTCCGAATGCGGTTTCTCAAGAGGCTTAGCTAGTCCCAAGAGTGACCTTAGACGGTCGATATTGCCAGGCCTCTTTAACGAGAAGCCACGTGCCCCTTTCATCAGGACTGCCGAATCGAATTCTGTCAGAAATCGGATTTCCCTCTTCATGCTGCTGGAGGCCGCTTGTCGAGCGGCCCCCTCGCTGAGTTCATCTACCAGCGCATTCAGCGCCGGCACCTTATACTTGAGGCCGTCAGCATAATAGTGCGGGTCTGGGTCACCATCTACGATCCCCAGGTTGATAGTATCTCCCCGCGACGTGATGATCAGCCACCTTGCGATGCGAAAGGGGTTGCAGTCCGACCTTCCCTCACAATGAGCACTAGTCAGGGCCTCTTTCAACCGCTCTAGTGTGGGACCATCATCGAACACTAATTTGGCCCCTCTTCCGCGAACCCTGTCTTTGTAAATGAAGTCGAAGGATCGCACATCCTGAAAGACCAGCTTGTGATGGCTCACCTTCTTGTGCAAACTCCTGGACCTGAGCAGCATGATCACGCACCATCCCGTGCCGATCAACGCCACGATACCCACGACACACAACCATCTCGCCTTCCGCCGGCTCACGTGCTGGCCCTTACGCTTGTACCAGCGGGTTTTTCCGGGGACGGTTTACCCATTTCCCGCAGCCCTCACGGTGCTCCCATCTCTCCCCATCCAGTGTGGCGCCCGGACCGGTGGAAGTCAACGGGTGAACCGGGGTCTCGGGTTTCGGGTTTCGGGTCTTGGCCGGGGAGCACGCCGCCTATCTCGTCCCACTAAACCCTGAACCCCAGACCCCAGACCCTTCACCCTTCACGTTTCACGATCTCCTGCCCCCGACAGCCGAACTCACGGAGGGCCGCGCTCCTCGGGGCCGTCTTGGTCGGGGGAGGCGTACCGCTCTTCCTCTTCCGTCCGGGGACAGTCACCGCTTCCCTCGCTGCGCTCGGGACTTCCGGTGCCTGTCCCCGCGGCGTCCAGCGCGTCCCAATCGTCGGCGTAGCCCTCTTCCCGGTCCCAGGCCTCGCGGATACCCGCGAGCTGGCCGCCCAGGACGGCGACCTCGGCGC
>CAZONU010000306.1:0-6217 GCA_964581145.1 uncultured Planctomycetia bacterium
CGCCCTGCCCCGCCCCGCCCTAGAATGGCCTCTCACGGTGACCCGGGGAGCCGCGGGACGGTTACCCTTTGAGGCGGGTACCGGAGGGTTAATCTGGTGAAGGATATACGGAGAATCCTGGGCGCCGCGGGGCTGCTGGCCCTGGCGGCCGCGGTCGGCTGCAACGGCACGGCGCAGTATCCGGTCGGCAACGGCAGTAACGGCACCGGCCAGCCGGCGGGCGAGAGCGTGCTCCTCCGCCACAAGTTCGCGGAGGACCAGGTGCTGCGCTACGACATGAACTTCCGGCTGGCCTCCAGCGGGACCGGCAGCGTGGACGAGCGGCTGCGCGCGGTGATCTACCAGCACTGCCTGGGCCCGGTGGGCGGCGAGGCCCAGGCCAAGTTCCACAAGGTGGGCATCACCCGGCGGGAGGTCGAGCGCCTCAGGAAGGAGACCGACCCCCGGCGCGGCAGGCTGGCCCCGGTGATCGCCACCCGCACCCTGGCGCCGGACATCACCCCCAACTTCGGCTACGACCGCAAGCGCAACCGCCACTATTTCCCGGTCAACACCCGGGGGATGTTCGGGCTGAGCAACAAGGCCCCCTTCCACCGGGTGACCTACGACAGCCTGGTCTACCTGCTGCCGGTGCTCCCGCCCGGCAAGGTCCGGCGGGGCAGCAGCTGGTCGGCGGACATCCCGGTCTACGCCGGGCCGGACTACTTCTACCCCGCGGGCGGGTTCCGGCGCGGCAACGACTTCAAGCTGTCGATGACCGGACGGGTGAACAACGTCTACGTGCGCGGCGGACAGACCCTGGTGGCTCTCTCCTGGACCTGCTCGGGGGCCTTCGACACCCAGGCCTACAACGAGCGCTTCCCACCCCGCTTCCACAACCGCCAGCGGATCATCCACGAGGTCAAGGGTTCCGGGCGGGCGGTGTTCAACGCCACCCGCGGGGTAGTGGTCAGCAAGAACGGCAAGGCCACCGTCACCTTCATCTCCCGGATACTGATTTCCCGCAGGCGGGAGAACAAGCCCGCCACCTTCAAGTGGGAGGAGACCAGGGACCGGCACATCCTGCACTACGACTGCCGGCTGCTCGGGGACCACGAGCGGGACCCCCGGCCCAAAGGCCGCTAGGGCAGCCGCTTAGGACTTTCATTTGAACCTTTCCGCCGAATCTGCGTTTAATATCGAAAAAGCACCGGGGGAAGTCATGCCCTGCGAGTCGGTACGCGCGGAACTGGTCGACTACCTGAACGACGAGCTGCCCACCGGGCGCCGCGCGGAGATCGAGAAGCACCTGGGCGGCTGCCCGGACTGCACCAGGGAGCTCGACGGCTACCGCGCGGCTCAACAGGTATTCAAGCGCATCCGCGTCAAGCAGGTCTCCTCCGACTTCAACGCGAAGGTTCAAGAGCGCATCTCCAAGAAGATCGCCGAGCTGCGCGCCAAGGGCTCGGTGCGCTTCCGCACCGCCCGCGAGCGGGTGGAGGCGGCCCGCGAGGGCCTCAGCGCCGAGGAGATCAAGCGGCGCGGGCGCAAGGCCTTCAAGCTCTACGTCATCGCCTTCCTGGTGATCCTGCCGGTGCTGGGCCTCGGCGGCCTGGGCGGCTTCTACTACTTCAAGGAGCAGGCCCGCCTGCGGCGCGCCAGCGAGGAGGCGCGCAGGGCGCTGCTGGCCATAACCGAGCGCCAGAACGCGCGCGCGCGCGGCCTGAAGGCCGCGGTGGGCGACGACGGCCGCATCGGCGGGATGAGCTTCCTGGACGACGGCGAGCTGCGCCTGGTGCTCCACCGCGGCAGGGGCACCAGCGAGCGCTGCCTGTCCCTGTACACCGCGGAGCAGTGGCAGCTGCACCTGGCCCGGCTCGAGAAGTACAAGGCGCTGTCCACTTACGGGGCGGAGCGCGCCGAGGCGGACGCCGCCCGCACGGTGCGGGTTGCCGGCGGCGAGCTGCAGGTGCCCGCTGAGATCCGCGGGGATTTCCTGGGCGGTCCCGTCAGGGTGGAGATCCTGCCCATGGCCGCCCGGACCGAAGTGTGGCTCCAGGACGACCTGACCGACTACCTGGCCGGCCCCGCCCTGGCCGAGCGGCGCAGGGCCCGGGGGAAGGGCCTGAGCGCCGTGGTGGGCGACGACGGGCGCGTGGAGGGGGCGGCCTTCCTGGGGGACGCCGGGCTGCACGTGGTCACTCATCGGGGCCGCCGGCCGGGAGAGCGCTGCGTCTTCGTCTACGACGCCGACCAGTGGAAGATCTACCTGGCCGAGATCGAGAAGCGCAAGGGAATGGGGGGCTACGAGGCCCACCTGGCCGCGGCCAAGAGCGCCCGGGAGGTCCGGGCCCGGGGCGGCACGCTGCTGCTGCCCCCGGCGGTGCACCAGAACTTCCTCGGCGGCCCGGACCGGGTGGTGATCCTGCGCCTGCTGGGCCGCGCGGAGATATGGGTTCCCGAAGACCTGGAGGAGTATCTGTCCGTCAGGGTCCGGCTGCGGAAGAGGGAGCCCGAAAGGCCTGCCCGGCGCATCCGCATAACGCCCGAATAGAATCCCGGTCCGACCGTCCCTCAGCCCGGCCGGCCGCCCAGCGAGGCCGGGTCGAGGTCGCGTATTGCCCCGTAGCAGGCCAGGATGTTCTCGACGGGCACGTCCGGCTGCACGGAGTTCGAGGGGGCCACTATCAGCCCGCCGTCGTACCCGCACTTCCTGATGAGGTCCAGGACCTCCTCGCGGACCTCGGCGGGGGTGCCGCCCGGCAGGGTCCGCTGGAGGCTGAGCCCCCCGCACATGGTTATCTTATCGCCCCAGCGTTTCTTGATCTCGGCGGGGTCCATGCACTCCGGCTGGATGGGGTTGACCACGTCGAAGCCGATCTCCACCAGGTCGTCGATGACCTCGAAGACGTCGCCGTCGGAGTGGATGAACATGTAGACCTAGACCTCGGGGTTCTCCGCCTTGATGGCCGCGACCAGTTCGGCCATGCGCGGCTTGTCCACCTCGCGCCAGGTTTCCGGGCCCATTATCACCCGGTCCTGCATGGCGATGTCGCCCCACAGGGTGATCATGTCCACCCCGGCGCGGACCTCGATGCGGGCTATCTCGGTGTAGAGGGCGTAGAGCCGGTCGTAGAGTATTTCCAGGAAGTCGCGGTGGATCAGGTAGTCGGCCAGGACGTTGTCGATGCCCCGCAGCAGCCAGGCGTCCTTGTAGGGGTTGCGGATCTCGCCAGTCGTGAAGCAGCCGCGGGCCTTGAAGGCGGCCACGCGCTCGGCGTAGCTCTCGGGAACGTTGAGGTTCTCGACCGTCGGGAGCTTTATCTTCCGGGCGGCGTCGAGGTCCTCGCCGTCGACCTCGTCGAGTGGCCCAGCCACGCGCTCCTCGTACCAGCCGGACTCCCCCACCCGGAAGGTCACCCCCCCCCTTGTCGACGTAGGTGCGCTCGTCCCCCCAGAGCCCCTTGCGGGTCAGCATGCCCACGGTGCGCTCCTCGGCCCGCTCGGCGAACTCGGGGTCGTCGACGCGGGCGCTGAGCTCCTCCCAGCCGCCGATGCCCAGCTCCTCCTCGACGTCCTCCCACTTCCCGGTCTTGAAGTGCTCGGTGAGCTTGCGCCGGGACTCGGGGTGAAAGCCGCCCTGCGCGGGCGTGCGGTCGGGGACCTCGTGGCCCAGGGCGGCCAGGACTCTCTGGCGTACGGTGGCGGGCATCCGGAGGTCTCCTTCCCGGGGCTGGTCTCGCGCGGCGTCCAGCATACTACAACCCGGCCGGAAGTTGCAAGCCCACCGCGCGGCACTAGAATGGCCCTTTCCCGGAGGGGCGAAATCCGTGGAGGCCGGGGCACCGTGCTGCACCGTCCGCGGCGGCGGGCTGGTGAGCGACCACCGCTTCGGCGGCGAGCTGGTCGAGGAGGAGTAAGGCATCCATTGAAGTACGTCTACGAGACGGCCGGGCTCAGGCGCTACCGCTTCCCCACCCACGTCAACGACCTGGTGGTGGACCGCTCGGAGGCGGAGTGCTCCGAGGTCTTCATGGTGGTCCTGCAGCCCGGCGAGGCCCCCCCGCTTCACCGGCACGACGACACCGAGCAGGTCTACTACATGCTGGACGGCGAGGGCATCCTCACCGTCGGGGAGGAGAAGGAGGCTCACCCGGTGATGGCCGGGCAGGTGGTGGTGATCCCCCCGGCGACGATGCACTCAATCCAGGCGGTCGGGGGAGCGGTGCGCTATCTGGCGGTGGACAGCTTCGTCTCGCCCCAGGCCAAGCTCGAAGCCACCTGGGACGAGCACGTCAGGGCCGTCTGCGGGCAGCAGGGCTGGAAGTACGAGGACGTGGCAGAAGCCTAGCGCGCAGACTTCCCGGCTAGGGCAACTTCTTCTCCATCAATTCCAGGACCGCGTCCAATTCCACGTCGGTGTCCGCGCAGCCGTCGCGCAAAAGCGGCACGCACTGCACGGGAATGCCCAGGCGCTCGCACTCCAGGATGCCCAAGGCGCCCTCGAAGTGGCAGGCCACGCCCAGCACCGCTCCGGGCGCCAGCTCGTCGACCAGCCGGGTGACCGCGCTGCCGCCCTTGAGGATGCGCACCCCCATGCAGCCGAGTTCCCGGCCGCGGCGGACCACCTCGCCGGCCTTGCAGGCGCCGCACTGGGCGCAGACGTGCTCGGCACCCTGCTCCTTGGCCTGGCACTTCTCCGTCGAGCGCAGGCACTGGGGCAGGAAGACCATGCGCTGGGAATAGTCGGTGCGCGCGAAGGCCTCGGCGTGCTCCTGGTTCTTGCGGGCGACCAGCTCCCGGCAGATCTCGGGGAAGTCGGCCTCCGCCAGGGCCGCGCCGCCCATCAGGCTCACCAGCCGGGCCAGGCTCTTGGCTGCCAGTCCCAAAGCGTTCTCCCCCGGAGACAAAGGCCGCGTCGGAGAGGCCGACTGCGCCTCACTGCGCCGAACATTGTACCCTGCGCCTTCCCGGCCTCAAGGGCTGCCGTGCCGGACGGGTCCTTGTGGAGGCCCCGCGGCTCGGGGCTGCCAGAGCTCGACGTCCAGCTGCCGCTGGCGCTCGACCCCGTGGACGAAGATGGCCTTGCCCTCGCGAACCGCCGGGCACTCGTGCTGGCAGAGCCCGCAGCCCCGGCAGAGCTCCTCGTCGACCAGCGGGCGGGGAATGCCCCGGGCGTCCTCGCTGGACTCGATCGCGTCGTAGGGACAGTACTCCTGGCAGACCATGCAGTACTCGCCGTCCGCCCAGGCCAGGCAGGCTGAGCGCACGACGACGGCGGTCCCGATCTGCCGGGCGCGCTTCTCGTCCACGCTGAGCGGCTCCAGCGCCCCGGTGGGGCACACCTGCGTGCAGCGGCTGCAGAACTCCTCGCAGAAGCCCCTCTCGGCGTCCAGCTCCGGCTGGAAGAACTGCCCCGGCGCGCGGTCCGCGGGCCAGCCCACGCGGATGACCCCCGTGGGGCAGGCGCCCACGCAGGCGTAACAGCGCGAGCAGACCGCCGAGAATGCCGCCTGCTCCCCGGCCCCGGGGGGCAGCACCGCGGCCCGGGCCGGCGAGGCCGCGACCATGGCGAACTTCCTGAACAGCGCGGCCAGCGGCAGCCCCAACAGCAGCCCGGCGAGCACCTCCCGCCGGGTGCGGTCCGGCGCGCTCCGGGCATCCTCTTCCGCGGGGCCCTCCTCAAGCTCTTTCTTTTTTCGCCACTTCCCCAGCCGGCCGCAGAGCCCGAGGAAGTAGCCCAGCGGGCACAGGTGCGTGCACCAGATCATCGGCTGCAGGAACCCCAGGACCAGGAAGAGCGGCAGCACCAATCCCAGCACCAGCCAGGCGGCGCTGAAGACGCCCCGCGCAGGCAAGGTCAGGCGGTTGAAGGTGGCCAGCGGGTCGAGAAAAATCAGCAGCGGGGCCCCGGCCAGCGAGGCGAAGAGCACCGCCCAGAAAATGTATCCGCTCAGGCGCGCGCCCAGGATCTTCTTCTTAAGGCTCAGCCGGGCCGGCAGCGCGTAGAGAGTCCCCGCCGGGCAGACCCATCGACAGAAGAGCCGCCCCCTCCAGAGCGCCACGAGGACCAATACCAGCGGCGGCAGCGCCCAGAGCACCCCCAGGTACCAGCGGCGCCCGGCGAGCGCGCCGCTCAGCGCCGCCAGGGGGCTCGCGGCCGGGAAGACCCGGGCCAGCCAGACGGGCAGCGGCCCGCCCAGGGCCAAGGCCACCGCCGCGGCCAAGAACAGGAGCC
>CAZONU010000307.1:0-6210 GCA_964581145.1 uncultured Planctomycetia bacterium
GTCTAAGGGAACTATGGAGAAGACGGCCGAGGGACTGCGGTTCTCGGGCCTTACGGTGCGGATTGACGTGGCGTGGGAAGATGACAAAGTCCTGGCGAGGGCCGCTTCACTCCGCCTGAAGGAGAAGCTGGAGAAGTACTGTCCGGTCTCCGCTGCCCTGAGTTGCCCGGTCACGATTCAGATGGCAATGCGCTAGAAGGTCCGCAACGGCATGGAGGGTTGCCGGGATGGCGGCCGGAAGTGCGAATTCTGTTCGCCCGGCAGAGGACCCCGCGCTCGCAGTGGAACCCGCGGTGGCGACGAGCCGATCAGGCGTATCCCATGTGTCGAGTGCACCTGACTTCAGGGAGACAACGGCGCCGAGTGGCGAGGCGGGCCCCAGAGTCCGCGGGCCGCCGCCGGGCTGTTTCTGGACAGTCGCCGCGCCACAAAATGGCCACAAGAAGTGTTGATCTCAGTTGCTCTCGGTGCACCTAACTCGCCGTTTCTTAACGCCATTAGACTCGATTGTACCCCCAACGGCATCGACGTGGCCGCCTACACCCCGCGGGAGGAGCCCGAGCCGGCCCCCGGCGAGCCCCCGCGCCTGCCGGTGGTGGGCTTCTTCGGGCGGCTGGCGGTGCGCAAGGGCCCGGAGTTCCTGGTGCGCGCCGCCGCCGGGCTGGAGAAGCGCGGCCAGGAGGCCGAGTACCTCTTCGTCGGCGAGGGCCCCCAGCGCGCGCGCCTGGACGCCCTGGCCCTGGAGCTCGGCGTGCGCCGGCGGATCACCTTCCGGGAGACGCCGCTGCCGGCCCGCGAGGTGATGCCCGCCTTCGACGTGTTCGTGGCCCCCAGCCTGCAGGAAGCCTTGGGCATAAACATCCTGGAGGCCATGGCCTGCCGCGTGCCGGTAGTAGCCAGCGCGGTGGGCGGAATTTTCACGGTCATCAGGGACTGCGAGAACGGCCTCTTGGCCCCCCCGCGCGACCACGCGGCCCTGGCCGACCGCATCCAGGACCTCCTGACCGACCCGGCCCGCCGGCGGGAGATCGCCCAGGCCGGCCGGGACACGGTGGAGCGCGAGTTCAGCCTGGAGGCCATGCTCACCGCCACGGAGCTGACCTACTACGCGGCCTTCGAGAAGAGCAAGTCGGAGGTCATCCGCCGGTAGGGCCGGCGCCTAGCCCGGGCCGTCGCGCGCCCGGGGCAGCTCTCGCACCACAGAGGACACGGAGGACACAGAGGCGGAGGGACGCACCGCTCCGGAGGAGCGGGCCGGCCCGGAGCGGCGAGCGACTGTAAGCGAGCCGTCGCCAGGGATGGCGACTGAAACCTGAGTCACGGACGACGGATATGTTCCCGCGCGCTTCGGGCTCGCCCAGTGCATGTGGCGTCTGTGGACGAGCAGCGTTCGCCCCCACCGGAGATGCGAATTACTCCAGACCTTTCCTGCCTCAATCAGTCAAGAGTTTCGGGAAGGGGGACAGTTAGGCTGCCTTGGGAACACTGTGGGAGTTCAACGACGTTCCTTCTCCCTTTTCTCACCGAGACATTTGAGGGCAGCCTTCCCCGCGTACCGGAGACTAACCGACTTGGATTTCGCGGCATCCGCGAAGGCCGCTCGACTGGCCTCGTCGCGCCATTGCCCCAGGGTCCCTATGGCCTCAATTCGAACTGCTTCGCTGCTGTCGCGCAGGTGCTTGCGAATGGCCGGAATGTGCTTGCGCAGCCCCAGGACGCGCGCACATGCTATGGCTGTCTCCCGCACACTGTCCGCCCCGGGATCAGCCAGCCATGACTCCACGGTTTGCGCGGCTTTGGGATCGCCTGCCCCGGTCAAGACCCAAAGAGCGCCGCGCTTGACCGCAGAATGCCGGTCATCGAGCGCTCTCCGAACCACAATCAGAATCTTCGCCTTCTCTTTCTTGCCAGCTTGCGGCAGACTGTTCCCCAGTTGCGCAACGCAAATTGCGCGGAAGAGCTCGGGTTCCTTCGGATTTTCCAGCCCGTCTATCAGCCTGTCCGGAAGCTGCTTGTATCCCCAAAGGCGGAGGATATTGGCTGCCTCATCACGCAAGCCGCGAAGCAACGCCTCTTTGTTCTTAGTATCCATCAGCACCGTCACGACAGCAGAAATGTCAGGTCTTGCCCTCTCGAACTTGTAGACAGCTTTCTCCGAAACAATAAACGGGGGTATCCCTGGAAGGGTGACCTTGAATACCTGTTGCGGGGTTCTGAGCACCGTCTTGCCGTCATACAGGTCCAACTTCGCCTCTAACCGGTAGCTGCCGGCTTGACTCAAGTCAAACAGGCGGGCGAGATTCTCTGTGAAGGTGAAGCCTCCTCCTGGCGGCAGCACTTTGGATATGTTCCTTCGTGCTCGTCCGGGTTTGCCTTTGGCCCTGAGGTTCTTGGTCTTGCCGTAGGTAGTAAGTGGAGCGGCCAGCCACCCACCGCGCCTCATCTGGTAGACATCGAAGGTGACTTCATCTGTGCTGCTGACATAGTACAGGAAGAACTTGTCGCTTCTATTCCTCACGGAGACTTCCACCATCAGCGCGTGTCCGGCCACGCACTCCGATGGATAACGAAGTGTGAGATGCACGCCGTTTTTCTCCGCCTGCAACACCTTGGGCTTAGGCTTCTCGCGGGGAGCGTCCTTCCCCACCAATGGCGCCGCTTCTTGGCGAAGGGCACAGCTGGAAGCCAGCGCACTGCTCGTCATCATGATCAGCAAGACACGCTTCACGCCGGTTCTCCTAATCATTGTCCAAGACATTCGCGAGGGCCTCTGTACTCCTCACAAGATGTTGTGACACTTTTCCGGCCGAAACCGCTGGACTGATTCACCATCGCCCGGCCTGCCTTTCCATTCCCCGCTCCACCCGTATTATACCTCCCCAACCCCGCCGGGGGCAAGAGCCCCGCCCGGAAAGCGTCTAACTGTCGCGGTTTCAGCGCGAAGATTTTCGCCACGGAGACACGGAGACACTGAGAACCCACTTTTCAGGCCCCACTGAAAACTGACAACTGAACACTGGCAACTGAGGTAAGTCTTGACCCGGCCAGAGAGTCGAGCTAAGCTGTATCCAGAGGAGTACTCCGTGGAGGGTCTATCGTGTTGAAAAAGCTCCTGGCGGTCGCGGCCGCGGTCCTGTGCGCCGCCTCTGTTGCCCTGGCCGGCGAGGAGGCCGCGGGCGGATACAGGCTGGAGCTGGGCCTGACTCCCGGGTGGCTGGACGCGGAGTTCAAGGACGGCGTCGAGTTCGAGGGGGACGGCCTGGCCTTCGGCCTCAATCTGAAAATCGGGAGGTACGGGCAGGGGCCGAGCTGGAGCGCGCGGGCCAGCGTCGTCGGCGGTGCGCTCTACGGCTTCGACGTCGACGGCGTCGACGCCGAGTTCGATGTGCAGGACGTGGCGGGCTGGCGCCTGGGCGCCACGGTCGGCTGGGGGTTCAAGCTGGGGGAGAGGGTGGGAGGCGGGCTGGAAGACGAGCCGGAAGAGCCTTGGATCCTCACCCCGCTGCTGGGAGTGTCCTACCGCGACTGGGACACCGAGATCGACTGGGATGCCGGCCAGGTGGAACAGGAAACCGGCCTGCTGGCGGTGGACCTCGGCCTGCGAATTGCCGGCCCGCTTTCCCTGAAGACGGATATGGTGGCCCAGGTGCTGGTCAGCCGGATAGTGGCCGGCGAGTCCGAGTTCGATTACAACGTGCCCGCGCTCGACGAGAGCGGAACCGAGGACGTAAAGGGCGGCTGGGCCGTGGGTCTGAACGTCGGCTGGGTCACCAAGCTGAAAGAGGAGGACATGATCCTGCACGTGGGCCTCGTCTACGAGCGCCTGCGCTACGAGCTGGACGCCGAGGGGTCGCCGGAGCAGGACATCAAGTTCTTCGGCCTGCGCGTCGGGGCGGTCCTGAAGTTCTAGGGGCCCCGAAGGAGGAGCTTGCTTCACCCCCATGCGCGCGGTATGCTGTAGGTGGAGGTATCCCGTGACTGACGAGAAGCCCGAAGCCAGGAAGCCCCGCCCGTCCAGGAAAGCCATCATCAGATGGGGCCTGGTCATCGCAGGCGTTGCTGTGGCGGGAGCGCTGCTGTACAGGCCGCTCAGGACACGCTACGCCATCTGGCGGGTGAAGAGGGGGGACACCATCATCCTGGGGTCGGGCATTCTGGGTCCGACAGTCGCCAGCGAGAACATGCTGGTTTGCCTCAGGGCTGCCTGCGCCGGCAATGCGGAAGCCATGGAGCTGGTTATTGACCACCCCGACGTCCTCGTGGATATGCCCATTGGGTTTACGAGCACTGCTCTCCTGCCCCCTACGCTTGCCTTCGAAGCCGCCTCCGGGAACCCGGAACTGCTCTTCAGAGTGCTTGACGAGCGCGATGACAAGCATGCCTTCAGGGTCCTCTGGTGGGTGTCTGAATCCAACAGCGCCCTTGAGGAGTTCGGGGGCGGGACCCCCTGCTACAGGCATCCGGGAACACCCGGGGAGTTGGTGCGCCATCTCAAACGGCGCTGCGGGTCGACCGACTTCGTCGCCAGCGCCGTGGCCAAGCCCGTTCTCGCGTATGCGTGTCGGCGCTTCTCGAAGGAACTGGACGCTGCCGAGGCAATGTACCGCGATGCGCTCAATCACAAGGACGAGCCGGCCCGCCGGTGGGCCCGCGAACGGCTGGAAGGAATACGAGCTGCCCGCAAGGCGGCCTCGCAGATGGAAGGTCAGCGATGATCACCCCCGCCCCTTCCGAACCTGCCAAGCGCTCCAAGCGCATGCTCGGCTTCTACATCGCCGCTGTCGCCTTGCTGGCCCTCGCCGTGGGGATCGGCTTCGCGTGGGTACCCCTGCGAGAGCGGCGCATGAAGAGGAGAACGACGGAGCACATCATCCGCGGCCTGGACAAGCGCGTGAGCGTGGAGTTCAAGGACGAACCGGCGGAGGAAGCCCTGAGCTACTTCCGCGGACTGCTCGAATGCGGGATCACGACGGATCCCAAGAGCACGGTCGACCCGGAGGCAAAGGTCAACATGCAACTCAAGAACGTGCCTTTCGCCGCAGTCCTGGACGCTTGGTGCGCGCAGGTCGGCGGGGACTGGACCATCTACAAGTCGAAGCTCTTCATCGCCACCCCCGAACGCGTCGCCGAGGCGGAGAGAGCCGACCCCTATGTCGCCGGGCTGGTGCGCGAGTACCGCGCCAAGCTGGCGGAGGACCGGGGGAAGGCGGGGTACGGAAAGGGCGCGGAATGACTGAGCCGCCCGGGGAATCCATCCCCACCCCGCCCCGCTCCAGGCGCCTGTATGTCTATTGGGGCGTCGCGCTCACGCTGCTCATCGTCACGGCACTGTTCTGTTGGTTTGCGGCTGCGCCCTACCTGCGGACTCGAGCCAAAGTAGAGGAACTGGCTGCAGAGCTCGATACGGGCGAATATGCTCGAAGGCATGAGGCCCTGACCTCTCTCGAGGAGATGCTGCAGGCTCGCGCCGGCAGGAACATGAGGGTCTTCTCGCCGGCGGTTGGCCCGCTCCTCTCAATGGTAGGCTGGGGCGGCATAGCCAGGCGGCATGCTGGAAGGGCGAAGCGGCTCCTCGTCCAGATAGGCGAGCCCGCTGTTCCCCGCCTCCTCGAGGCACTGAAGTCGGATGAAGCCCGCCTGCGCCGCTCGTCGATCAGGATCCTGACGGAAATGGGTCCGCAGAAGGCCCCGGTAGTGGCGGCGATCACTCCCTTGCTGTTCGATGAGGACGAGGGAGTCAGATGGGTATGCATTACCTGCCTCGGCCGGCTGGGGCCCGTCGCCCAAAAAGCCGTACTTGGTCTGCAGGCCTCTCTGGCCAGGGACACTGCGCAGAATGCCGTCGCGTGTCACCTAGCGCTTGTCAAGATCACGGGGAAGGCGCAACCCCACGTCGGGCCACTTGCCGGCTACCTGAAGCACCAGGACGCAGACGTGCGCGGGCTGGCCGCAGATGCTCTAGGTGAGGTTGGGCCGAAGGCGCAGAGCGCTGCAGGCCAACTCATTCGATCCCTTTCGGACAAGGACGTAGGAGTGCGCGTTAGAGCCGCAGCTGCTTTGGGGGATGTACGCGCTAAATCCCCTGAGGTGGTTGCCGCATTGATCAAGTTGCTGGGAGATGACCGCATCCGACAGGTCGCTGCCGGAGCTCTTGGCGAACTGGGGCAGAGTGCGTCAAGTGCGGTTCCTTCCCTGGCTAGAATGCTGGAC
>CAZONU010000308.1:0-522 GCA_964581145.1 uncultured Planctomycetia bacterium
CCCTCCTGCTCGATGGGGTTCTGGGTGGCGATGACGAAAAAGGGCGGCTCCAGCCTGTAGGTCTCCTGGGCCACCGACACCTGGCGCTCCTGCATCGCCTCGAGCAGCGCCGCCTGGGTCTTCGGCGGGGTGCGGTTGATCTCGTCGGCCAGCACGATGTTGGCGAAGACCGGCCCGCGCACGAAGCGGAACTCGCGGCCGCCGGCGGGCAGGTCGTAAATGACGTTGGTCCCGGTGATGTCCGAGGGCATGAGATCGGGCGTGAACTGGATGCGCTTGAAGGAGAGGTCCAGGCTGCCGGCCAGGGCCTTGGCCATCTGGGTCTTGGCCAGCCCGGGCACGCCCACCAGCAGGCAGTGCCCGCGGGCCAGCATGGCCGCGAGCATCAGCTCCAGGACCTCCTCCTGGCCGACCACCGCCCTGGCGATCTCGTCCAGGACCGCGTTGCGCTTTTCCGCAAGTTGGGCGAGCCCGGCGGCGAGTTCCCGGCCCTCGACGGTGGTCACTCGGCGCGCCTCCCCG